>JAWBZV010000055.1:0-5091 GCA_038865865.1 Bathyarchaeia archaeon | reverse complement strand
AGTTCTTGGCGCATTTTCCTCAAAGTTTGAGCACATCTTTCAGTCCCCATGTGGCGAATCTTCTGCTGAACAAGCTTCAACCCAGCTAAAGAAGCCTTCCTCTCGATTTCCTCAACCTTTTCAACGTCCCCGCCGTAAACATTCTCAGGCGCTCCATACTTCATATAGATGCTATCTACATAATTTATCAGCGCGCTGAGTTCTTTTTCTGAGACATACTGATTTAGCCAGCCGCCGACCTCGGTGGACAGGGTCAGTTTGCCGTCGCTGAAGGCTCCGGCTCCTCCCCATCCTGAAAGCAGTCCGCATGGCTCGCAGTTCATGCATCCGAATCCGCGGCTTGCCGGGCATTTTCTTTGTCCAATGTCCGGGCCTCTGTCAATAAGTAGAATTTTGAGATTTGCCTTTTCAATTATCTCCAACGCTGAGAATATCCCTGCCGGACCTGCTCCAACAATTATCACATCGTACTTCAAAGGGGTTTTCTCCTTTTGAAACCCAAAACTAGATATAACAACAGAAATATATTCTTAACGAATCTAAAAATCTCAATAGACAAAACTTTTGGAAATCAGGGTCAATTTTGAGCAGTCGTTTTCTCGCTGAAAATTTTCTGTTAACCTTTTGTTGGAACCATGCATAGAAACTTTAAAGTTTTCTCGCCATTATTCCTAAATTGGTGTTTTTCATTGGGTGGAATGAAGATTGCATCTCCAAGCTTAATTTTTCTCTGTCCACAGTCGCTTATAATTACACCTTCGCCTTCCAAAATGAATACTTCATGCTCCCAAGGATGACTATGGAAGGGACTGTATCCTCCAGGCTCAAGTTCGAACAACCTCATGGCGAAATTTTCAGCGCCCATTTCCTTTGTGATAAGCCACCTAACTTTTAATTTATATGCCCCCTCCTCAGCACTCTCAGCCTTAACATCGCTGTAATGCAGAATCTTCATACGACGTTCACCGAATTGCAAATTTATGTTTGCCTTTATGCTTAGTTAGTCTTTTATTGCCTCTAACAGGCTCATCACATTCCATAATTTAACTCGCGTGTAAGGCGGCATGTTGGGGTCTTGCAAAATTTCATCAAGAATGGATATTGTGTTGGAGGCTCTTACCGCTGGGGTGAGATCGGTTGACTGCAAAGTGTCAATAGAGTCCTTTGCTGCCCTCCGTATGTTGCGTGGAGTTGTGGTGTCCTCTGAAACTTCTGTTAGAACGGCAATCGCTTGTCTCATCCTTTCCTCATATTCTTCCATCTTCTTTTTCCGCACCATGATGGCCACCACTTTAATTCAAAATAATCAAGTTATATAGGCTTTTATACCTATTTACTTTTAGGGTTTAAAAATGGCAAGCGGAAAAAGTAGCGAAGAGCAAGCAATTAAGCGAATGGCTGATCTGCTTCGCCAGGGGCAAACCCTTACTGAGTTGGCCTGTCCAGTTTGCGCGTCGCCAATTTTTAGACTGAAAAGTGGCGACTTGTGGTGTGCAAAATGCGAAAAGAAAGTTATAGTCGTGAAAGAAGAGGAGGAACTGACGAGGATTAAAAGCGCAATGGCACTTGAAAACTTGGAGGCTCTACTGCTCGAAAAAATTCAAGAAATACAGAAAAAAATTCAGCAAGAGAACAGTGTTGATGAACTGCAAAAACTTAGCGCGACCCTATCTGAACTGTTGGATAGCTTGGAAAAGATAAGAAAGGCAAAAAGAGTTTAAGGCGTGTCTAAAATGCTTGGGTTCTACAAAAACTTTCCGCAGTACGTGCATAAGGTCGCACGTTTCTCCACATCAATCTCAAACAAGAAACTCCAACATGCAATAATCCAAACCCTCCACAAAATAAACAAAGAAAGCTTCAACTTAAACGAAGTTGCAAAACCCTCGATACCCCAATGCATCAGCATATTTGAGTTTGGAATAGCTGAGGCGGAGAGTTTTAACTATTTAGATCAGGAAGAAGCTGAAAAAGTGTTAGAAAGCCTGCATAGAAAGCCTCTGCAAGTGATGGACTTTTTCTGTGCGATAAGGTACTATAGGGTGAAAGATGAGGGGTGCGCTCCATTAAAGTTTGACTATTACATGCTTAGATTCCTCTTTGATAGGGACTTTATGGAGGTGCAAATTTTTCATGAAAGAGGCCCGAGGCATGTGCTGCCTGAGGACATTATAAACTTAATAATTGGGAAAATAAACGAATCCTTTCCTAAAAAAGCCTTGAAAGCGATTTGAACTCAACTTGTCGAACCTCTTAAAGAACGTAACACAATAGATAAGATTTCGCCAGCAACCTCTTCCTTGCCTTTGTTTCCATCCACTTTAACAAGCTCTCCGTTTTTCACAAGTTTTAAGTAAACTTCCCGGACTTTCCGCTGCGTTTCAATGTTTTCCATCACTGATTTTTTAGGCTTTAGCCTTTGAACAACTGTTTCCGGCTTAACATCTATGAAAATTGCCAAATTTGGATTTAATGCGTGCACATTCACCCTTCTGATCCAATCTAAGTCGAGTCCCGCTGCGCCTTGGTAGGCGAGCGAGGAATAGAGGTAGCGGTCGGAAACCACAATTTTCCCTCCGGCTAAGGCAGGTTTTATTTCCTTTTCTACATGTTCAAAACGATCTGCGGCGAAAAGTAACGTTTCGACAACGCTTGGAACACGGTCATTTCCATGTAAACAGTAATTACGAATGAAAATTCCTATTTTTCCACGGCTGGGCTCAGCGGTGTAAAGCGCGTCATAACCCATTCTCTTCAACTTGCTTACAAGCATCTTCGCCTGCGTTGTTTTTCCACAACCATCTAACCCCTCGACGCATATGAAAAAGCCCTTTCTCTCCATTAAGCCACCAGCATTTTGACATTAGACATTATAAGTGGGCGTAGATTAATAATTTTACAAAGGCTTGGAGAACAATTTATGATTAAAGGTTATTGGGGCGAAATAAAGGATCCAGTTTACGGATACGTCTACATATCTGAAAGGGATAAAGAAGTCATAGATTCCTATCCTGTCCAGAGGCTTCGCAGATTACGCCAGTTAGCTGGTGCAGAGTACGTCTATCCAGGGGCAAACCACACGCGTTTTGAGCATTCGGTAGGTGTTATGCACTTAGCGAGCAAAGTCACCGAGAACCCCAACATTGCACAAATAATTAGCCGAGAAGAGGCTGAAAAAGTGAAAATCGCAGCTTTGCTTCATGATGTTGGACATGGACCGTTCTCCCACGTTTTTGAGCACTTATTAACGAGGGAGCTCGGTAAAACTCACGAGGATATAACTGCGTGGATAATCAAAAACAGTGAATTGAAAGACGTGATTGGCAGTTTAGGATATAAGGCTGAAGAAATAGCTGCCCTCGCAGTGGGTGGTCTTGGCAAGGGCGAGAAGGCCTTTCTAAGCCAAATAATAAGCAGTTCAATAGATGTGGACAAGTTGGACTTTGTTGTTAGAGACACTTATCATACTGGCGCTGAGTACGGCTTCGTGGATATTTTCCGTTTAATCCAAACATTTGATGTTTTGGACGGAAACTTGGCGGTGGACATGGGAGCCTTGTCAACTTTGGAAGCCTTCATAATAGCCCGAATCGAGTCGTTTAAAAGCATATATTTTCATCGAGTCGGCAGAGCAGCTCAAATAATGCTTGCCATAGCCCTTGAGAGAGCAAATGAAGAACTAGGCCTTACAAGCTTCAAAACTCCTGAAGAATATCTTGCAATGGACGATTACACTGTTTGGACTATGCTTAAAAACTGTAAAAAGTCAAGCCCCATCATCAAAAATCTTGAAAGGCGAAGGATGCTTAAATGCGCTTACGAGCAAACTTTCTACGTTAAGGATAAAACTGTTTCCAACATTTTCAGCGCTGAAGAATTCCGCAATCAAATAAGGAATAGAATAGCAAAGAATGCTAAAGTGGATCCGGAAGTCATAGTGATAGATGTTCCAACAGTGCCTTCTGTGCCATACCACCATTCAATGATGATGGAGCCTATGGAGATTCCCGTGTTTAGCAGAACCCATGACGGAAGGAAAGAGTTAAAACGTCTAAGTGAAATTTCAGGCGTATTTGAAGTTTTAAAGGGGTTCATAAATATACTTCGCGTATACACAGACGAGAAGTATAGGGGAAGCGTTGGCAGGGCAGCCTCGGAAGTTTTGGGCGAAATACCATACTCGGCAAAAATATCCTACTGAAAAGGGGGCGCAGGATGGGGTGCGTGATATTAAAGGGACGGCGAATAGTGGAGGGGCGATGTAAAGCCGAAGCCCTCGTTTCATCAAAGCCCATAAGCTTCTTGGGGGATGTAGACCCAAAAACGGGAAAAGTTGTGGAACAGAAACATGATCTCTGTGGTGAGTGTATAAAGGGCAAAATTTTATGTTTCCCCCATGGACATGGCTCAACTGTCGGAAGTTACGTAATGTATACTTTGGCTAAAAATAAGGTGGCTCCTAAAGCCATAGTTAATGAGAGGGCAGACCCTGTTATTGTTGTGGGGGCTGTTATATCAAACATACCGATGGTTGACTGTGTGGACATCAGTCAAATAAGGACAGGCGATATGGTTGAGGTTGATGCCTTCAATGGTTTGGTTAAAATTTTGAAAAGAGGGTAGGAAGATGTATTTGACAAGCGAAGATGAGCGTATTTACGATGGTGAGCATGGCTGGGCGAAGCAGATTTGCATGAGAATTCTTGTTAAGCTCGGCGAACTTTTCGATGCGGAGAAGCTTATTCCAATAGAATCCGCGCATGTTTCTGGGGTTTCATATAAGACTCTGGGCGAAGCCCCCACAGACTTCATAGAGGCTTTGGCTAAGGCCGGCGGAAAGACTACAGTTGAAGCCACACTGAACCCTCTGAGTTTTGACCAAGAACATTTGAGAAAACGTTTGCCGCGGGAGTTGCTTGATAGCCAGCAACGCATCCTCGGAAGCTTTAAGAAAATGGGATTTAAGCAATCTTATACTTGCACGCCGTACTACCTTAGGGAGCCATGGAAAAATTCGCATCTTGCATGGGCTGAGTCATCGGCGGTAGTTTATGCAAATTCTGTTTTGGGCGCGTGGACAAACCGTGAGGG
>JAWBZV010000054.1:0-5344 GCA_038865865.1 Bathyarchaeia archaeon | reverse complement strand
GTCAATGCCAGCTTCAAAAACTGCAACATAAGCCAGATATGGGTTGCATAGTGGATCTGGGCATCGAAACTCTATTCTCGCTTCATTCTCCTTTCCCGGAAAGTATTCGGGCACCCTTATTAGGGCTGAACGGTTTTTCCTACTCCATGTAACGTAAACCGGAGCCTCATAGCCCGGCACAAGCCTCTTGTAGCTGTTAACTGTTGGAGCTACGATGGCGCATAAGGCGCTTGCATGCTCAAGGATTCCACCTATAAAATAGCGGCATTTCTGTGATAGGTAGGCGTATCCATTCTTGTCATAGAATAGATTTCTTCCCGTTTTTACGTCGAAAAGTCCGAGGTGGATGTGCATGCCGCTTCCCGGCTTTCCAAACCATGGTTTAGGCATAAAAGTAGCTATCCAGCTATATTTTCTATCAGCTACTGCTTTAGCTGCGAACTTATACCGAACAATGTTGTCCGATGTTGTCAATGGATCCGCATATCTAAATGTGATCTCATTCTGTGCTGCTCCAACCTCGTGGTGTTCACGCTCAACGTCTATCCCCATGGTGAAGAGCGCATTAGCCAGATCCAACCTAAAGTTTTCAGTTAGATCTCTGCCCGGTGCTATATCAAAATACCTCTGCCTATCTAGCAAATGATTTTCAATGGGTTTAAAATTTCCATCAGAAGTTTTCTGCACTAAATAAAATTCTAGTTCCGCCGCAGCTGTAGGCTCATATCCTTCGGCACGCATTTTTTCAAGGCTTTTCTGGCAAATGTACCGGGAGTCACCTTCGAAACGTTTTCCTTCTGGAGTGTAAATGTCGCATATGAAGCTGACAACACTTTTGTCATAAAAGTAGTAGGGGCAAACTGTGAAAGTGGTTATGTCTGGTTTCATTATCATATCGCTCTCTTCTATACCCACTCCACCAATCAAGGATGACCCGTCAAAACCAACACCCTCAACTATGGCGTTTTCCACTTCATCTACGGGAATTGTTCTCCCTCTGAGGTAACCCAGTAAATCCGTAAAATGTAGCAGAACATGCTCCGCGTTTTCCATAAGTTTGAAGCACACTTCAATGTTTCGCCTTGCATTGTTTTGTAGGCGTCGCATGTCATTCACACATTATTTTTACGGCAAAAACTGTTTAAACCGTAAATATAAAAGGCTTTTCAATAAAAATAGCAACAAATGTTAAATAGTAAATGTTCATTATTGAACAAATGTAAAACATGTGGAGGTGAACTGAAGTTGGATCGTACAAATGTCTACGATGATTTTTTTGACGGAAAGATTAGGCAGACAAACGTAAAAAAGGATGTTTCCCTCGACGACATTGACCTTAAAATTTTGCGGGCTTTAACTTTGGACTCCAGGGCTTCGTCGAGGCAGCTTGCAAAACAATGCAACATTTCAACCAGCACAGTGCTTTCGAGAATCAAGAGGCTCGAAGAAAACGGCGTGATTAAGGGATATACCACTCTTGTTGAGCATGAGAAGCTTGGCTACGAGTTAACGGTCGTAGTCGAATTGACAGTTTCTAAAGGTCGCCTGTTAGAAGTAGAAAACGAAGTTGCAAAAATCCCCAACGTATGCTGCGTCTACGACGTAACCGGACTAATAGACGCTATAATAATTGCCAAATTCAAGAATAGGGAAGAGCTAAGCAAATTTGCAAAAAGACTCTTAGCGATGCCTTATGTAGAAAGGACAAACACCCACGTGGTGTTAACAACAATAAAAGAAGACTTCCGAGAACTTGTCTAACAAAAGGGAAAACTTAATTCCACCCCCACAAACTAGAAAATAAACGGCGCACGTGCGGGGGTTGCCAAGCCTGGCCAAAGGCGCAGCCCTGAGGAGAAGCAAAAGCTTTCGCAGAACGGCTGTCCCGTAGGGGTTCGTGGGTTCAAATCCCACCCCCCGCACTATATCAAAACGTTTAAGACGTTTTATCGCCTCATCGGTGATGGACTAGACTTGTTAGCAAGGTTTTGTTATTGGGATCTCTTGTTTGCACTTGGCACCATCAAGTTGGTCAAGGTACCATTTAAATGCATGTAAAACAAGCTTGTGGATGGGCCGGGCCGGATTTGAACCGGCGACCTCAGCCTCGTAAGGGCTGCGTCCTAACCAACTAGACGACCGGCCCTTTTTGGTTTTTACATGGATAGAAATAAATTAAACCTGTCTTATATGAGAGTTGCGAGTTTATGGGTGATGCTGTGAAAAGGATTATGGCTACAGGAGCTGGTGGACCGGCTGGCGTGAATTTTGTGATGTCGCTTCGTCTTACACCGGAAAAAATCTTTATTGTTGGAACGGAGGCCAACACCCATTTCGTCTATTTATCGCCTACAGACAAAACATATCTTGTGCCTAGGGCAGAAGAAGCAGATTACATTGATAGGCTTAACGAGATAATTCTAAGAGAAAAAATCGAGTTTTTGCACGCTCAGACAGATGTTGAAGTAGCTGTCGTTTCTGAAAACCGTGAAAAAATTGAGGCAAATCTGTTTTTACCATCTAAAAAAACCGTTAAAACCTGCCAGGACAAGCTGAAATCCACAGAAATTTGGCTAAAAAAGGGAGTGCCAACAGCTAAAACTGTGAAAATTTGCAGCGAAAAAGATGTCTCTAAAGCATTTGAGGAGCTTGGAAGCCCCATATGGATTAGAGCTAGACACGGTGCCGGGGGCAGAGGAAGCACACCTGCCCACGATGAGGAAACCGCCCTTTCATGGGTTAACTACTGGAGAAAACGTGGCATGAATTGGGAGTTCATAGCCCAAGAACACTTGCCCGGAAGAAACATAGGCTTCCATAGCCTCTGGAAGGATGGAGAGCTTGTAACTTCCATGGCTAGAGAACGCATTGAATATATCTATCCGCACCTTGCTCCATCAGGGATAACGGGTACACCAGCCGTTCAAAGAACAATTCACGATGAAAAAGTGAACAGGATTGCCACCGAGGCTGTTTCAGCCATAGACCCAAATTTTAATGGAATAGCATGTGTAGACCTAAAAGAAAACAAAGAGGGAATTCCCTGCGTCACAGAGATTAACGCCGCAAGAATGTTTACCACTTCATACTTCTTTTCCTATGCCAGCAAAATATTGCGGAACGATTACTACGCAAACATTCCATACTTGTATGTTAAACTCGCCTATAAGGAAAGCATTCCAGAAATCCCAAAATACAATATCCTGCCAGAAAATGTTTACTGGATACGCCACATAGATGCGCCCGCAAAGCTGGTTAAGGATGGCAACATTTTAGGCAAAATGTACTGTTGGTGTGAGTAATGCGCATATGGTATGATGCTTGCACCGGAAAACATGTGCGGTACGGCGTTGCCATAGCCAAGAAATTGCGAGAAAGAGGACATGAAGTCATATTAACAACGCGGAAACACCCCGACACCATACCACTTGTAGAACTTTTAAGTGAAAATTTTCTTGTCGTTGGAAAATATAACCCGAAATCGTTGGCGTCTAGGCTTAAGGAAGGACTTCAACGCCAACTAGAGTTCTGCAAGATTTTCGCGAAAAATCCTTCAGACCTTGCGATTTCTCATGGCTCTGTGGATCAAATACGAGTTGCCTTCGGCTTGAGGATTCCAACGGTCACAACTGTAGATACCATTTACGCTGATGCAGTGCATAGACTAACCTTGCCCCTTGCAGACTTTATCGTTGCATCGAAAGCCATTCCAAGAGAAGCTCTAGAAAAATACAATGTTAAAGGGAAAATAGTCCAATTTGATGGGGTGGACGAGGTTGCATGGATCAAGGGTTTCAAACCCACGGTTAAATACGATTTTGGGAAGCCAACCATAGTGGTTAGAGAAATGGAGGAAAAAGCTGTTTATGCGAAAAGGAAGTTTTCCTCAATTCAATTAGCCAAAGAATTAACAGAGCTGGGCACCGTTGTCTTCCTTCCAAGATACCGCCGAAAAAGCATTAAAGGTTTAGCGGTTCCAGAAGGTTTTGTAGACTCCGCAAGTCTTGTAGCACAAGCAGACCTTTTTGTTGGGGTTGGCGGAACAATCACTCGTGAAGCAGCGCTACAGGGAACACCGGCGATTGTTGTTGACGTTTTTGAAGAGCAATATGTGAATGATTATCTGGCTGAAAGGGGTTTTCCCATATTTAAAGCGGATATTTCCTCCGTCTTCGCCCTTGCGAAGAAGGTTTTGGGGCAAAAACGAGACGTCCAAAGCCTTTTAGCGAAACTTGAAAATCCCGTTGATGTAATTTTAAAAACCGTAGAGAGTTTGGCTAAATAATCGAAGGCTTCCTTCGCGCTTCAATGAACTCTTTCCTTTTAGTCTCGTATTCCTGCCGCGTCATCATAGGCTTTGCGGGGACCCCCTTGACTACGGTGTTAGGCGGCACATCCTTTGTCACTACGCTTCCGGCAGCTACTACGGCATTTTCGTGTACCGTAACGTTTGGGAGTACTGTTACGCATCCACCTATAACCACGTTGTTTTTTATTACCGACGGAGTTAAGCACTTGCTGTGGGGGAATTTATCATTCAATAGGCTTGTGTTTGGACCTATGAAAACGTTATCGCCTATTTGGCATTCGTTTGATATGGTTACATGTGCTTGTATTATGCAGTTTTTTCCTATCACAACATTTCTGCCGATGTCGCAGAAGCTGCCGATACGTGTTCCATCACCTATGCGTGTATCATCGCCTATCACCACATAGTTCCAGATTGTGACATCTCTGCCGAATTGAACGTTCTTGCCTACTATTACGCCCATGCCCATTTTAGGAGTTGACGACACGTTCATGGTTTATTACCCTCGCATGTTGGTATGCGAAGCTTAAATAAATAGTTTGGTAAACTTGGTTTTCTAGAACAGAAATGGCAGGTTTTAGGAATGACCACGGAAAAAGTTTTGGTTGTGGGTTTAGGCGAGGTCGGCCGACCACTCTTTGAGCTTTTAAAAGAAAGCAGAAAGTTTGATGTCTATGGTTACGATTTAGACAAGGAGAAAATGCGAAATATTGGGCAATCTAACGCTATGCCAAATGCATTTGACGTTATACATATTTGTATTCCATGTCACGACAAAAACGAGTTTGTAGAAAACGTCGCCGACTATGTGGAGCGTTTTAAGCCCAAGCTGGTGATTATCAACAGTACGGTTGCGCCCGGCACGACTTTAGAGGTTTATGGGCGAGTTAACGGTGCTTGTCTTGTGGCGCATTCGCCTGTTAGAGGCGTCCACAAAAGCTTAGAGTATATGAAGTGGGAATTGAAGCGTTGGACAAAGTACATAGGTGGTGTTAATCAAGAATCTGCAATGGCCGCTAAAGAGCATTTTGAAAA
>JAWBZV010000053.1:0-5562 GCA_038865865.1 Bathyarchaeia archaeon | reverse complement strand
AAGCTTTATAGCCTTTAAGGGAGATTTGTGATCCACCCTCGGGTAGACGACTTCAGTTTTACCAGTTTTCTCTCTGACAACGCTTAAAGCAAGAGCCAGCGCCATGCCTGTTGCAACAGGCAAAACAACAGCATTTTCAATATTTGGTAAACCAAAATTCCTCAAGGCGTCTAACGCCAACCTATTAGCAATAAAGTATAGTAATGAGCTTCCAGGAGCTTTCGGTTGTGGAGAAATTAGGTCACCAGCCCGTCCAACACCATGATTAAAACCGCCTGAAAGTTCTGAAAGAAGGTCTGAAATTACCCTTGCTTCTCTTTCACCAACACGGGATGCTTTTGGATCTTTATCCGTGTCCAGCGAGGATAAGAACAAGATAAAAGTCCTTATCAGATCGTCAGGAAGACCTTTTCGCGGAACCCTTCTTTGCTCTAAAAGTATTCTCAGTGGCTTATACCTTTCTTTGAAAACCGTTAATCCCCGTTGAATCATGCTGTCCGGCATGCTTGCTTTAAGAAGATTTTCTAATCCCAAGTTTTTACAACCTCCTGTATAAAAATCATGAGACAGCTATCCTTATCCTTAACCTTCATAACATATTTAAAGTCACTGCTTTTTGCCGCACGTAATAAAGCTCCCCGCTGAACCCAAAAAGTAAAATATATAAACTAAAATAGACATTAAAAGGTAGACTATAATGACCCAGCTATTAAATATCTCAGGACTGAAAACACATTATTTCATTGAGTTCGGCGTTGTAAAAGCTGTTGACGGAGTAAGTTTAGAATTAAATCAAGGCGAATGTCTTGGGCTGGCTGGAGAATCAGGGTGCGGGAAAAGTACTCTTGCGTTGTCGATTTTGAAACTGATAAAACCTCCAGGACGCATAATTGACGGCAAGATAATTTTCAAAGGAACAGATCTTATACCCCTATCGCCTAAGGAAATGCGGAAAATCCGTTGGTGCAAAATCGCCATGGTTTTCCAAGGAGCCTTAAACGCTTTTAATCCCGTCTACACAATTGGAACACAAATTGTTGAAGCAATCAGGACCCACCTGGGGGTCAGCAAGGAAGAGGCTAAAGATAAAACAATTAAGTTACTCGAGTCCGTAGGCTTGAGCAGCTCCAATTTCCGCAGTTACCCCCACGAACTTAGCGGCGGCATGAGGCAGCGTGCGCTTATAGCTATGGCCCTTTCTTGCGACCCAGAAATGTTAATTGCTGACGAACCGACGACCGCCGTAGACGTTGTAACTCAAGCTCAAATACTCACGTTATTAAAGGACCTTCAGAAACAGCGGAACTTAAGTTTGATGGTGATCTCCCACGACCTTTCAATTCTCGCGCAAATATGTGATAGGTTGGCCGTAATGTATGCGGGTAAAATGGTGGAAAATGCTGACATTGAAACCATATACAGTAAGCCTGCACATCCCTATACTAGAGCCCTCATCGACGCCTTTCCAAGCGTTAAAGGTCCCAAAAAGCCTCTTCGCACACTGCCCGGGGAGCCTCCAAACCTGATTAACTTGCCAAAAGGCTGCGCTTTCCATCCCCGTTGCCCCCATGCGATGGCTATATGTCGTGAAGTAGAACCTGAGATCACGCAGGTTGGCTCTGGACATTATGTTGTATGTCACCTTTATGGTGAACCTAGGAAGAAGGGAAGGTAAATGGCAACATTAATCGAAACAGTCCATCTTAAGAAGTACTTTCCTGTTCGAAGGGGAGTAATTGGATACTTCAAAGAGAAACTCAAGTATGTACCTGCTGTTGACGACGTTAACTTAAAGATCGAGGAGGGTGACACCGTCGGCCTTGTAGGCGAAAGCGGGTCCGGCAAGACAACCCTTGGAAGAGTGATACTACGCCTAATTGAACCTACTTCGGGTAAAATCCTCTTTGAGGGAAAGGACATTACAAACTTGAAGGGCGAAGAACTAAAAAAGGTTCGTAGAAAGATGCAGATAACTTTCCAAGACCCTTATGCGGCGCTTAATCCAAGGCAAAATGTTATGAAAGCGCTTGAGGAGCCCTTGATAATTCATAAGCTTTACAATCCGTCGGAGAGGAAAGAAGTAATTACTAAAATGTTAACGTCTGTAGGCTTGAACCCCCCAGAACTCTTCTTAAACAAGTATCCCCACGAGTTAAGCGGAGGCCAAAGACAGCGTGTGGTAATATGCCGAGCCCTCATTTTGAATCCGAAATTTGTGGTTATGGATGAACCGGTTTCGCTGCTGGATGCAACTGTGAGAACCCAAATATTAGACTTAATTAGGGATATAAAGGAAAAGTTTAACTTGACATATCTCTTCATAACCCACGACTTGGCTTTAGCAAGGTATGTGAGCAATAAAATCGTCGTTATGTATCAAGGCAAGGTTATGGAGCAGGGAGAAACCGAATCCATTGTTGGAGAACCCCTCCACCCCTACACTAAGACACTAGTTTCAGCGGTACCCGTCCCAGATCCCAAAACGAAAATAGCCCTGCCGCCTAAAGTAGGTGAACTTGACAGCTCCTTGATGTCCCTTCAAGGCTGCAGGTTCCATCCACGCTGTCCATACGCTGACCAGACATGCAGGGCAAAGGAGCCTCCGATGGAAACAATAAACGGTGGAAGATCCGTCGCCTGCTGGAAATATAAATCAATAAGCTAACATAATCCTTAAAATACTCCCCTTTTGTTAGTTATTTTTTAAGCATACCGCAAAATTTATATCACGTTCAAACGGAAAAGATTATAGCATGTTGGGTTATATTGCAAAAAGGGTGTTTCATCTTATAATAACTTTCATTATAGCTCTTGCGGTTATTTTTGCCGTCCCCCGTTTAATGCCAGGCGATCCTACCCGATATGTTCTGGGTGGAAGACTACAGCCTGGGACAACGTATGTGGACCTGAGAAATCAGCTCGTAGACCGTTTCGGACTTAACAAGTCATATGCGGAGCAGTTCGTTTTGTTTATACGCAATACGTTCACAGGGTATTTAGGGGTTTCCTGGAGCTTCTTCCCCCGTGAAGTTTGGGCCGTAATGATGGAGAGGCTTCCTTGGACGTTATTCATAATGATTCCATCTAGGATTTTATCCCTCCTCATAGCATATTTCGTAGGCGTTTTAGCCGCATGGAAGCGAGGAAGCAAACTAGACGTAGTGTTACAGTTCCTAGGTCTCACTTCTGTGGCCCTTCCAATTTTCTGGCTAGGTTCAGTCATCCTACTGATCTTTTCATATTACATTCCAATATTTCCACGTGGCGGCGCTTTGACACCAGGCGCAGTCTACTCAAGTCCTTTTGACTTGAATTTCATTTCAGATGCCCTTTACCATGCCGCCTTGCCAATCCTCACCCTCGCCATTTTCTCATTTTTCGGCGAGGCCCTCCTCATGCGAAACAATATGTTAATGATTTTAGGCGAAGACTTCATTCAAACCGCAGAGGCTAAGGGTCTTCCAGAGAGGACCATAATGATTAAACATGCTTCCAGAAACGCCATGCTCCCACTTGTTACCGGAGTTTTCGCCGGATTAGGTGGCATGATAGTGGGATCAATATTTGTTGAAACTGTTTTCTCATACCCTGGCCTGGGCCAACTTATGGGCGCAGCGCTTTTCGCCCGAGACTATCCCCTCGTCCAAGGAATCTTTGTTCTTATGACAGCTATAACTCTGATCGCTAATCTCGTTGCAGACTTTGTTTACATGTGGCTTGACCCACGTATAAGGTTAGTAATGAAGTGATGTCGGATGAAAAGGACGGCTAAATATTGGCAAAGTTTAAAAATGTTCTTGCGCATACTAAGAGCCAGCAAATTAGGTTTTGCCGGATTAATCATAGTGATTGCATTTGCAATCATGGCTATAGGGGCACCTTACATTGCTCCATACGACCCTACCGAAACATTTTTAACGAAGCCATTCCAACCTCCAAGCCCCCAACACTGGCTTGGAACAGACGATGCCGGAAGAGATGTACTCTCCCAACTCATACACGGGTCTCGAGTAGCCTTCATCGTAGGAATATCCGCGGCGGTAATTGTTACGATTTTGGGAACAATCATCGGAACAGTTAGTGGATACTTTGGGGGCGTAGTAGATACAGTTTTAATGCGGATTACTGACGTGTTCTTGATAATACCAATGTTGCCCTTCGCAATTCTCCTGGCGCTATACGTAGGCCCAAGCCTATTAAACATAGTCATACTCATTGGTTTTCTAGGCTGGCCGGGGCTAGCTAGGGGAATACGCGCCCAAGTACTGGCCATAAAAGAGGCGCCGTTTATCGAGGCTGCCCGCGCGACGGGCGCAAGCAGCAAACGCATCATGTTCATTCACATCCTCCCAAACCTTATTGGGATAATAATGGCGAGCATGGTTGGAAGCTCAATCGGCGCAATAATGGCCGAGGCGGGCCTAGCTTTTCTCGGCGTTACAGACCCCAGAATCATAAGCTGGGGAAGAATAATACAACGCTCGCTTGGAAGCGGCGCCATAATTTACGGGGCGTGGTGGACCCTCGTCCCTCCAGGAATCTTTCTTGCAACGTTGGCAAGTGGATTTTCGTTCTTCAGCCATGGCTTGACCCTGTTTCTCAGCCCCCAGCTCAGAAGGGGCCGATAAAAAACTACCAAGCACTTTGGACTTTTCAGCACACTTTAAAGGGTTTTGTTGAAAAGGCAATGTTTCCAAAGCTATTTTTATCGTTACCAAAAGCCTTATATTAAGTTCGAATTTATTCTATGTTCTGGGGAACTTTAAATGAAAATGGGAAAAGGCGCATACCTGATTCTGCTGTTAATCCTGTTGGCTGCAGCGTCCGTAAATGTTCCCGCTGTGAAAAGCCAGCGACAGTATGAGAAGATCCTCGTTATTCCAAGCGCCACACCAAGCTCCTTCAACCCCCTCATGACATTTAGAGACATTGGGTTGGCGAGGGACTGGATCTACATTCTATACGAACCGCTGATTTTGGTTCTTAACAATGGGACGATGCTTCCATGGCTGGCTAAAAGCTGGGAGATCCTTGATAACGGCACAAGATACGTATTTCATCTAGATGAAAGGGCTAAATGGAGTGACGGTACCCCCCTAACCGCTTATGACGTAGAATTTACATGGAACCTAAGCACAACACTAGCTGGAGGGGTTCAGCCAAACGCCATTCTTCAACAGGTGGTTGCTGTAGACGAGCACACTGTTGAATTCAGAACAAGAGTACCATACGCGTATTGGATGTACACATACGGCCAGTTTATGCCTATTCCAAAGCACATATGGTCTCAAATCCAGGATCCCATGAGCTACGATTTCATCTGGAACCCTGAAAACCATATTTCCTCAAGCGCATTCCAATACGATTCTTATGAAGAAGGTCAATGGTATTTCTTCAGAACAAGGCCTGACTACTGGAAGGTAGAATCCAAGCCTAGAATAGACGGTATCCTGAGAAGAGTTATGATGGACCTCACACAGACTGTGACAGCCCTCCTAGCTGGGGATATAGACCTGATGGAAGTTGGAGTAGACATCCTTCCACAAGTTGAAGGACAACCAG
>JAWBZV010000052.1:0-5679 GCA_038865865.1 Bathyarchaeia archaeon | reverse complement strand
GCCTAATTGAATATGCAGAAAAAATATACGAGTTCTGCGAAAATATTCTTTCCAAAATTTAGCAAGGAACAAGTCATAGAAGAAGTTGGCAGAAGCGCCAAAGAACTGCGTGAAAAACTGGGACTGGAGGCAGTCATACTTTTCGGCTCCTATGCGAAAGGGTCCCAGACGGCGGCAAGCGACATAGATCTTCTAATAATATTCAACAATGAAAAAATCAGCGAAAACGAAGTTTACAAAACCCTTATGAAAAGCATAAAACTTCCAGGAAAAGAGTTGCATCTAATCCCAAGAAGTGAACTGGAAAACTACGAGAAGACGAAATGGATAAAAACCATAAGGGAAGAGGGAATAAAAATCCTTTAGGACAAACATGCTAAAACTCCGCTTTAAAACTACGCTTATATTGGGGTTTAACCCTTCTACATTTTGCACAGTGAAAAACCTTTGACCAGAGAAGAGGAGATAAAAAGCCTGATCCGACGTTCGAAAAACTTTCTGGAGACAGCAGAATTCCAAACAAGCAGAGGCTTCTACGACCTGGCAGCCTTCAGCCTAGAACAAGCCCTCCAACTCCATTTGAAGGCTAAGCTCTTGGCTGAAGGAATAGATTATCCTAGAACCCACAGCGTAAGAACCCTCCTAAAAATGTTATCCGAGCTGGCTTCAGAAGAAAAGAAAATCCAGATAAAAAAGGTGATTGAAAACTACCTTTTGGAGCTTGGCATGCTTGAAGACGCCTACATAACCTCAAGATACATAACAAGAGAGTTCACAAAAGAGGAGTTGGAGAAACTTGCAAAAGCGGTTAGGGAGATAATAAAAAATGTGTGGTGATATTCTCGTCAAAGCCGCATTAGAAAGGCGAAAAGCTTTCAAAAACCTACATGAAAAACTTGAAACCATAAAGAGGGTAGTTAAAAAACTCGACCCGCAGGCCCAAATATACCTATTCGGATCGGTGGCCGAAGGAACCTATACATACTCAAGCGACATAGATATACTTGTAGTTACAAGGTTGCCCCCGGCGGAAGTCCACGCTGAACTATGGAAAGCCCAAATAGGAGAGCCCTTCGAAATCCACGTGCAAACCCCCGAAAAAGTTGAACTATACAGGGCGAAAACAAAATTGGTTGAAATATGACAAGCCCAGGCCTACAACAAAGTTTATAAGGTTTTTAGTCCCTTCACCAGTTGACCCCAAATGTTGACGGAAATGTTCATGGTTGGCAAACTCCTCACAGACTGTTATGTGGCAGCATGCCCCAAAACAGGGGAAGCCATAATCATCGACCCTGGGTTCGACACCCGCCAAGAAGCCCAACAAGTCTTCGCGTATATAAGCCAAAACCGTCTAAAACCAAAATACATTATAAACACCCACGGCCACCCAGACCACATATGTGGGAACGGAATAGTGAAGGAAGAGTACGGCATACCCATACTCATCCACGAATATGACGCCCCAATGCTTGAGGAGCCTGAAAGAAGGTTCGCCAGGGCCTTCGGCTTCAACATCAATACACCCCCAGCGGACAAACTCGTCAAAGAAGGCGACACAATTGTCATAGGTGAAACAGCCCTAAAAGTCATGCACACCCCCGGCCACAGCCCAGGAAGCATATGCCTAATAGGCCGAGAAGAAGTTTTCACGGGAGACACCCTGTTCGCAGGCTCCATAGGAAGGGTTGACCTTCCAGGAAGCTCACAAAAGGAGATGAGGAACAGCCTAAAAAGGCTGACAAGCCTCCCAGATCATTTAAAAGTTTACCCGGGCCACGGCCCTGCCACAACCATAAAAGAGGAGAAAGAAACAAACCCCTTCCTTCTAGGCTGGTTTTAAACGCCTTCCACATCTTTATAGGATGTTGCTGTTACACAGTAACGTTTATTTTCTGGGGAAGTAGTATTTAATAAGACGTGATACTTAATAATTAATTGTCACACATGTAACGCAAACACAGGAGAAGACATAATGCCAAAACTCCAACTAAAAGATAAACTGGCTGGTTTAAGAGAAAAACTCCATTTTGGAAAGCCGAAACAGGTTGCTATACCCCCTCCACCCCCAAAACCCATCCCAAAAGGCTTCAAGGTTGTGGAGAGGTACCCCCTTTATGAGCCCTTCGCCCACGTCGCCATTGTGCAAAATCCAAAAACGGGCGAATATAAATACATACTGGACGAGCTTCAACTAGACAATCTTGAAAGGGCAGTCTACAACCGTATATTGGAAATCCTTTTGGCAGAAATAGAAGCTCCAAAGGAGGAAATCCCCGACCCTAGGAAATTCTTCGCCGAACAGGCCAAAAGAATCGTGAACAAGTATAGAATAAGTCTAGGATGGCTTCCCGACGTATCATGGTACAAAATCCTCTACCACGCTGAAAGGGACTTGGTTGGTTTCGGCAGGATCGACCCCCTAATGCGGGACCCAAACATCGAAGACATATCATGCGACGGCGTTCAAAAACCCGTCTATGTCTGGCACAGAAACTACGAAAGCATCGAGACAAACCTAGTCTTCGAAAGCGACGAGGAGCTCGACAACATGGTTGTAAAACTTGTGCACATGGCTGGAAAACACGTAAGCTCAGCTTTTCCCATAGTAGACGCATCACTGCCAGGCAAACACAGGCTGGCAGTATGCTACAGAAGAGAAATAACCCCCTTCGGCACAGCCTTCACAATTAGAAAGTTCAGGGAAGATCCCTACTCTATAATAGACCTAATCAACATGGGCACATTCTCAGAGGATATGGCTGCATACTTCTGGGTATGCCTTGAAAACAGAGCCTCCATAATGGTTCTAGGCGGAACAGCTGCCGGAAAAACCACAGCCCTAAACGCCCTAGCCTGCTTAATCAAGCCCGGAAGCAAAATAATAACGATAGAGGAAACAGCGGAGCTCAACCTACCCCACGAAAACTGGGTTTCTCTAATCGCAAGGCAAAGCTACGGTTTGGGCGGAAGCACAGTGGGCGAAGTAACCCTCTTTGACCTCGTTAAAACTTCCATGAGGCACCGCCCAGACATCCTAATCGTAGGCGAGGTCAGAGGCCAAGAAGCCTACGTGCTTTTCCAAGCATTGGCAACAGGCCACGGCGGCATGTGCACAATGCACGCTGAAAACCTTGACTCAGCCATAAAAAGGCTCACCCAGAAACCCATGGACATAGCCCCAGCCTACATCCCCCTAATGAACATAGTCTTATCCGTCCGAAGGGTTCACCTAACGAAAGCCGGAGAGAGGAAAATCTTCAGGAGGGTGATAAACGTCAACGAAATCGCAGACTACGGAGACTACAGAGCCGTTTTCAAATGGAACCCCATCCACGACGAACACGAGTCCGCATTAAACAAGAGCATAATGCTTTCGGGAATCTGTGAACGTCTGGGCATGGACAAGAAGGAAATCTTCGACGAAATAGAGAAGCGTAAAAAAGTCCTACACTGGATGAGGGAACGCAACATTAGGAGTTATAGGGACGTAGCTGCAATCATAGCCGAATACTATGCAAGGCCAAAACAAGTCTATGAAAAAGTTGACCAAGGAAACTACGAAAAAGTTGTCCAAGGAGAGGAGGTGACGCCTGTTGCCGTTGCTGGAAACCCTTGAAGCTTGGTCCTTCCGCATCTTCGGACGAATAGCCCCAACCTTCCTAAAACATGTAGTTTCGTTTAAGGACCACTTGGAAAGGGCCAAAATCAAAATCTACCCCGAAACATACGTTTCCCTAATGATTTTTGTGGCGACGTTAACCATCCCCATAGTTATAATCTCATTACTAGTGCTTTATTTTTACGCCTTCATCCCTGCAATCTTCCTTGTACCCCTCCCCTTTTACGTCATGATAGGGTTCATGCTGTTACCCCTTTCAAGGGCCAGCGACAGGGCGAGCAACCTTGAAAGGGAAATGCCCTTCGCCGCCGCCTACATCAGCGTCATGGCCTCAGGCGGCATAGCGCCCTACACAAGCTTCAAGCGGCTGGCGGAAGTCGACCTGATGCCTGCAATGCGGAGCGAAGCGAGGGAAATCATAAAAGACGTGGAAATCTTCGGAATAGACCCCCTGACAGCGATAGAAAACGCTGCCAAAAGGAACCCCCTTGACATTTTCAGAGACTTTCTAGCAGGCTACGCCTCAACAGTAATAATTGGCGGGGATATAGGCCACTTTCTAGAAAGAAAAGCTGAAGACATTTTCAAAACGAGGGCCATGCGGGTTAAGGCTGCAGCTGAAAGGCTTGGAATGCTCCTTGAAACCTTCATAATAATAATGGTTTTGATGTCGCTCTGCTTCTACATCCTCTTCAGCGTAGAATCCATCTACAGCTCCGGAATCTCCTCGTATTCAGGCATAATCCTATACACCTACCTCTTCACACCCATGCTCTCCCTAATGTTCATCTACCTGGCCCACAGCATGCAGCCGAAAGCCCCGTTCGTCGAGACAAGGCCCTACAAGGTTTTCGGAATAAGCAGCTTAATAGCCATAATCCTTCTATTTTTGCTTACAAACTTCTTCGGATTTATCGAGATACCCTTCTTCAGCACCCTACAAACAATAGTGGATCTGCCAGTAGCCATAGCCATAACCCTCTTTGTCGCCACAGCCCCAGCCGCAGTGGTTCACCAGAGGGTAAGCAGCAAAAAGGCCAGCATGGAGCAGGGAGTCAACAGCTTCTTAAGGGACCTAACCGAAGTGAGGAAAACAGGGCTTTCCCCGGAAAAATGCATCGAAAGCCTCTCAAACAGGGACTACGGCGAGTTCACCAAGGAACTGCGAAAAATAAGTTCTGAAATCTCATGGGGTGTCCCCCTGACAAAGGTGATTATGGATTTTGTTAAGAGGGTTAAAAGTTGGATGGTTCAGCTTGTCATGTTCCTCCTCGTCGAAACCATAGACGTTGGAGGCGGAACCATAGCCATGATCGAGTCCCTCGCCAGATTCAACAACCTCACACAGGAGGTTGAGAAAGAGAAGAAGATGGCTGTCCGCCCATACATAATGATGCCGTATTTTGCAGCTATACTTCTCGTGGCAACGACAACAATGATGATAGGCTTCACATCAGGCACTTTAGGCGTGGCTGGAACCACTGCCCAGACAAAGGATTTGGGGCCTGTGATAACAACCTTCGTCACATCAGCCATCTTCCACAGCTACCTCATCGGCATAGTCGCCGGCAAAATAAGCGAGGAGTCAATTTCAGCCGGCTTCAAGCATGCCGCGGTATTGGTGATAATGGCCGTTTTAGCTGCGAAACTTGTGCCCATGTTCGTGAAATTTGGGGTCTAAGGGGGCGAACCATGAAGCATAAGGCTCCATCAACGGCAGGGCTGAAAAAGAATAGTAAGGCTGTCAGCCCAGCCCTTTCAACAGCCATCCTCACCAGCGCCATAGTGGTGCTTCTGCTCGTAACCATGGTTTTCACCAGCAACTTTCTGGAGGCAAGGATAGTTGAAAACGAGTTCAGCGCCATGAAACAGTTCATGCAAACCGTGGGCCTCCAAATAGACGATGTAGCCTGGATTCCAGGGCGAACCCAAACCATCCGCTACGCAAGCAGATATGGACATGTAGCCTTCGTGGATAAGGCCTTAACCTATGCGGTCACTGTTGAAACTGACACGGGCCCAGTGGAGCTTGGAACATACACCACTGGAATCCTAAT
>JAWBZV010000051.1:0-6085 GCA_038865865.1 Bathyarchaeia archaeon | reverse complement strand
GATAGTTAAATAAAAATGTTCCTTGACATATGAAATGAGCAAATGAAACTTGCCTTAACAGCTGTTTGTAACTTGTTAAAGTAAGATTTAATTTAAACATCTAAAAATGTTATTTTCGGGTTTATTGTGATGAACGTGGGTGAAGATAAAGTTAAATTTGGTTGTTTCTTGCCTGTCCCGGCGTCTCCAGCGGAAAAATTGCTAAAAATAGCCCAAATTAACGAAGAAGCTGGTTTTGATTCACTTTGGTTTCCAGACCATCTTTTATTTATACCGCCTGGAATAGTGCCTGAAGCTTGGTCTATGTTGGCAGCAACCGCGGTTTTGACAAAAAGAGCATCACTTGGAACATGTGTCAGCGACCCCCATAGGTATAATCCAGCGGTTCTAGCCCAAAAAGTCGCAACGGTGGATCAACTTTCCGGAGGCCGAGCAATTCTTGGCTTGGGAGCCGGCGAAGCCATGAATTTAGATCCTTTTGGAATAAACTGGGATAAGCCTGTTTCAAAACTTGTAGAATTTGTCACAGCCATACGTAAACTCTTGGCTGGCGAGATATTAAATTTTGATGGAAATTTCTGGAAGTTCAAGAATGCCTTTCTGCAGATCACCCCTGTAAAGGGCAAGGTTCCGATTTATTTTGGCGCTAATAGTCAGCGAACGCTGGAATTAACCGGCGAGCTTGCTGACGGCTGGTTATCTATTCCACTCCCCCCGAAATTGTATAAACAACGTTTGGAGCTTATCAAGAAAGGAGCTGAAAGAGCTGGGCGTTCACTAGATGAAATAGATACTGGAATTTACCTCTACACATCTGTTGCCGAAAACGCTGAAGATGCTTATAGGCAAATCGAATCCATAAAGGTTCAAATAATTCCAGAGCCGAAGTTATTGATGGAGGCTGGCTACAATGTTGAATTGCCAGAGAATTTGCAATCAATATCCTTTTTTAAAGCACTACCAAATCCAGAATGGATGGAAAAGTTTCTCATCTACAACGATTTTATTCCAAGGGAGGCGGCCATAGAGTTTTCTGTTGCCGGGACAGTTGACGATTGTATTGAAAAATTAAGCGAATATGTGAAAGCCGGCGCAAGGCATATTTTACTTATAAACGCTGGCCCAGATCCTCGGTATACTTTAAGGGTTTACAGCGAACGGATAATACCTCATTTTAAAGAGGAAGGATGATTCTTCAATGTCAAATTTCACCTGACCTTTATTGACCAGTGACAAAATTTAAATTGCCCATCACAATTTTTATTATGATTTCTGGGGGATTGCGATAAATGGTTAACTATGCGCTGTTGAATAAAATGTTCCTTATAATATTTGTTGTAGTGGTAATAGCTGCCGCATGCATGTCATTAGTGTTTGGGATGCAAGATGTGGCCTTTATACTGTTCCTACTAAACTTTTTAATAGCGTTTATGGTGGCGGTTTTCGGGAGCCTTCGCATTCGTAGTGAAGAGGAAGAGAAAATGCTCAAATAGGTTGGGATTCGAAGCTAAGTTTTTAGTGCGTTTATTATTTGCTTTCGCAGTCGAAGCATAAGTCGCTTTCACGGTTTGTCCAAAAGATTTTGCCGCATTTTTTGCATATTGTTTTCCGTAGTAAGCCCTTTTCTTCCGTTTTTGTTTGTGCAAAGCTAAACTGGGGTTTTGGAAAGGTTATGGCTTTTTTGTGGCATAGAGGTTCGCATGCTGTGCAACCATTAACACATTTGTGGGGATTAGCCACAACTGCCTTTCCGTTTATGAAGGCGAACACATCGTTTGGGCAGTATTCCACACATCGGGGCTCGCCAAAGGGCGCACAGCCGTCGCATTTCTCTGGAAAAATTGTTGGATACCATGGGATACAAGCCCTAGCCATAGGCTTTTTTCACCTTCTCATGTTTTTGCGGCAGTTGTAGCAGTATTCCGTTTCAAAGTTCGTTAGGAAGGTTTTGCCGCAGCCCTTACACCGTACTTCTTTGAGCATACCTTCTTTTATCGGCTGGATTGCTTTTAGAGCATCTACAGTTTCTTGAGCGCATGGGCATGGACGTTTTACTCCGAAGTCGTTTTCGCCTGCCATGTTTATAGCGACCCACTTAAGAGGCCATATAATAGTCCGAAGGTTACGCTTCCAACCCAAGCGATTATAACGTATGTGGCCACAACTTTCCATTTGGCTATCCTTGAGACGGCCATGGCGTTGGCAAAGTCGTAAGGTTGACCCATAAGCCAGCTCAGCAAGGCGCCCTTTGACATGCCTTTGCCCCATAATTCTTGTCCCAGCGCAATTTCAACAAGGGTTGGTGTATAAAGCGGACCGCCAAGAACAGATGCTATTAAAACGCCTGTAACACCTGTTAAGTATGTTTCAACAATCTCCTCTGGGATGAACGCTGAAAGATAGCCCACCACTATAAGCCCTATGATGAAGAATGGAAGAATCTGTTTTGCCAAGTACCCCGCAAATTTAAGCGCTGCCCAAAGCCTCTCGTCTAAGGGCGGCTTAACAATTTCTACCTTCGCCGAAACCGCAGCGGAATTGGCCACTTGAAACTCTTTTTCGATGGCTTTGCCCCACGGCGTTTTAGAAATGATTAAGCCTGCGATTATGGCTACGGCTGCGGATACTATTATGCGTACTCCGGCTATTTCCCATGAAATCATTTCGCCAGTCATTAGAATTGTTAAGATGTTTGCTGCTGGCGCCATCAGAAGGAATGTAATTGCGGGTCCTATTCCGGCACCAGCGTATAACACTCCGCCGAAAAGTGGAACCATTGTGCATGAACAAACGGTTAGGAAAGGCGCCATTCCAAGAGCCAATCCATATCCGACAGCTTTTCCTCTTCCCATATACTTTGTTATCGTTTCCTTCGGTACAAACTCGTAGATTAGGCCGGCAACACTAAACGCGAAAAGGAGGCATATCCAAGCGTGGCTGAAATAGTCGGCGATGTATAGCGCTGGGATAGCCAAATATGCGAGCGGGGTTTCCCATAAGCCCAGCGCGTCCAGTTTATCTTTGAATGTTTCCTTTGTAGGTTTAGCTGTTACTCGGCTGTAGATCAAGAGACCTATAACTATTGTGAAGAAGGCTAATAGAATGCCCGTTTGAATAGCCCTTTTCGTCTTTTCTTCCATATGCTCTCTCGCCTTCTACTTGGCTGCTTCCATCATCAGTTTTTCTACTTCTTCTGGGCTTGGAACACGTCCCATAATTTTGACCGTGTTGTTTATGGCTATGGCCGGTGAGATCAGTACACCATACTTCTGAACAGTTTCCTTTGACATTATGTTAACTTTTTCAATATTCACCATAACGCCAGCTTGCTTGAGCTTCTCAGCTGCTTTTTCCACAGCTTTTTTTGCTGCTTGGCATCGCATGCAAGGCGGCTCGGTTCCAATAATCTCTACTTTGACTTCTTTCATGCTTTTTCACCTTGTAGAGTGAGGGAGAATATAGCAATATTTAAATATTGTTATAGACTTTGCTTTAAACGTGCATCCAACAATGAAAAACCTCGACAAGTTTAGGGCCAAAGTCTTCAGCGCGCTTGCCGACCCTGTTAGGCTTAAAATTCTTGAGTTCTTGCGTGATGGCGAGCGATGTGTCTGTGAAATCGTTCCCTATGTGGGTATAGCCCAGCCGCTGGTTTCCAGGCACTTGGCAATCTTAAAGCGATGCGGGCTGGTAAAGGATAGAAAAGAGGGAAACAAGCGGTTCTATTCGGTGACTAGTTCGGCTGTTTTCAGAGTGATTGATGCTGTTGACGCAGGTTTTGTGGATGCACTTGTGAGGCATGTTGTTGAGCAAATAGTTTAGGGAAAGGTGAATCGCGAAATGGTTGTGAAGGTTGAAACTTTCACGGCTGAACCGCCGTGTGCGGGCTGCCTAAAACTGTTGGAGTATGCGGATTTGATTAAGGCGAAGTATGGCGACAGAGTGGAAGTTATAAAGCATATCGGTCCATGCGAAGAGTTCGGCAAATACGGCTTAACAGTGGTGCCAGCCATAGTTTTCAACGAAGGAAAAATTAAGATTATGGGAGTTTGTCCGAGCATGCAAACTATTGAAGCAGCGCTTAAAGAAATGGGGGTATAGAACATGCCGGTAAAAGTTGAAGTTTTCACTTCTGAACCACCATGCTCCGGCGGAAGACTGCTCCTCAAGCTCGTAGAGAAAATCAAAGAGGAGTACAAGGACAAAATTGAGATTGAAATCTATCGTGGAGTGAATCCAAAACTGGGCGAGTATGGCATAAACGCGAGTCCAGCCGTAGTCATCGACAGGGACATACGTATAATAGGGGTTTGTCCAAGCGAGGAAACCTTCAAAGAAGCATTAAGAGAGGCAGGCGTTCAATAGTGTCAGAGGGTGCTGTCAAACAGACTTGGCGTGGCATACCACGCGAGGAGATAAACTGGCACCCCACCGTGGATCCTGAACTTTGCATAGGATGCGGTATATGCGTCTTAAACTGCGGGAAAAACGTTTACCAGTTCGACTACGAGAAAAATGTGGCTGTTGTTGCAAATCCAATGAACTGCATGGTGGGCTGCACAACATGCCAAAACACCTGCCCACAACATGCGATAAGTTTTCCATCATTGTCCTATCTGCACAAATTGATAAAGAAGAACAAGGTGGTGCAACGTAGCAGAGAAGAGCTAATGGCAAACAGAGCAAAGTACGAAGCTAAAAAATAGTTTGGAGATGCATTTTGGAGAAAAATGCTGAGGATTTAGCCGAACTCTTCTTTGCAGATGTCATTGTCAAGAAAATTGAGATTAAGGAGATTTCGCCTTGTACCGCGGACCCTGAACGGATTAAGTTTTTGGCGCAAGCTGACAAGCCATTGGAGGATGTTTTGCCGATCCTTTATTTGGCTATTCCAAACGCCAAATACTCCGAAAAGCTCGGCGCATTAAGCTACACGTACCAGCAGCATTTGATAACAATTTTTGCTAATGGTAGGATTGGAATGACGTATGTCAAAGACAGAAATGAGGCAGACCAGCTTGTCGAAGAGGCTAGACGGCTGATAAACCGCGCCTTTATATACCTAAAAACCCATGGAAAGCCGAGCCCCGAAATAATTCAAGCCAAAAAGGAGCTAACGCCAGCAAAGATTTACGATTTGTTGCCGAAGACAAACTGCAAAATGTGCGGAGAGCAAAGCTGCTTTGCCTTTGCGGCTAAACTTTTAAATGGAGAAAAAATTTTGCAGAATTGCTCACCACTAAACTCTAGGGAATATAGCACCCTCAAGTTTCAAATAGAGAAGCTGATAAGCCCAATTAGGCTGAAGTAGTCTTAGCCCTTAACGTTTTCAAAACATATTTAAATATTTTGTTACGTAGTCAACACGGGATTCAGAATAATGTCCAAACAAGAAATTAATGAAAGGCTCATGCGGCTAGTCGTTTCTAGACTTTGTCCCCGCGAGGACCCATCAAAATATGAGAAAGAATTAAAGAAGCTTGCTGATACTGTCGCAAGCATAGACGAAGCCGAAAGGCAATGCAAGGTTTTTAAGGCTTTGGCGGACGTGCATAGGCTAAGAATTCTAAAACTTTTAGAAGTGAGGGAAATGTGTGTCTGCGAAATTATGATTGCCCTTGGATTGACACAGCCAACGGCTTCGCATCACCTTGGAATACTGGAAAATGCCGGGCTTGTAAAGGGGAGAAAAGAGGGCAAATGGGTCTTCTACAAGACTACAAAACCAGAATTAACGCGAATTCTACAAGAATTAGATAAGGGGTAAAGCACCTAAATGGTCCAGTATGAGCATATAATTAGGTCTTCGCGTTTAAACTGCTCCTTTAAGAACTTTATTACGTCTTCCTCCTCTAAGTAGCGGTTTCCTTTGGCGTCCCTCCTTAATGGGATACCTGTCTCCTTAAGCCTTTCCTCGCCTCTTGGAGAGTCTATCAAAATGTAGTAGGCTGGTCCAGATGGCAATATAAGCCTTAAATTGGTTAGTTCTCTTTTTGGCGATAAGCCGTTCTGTTCTATGTTGTAAACTATGGCTTTCGTGTTTAGGCTTTCGGCTAAACGCCTAAACTCAGCCCAACTCCTAATT
>JAWBZV010000050.1:0-6147 GCA_038865865.1 Bathyarchaeia archaeon | reverse complement strand
GACGCCACATAGAAAAACGATTAGAAATAGGTGAAATACCAAAACTACCGCAAAAAATAGCCGAAATCGTAGAGAAACTGAAAAACTTAACTTTGGAAAAAGTGAGCAAAGCCGAAATAGAAGGCATACCCAAAACCATAAAGAAAGAGGCTTTTCCACCATGCATAACCACCCTCTATGAAGCAGCCCAAAAAGGACGCCACCTATCCCACATAGCAAGATTCACCCTAACAACATTCCTCGTAAACATAGGAATGCCCATAGAAAACATAATAGATCTATTCCGAAACTCATCAGACTTCAATGAACGCCTAACCCGATACCAAGTAGAACACATAGCAGGTGAAAGAGGCTCCAGAACACGCTACAAACCACCAAAATGCCAAACCCTAAAAACCCACGGAATATGCACAACCTCCGATGGGCTTTGCAGTAGAATAAATCACCCGCTCAAGTATTACCGGCAGAAAGCAAAAACCGAGTAATGTCCCCTATTACGCCTAAACTTGCGCAGATTTTATATATGGTTTTATCCAACAAAAAGAATACTTTACAGCGTATTCTGGCCTCGAATAAGGTGAACAGGCCCAATGCACTGGAAAGACAAGCATGTTCTTGTAACGGGTGGGGCGAGCTTTATCGGTAGTCATTTAGTTGACAAACTCGTCGAGTTAGGGGCTAAAGTTACTGTTGTGGACAATTTCAGCAGCGGCACGCTTGAAAACCTTTCGCAGTCCATTCAAAAAATACGTGTTGTAAAAATGGATTTGGAATGGTGTCGCCTCGATGAAATTGTAAAAGTCTTTAGAGGGCATGATGTTGTGTTTCACTTGGCTGCAACTCACGGGGGAAGGGGCTATATTCATACTCATCCAGCTGACGTATGCTCAAACTTTGCCATAGACCATCATGTGTTTGAGGCGTGCCTAAAAGCCGACGTTGAAAGAGTAGTTATGGCCAGTAGCGCCTGCGTATATCCACCGAAACTTCAAGCAACAACAGATTCAGATTATTTACTGAAAGAAGACGACACAAACCCATTTAGGTTGGACGAACCTTTAAGCGCCGATATTGAATATGGCTGGGCTAAGCTCATGGGTGAGGTTCAACTCATTGCTTTCATAAAACAATATGGAATTAAAGGGTGTATTCTGAGATTTGTAACAGCCTATGGACCCAGAGAAAATGAAACTCACGCTATAATAGCCCTGATTTACAAGGCATTTGAAAGAATGGACCCATATGTTATATGGGGTTCAGGAGAGCAGGAAAGAGACTTTACCTATGTTTCTGACATAGTTGACGGGACCATTTTAGCCGCTGAAAAAGTAACCGATGGTACACCGATAAACTTGGGTACTGGTAAGAGATATAAAATAAAAGATGTGGCCTCCAAAATATTTGACATAATGGGATGGAGACCTAAACGCATAATCTTTGATGCGTCTAAACCGGAGGGCGTTGCAAGTAGAGCTTTAGATATTTCAAGGGCCAAAAATCTTTTGGGCTGGTCGCCTAAAGTCAGCCTTGAAGAAGGTCTGAGGAAAACAATTCAGTACTATATTAGCACCCATAAACCCAGAGGATATGTTGATGAGAAAATATTGATGGAGCGTTTTGTGGAGGATGAGTGAGAAAATAATTGATACTTTCACATGTAATGTTGGAAAAGCGCCTGTCGCTGTGCTTATGCCGGTGCACAATGAGGATAAGATAATAGAGGAAGTGGTTACCGAATTCTATAGTGTCATAGGTTCCATAATGCCTTTAGAACTTGTTCTAAGCGAAGATGGAAGCACAGACGCTACGCGTGACGTAATTGAAGGATTGAGCAGGAAAATCCCTCTAAAGGCTATACTTTCACCTCACCGTAAGGGTTATGCGGGTGGAATTAAAGATGGATTAACATTAGTTGAATCCGAGTATGTTCTTATAACAGATTCTGATGGTCAACATGATCCAAAAGACTTCTGGAAACTTTGGGAGCTACGTACCAAATATGACATAGTAAGCGGGTATAGAGAAAAAAGAGCAGATCCTCTCTACAGAAGAGTCATGTCTAAAACATTCCAGATGATGGTTAAACACGCATGCGGTCTACCAAATTTTGTTGATATGACTGCGCCATTTAAACTTATGGAGACAAAAGTTGCCAAAGAAATAGCGAAGGAATGCAAGTACATGAGTGAAAGTTTTTGGAATGAATTTATAGCGAGAGCTTATAGCAAGGGTCTTAGCATAATAGAGATTCCTGTTAATCATAGAAGTAGAAAGGATAACAGTTCAACACGCGTCTATAAGCCTTGGAAAATACCGAAAATTGTTTGGGCCCAGCTTAATGCACTAGCCAAGCTACGGTTGGAAATTCTTAACGGCAAAAGTATTGGCAATCGTTAACTGTTGTATGACTAGGACAGAAGGAGTGTGAAATAACTGAAGATTCTTGAAGTCGCAGCGGACGCTCCTCCATATAAAGGTGGAATAAGCCGTTTGGTAGGTATACTTTCTACTGGACTTAAAAAGCGAGGTCACTTGGTGAAAGTTGTAACACCTAGAATACGCTTCATGGAATTTAAGTTCAGCACTATTCCCTTTCGCCGATGGAATCATTATGATGTAGTTCACCTACATGGACCAACGCCCTTTCTCTCCGATTTCATGTTTGCCCGTTCGAAAGTGCCAATTGTTTATACTCATCATGCAGAAATATGCTGGATTTCTGATGGTCTTTCAAAGATTTACAGAAAATTCCATAATCTTTTGGCAAAAAAAGCTCAAGCAGTAATAGTTCACTCCCATGATTATGCACAACTCTTCAAGAAAATGGGCAATGTCTCAGTTGTAAGAGTACCTCCTCCGTTTTCCCCGCCTAAAGACATTAACATAAAGAGTAAAGGCGATCCATTTACTGTTTTGTATGTAGGCCAGTTCCGCCCATTCAAAGGGATAGACGTGCTTATCAAGACTGCCAGATTATTACGAGATGTGAATTTTTTCTTAGTTGGCGACGGTTATTTGAAGTCGAAGTTAATGCAAATGTCTAAAGGTCTTTCAAATGTTAAGTTTTTTGGAAACCTGAGCGATGAAGAGTTGATTGATTTGTACAGACGGTCTCACGTGATTTGCTTGCCATCTATAAATACAACCGAAGCCTATGGACTTGTTTTGATCGAAGGTGCTTTGTTTGGATGTGTTCCTGTCGCTACAAATCTTCTTGGTGTGCGAGAAAATATATCTTTGTTAAAGGGTTTACTTTTCGAGCCAAAATCATACTATTCTTTAGCCGAGAAAATTAGGATGTTGTTCAATGACAGAAAATTGTGGATTGAACTTGCTGAAAGATCTCAAGCTGCTGCCGTTGATTATGCAAGCAAATATACTGTAGACTATTATGTCAATACACACGAGGAGATTTTTAGGGTTGTGTCTCATAAAACTTAATCAAGTGATCTTTAAGACATGCAAACATAGCGTCTCATTAAGCTTTTTATCAATTCTAGCTGCTGGAATGTTTTTCAGAATCTATAATCTGCTATTTTTCCACCCTATGACGGCGGATGAATGTGTTTACACGCAAGCGGTTTTTGCGATAACAAAGGGGTACATGCCTTATAGGGACATTTTCGTTGCGCATCCTCTTGTCTACTTCTATATCGAATATCCCTTCATGTGTCTCTTTCCAAGTCTTTTAAGTGCGAGACTGGTTTCGGTGTTGTTGAGTTTAGGGGTTATGCTGCTCACTTTTTACATCGCTAAAAGTTTATATTCTCGAGAGGTAGCGTTACTTGCCATGGCTCTTTTCGCTTTTTCGCCCTACACCATATATTATAACAAGCTGGCCATCGTGGAAAATGCTGTCTTATTTTTTGTAACGCTCTCTCTTTATTTCTTCTTCAAGTATTATAAATTCGGTAGAGGAAGGGACCTATTCTTTTGCGGATTCCTTTCGGGAATTGCTTTTATCTCAAAGTATTCAGCGCTTGTAGTGATAATAGTCATTGTCTTCTTTGTGGCTTTGAAAGACTTTAAAAGGCTCGGAAATTTCATAGGAGCAACCTCTCTAATGCCATCCTTATTCTTGCTCCTACTTGTTCTATCTAATGTTCACAATTATTGGTTCGCTCAAACCGTTGTTTTTCAGATAATTCGTTTCGGTTTTCCATTGCATATGAAGCTTTTCGAGCTTGGGTTTTTCCTCGCTTTGTCTTCACCACTATTTGTAGCCGCAACTCCAATCATAACCTTCAAGAAAAGTAAAGAAGACTTCATGATGATACTACTGTACATCATACCCTTTATGCTTATTCTTCTAGGTAAGGTGATCATTAATCATTATTTTCTGATGCTCTTACCTATTCTTTGCATTATAGGAGCCCGAAGTTTGCACCAGTATATTTGCTATAAAAAAGGGAAAAAAATGTATATAACGACTGCAGCGATCGTATCAATTTTCGTGGTTCACTTCTTTATAACCAGCAGCCTTTTTGTAGGTTCTCCTAGCTCCGAGTTGGCTGTTCGCGCTAAAATGGAAGTTGCTGATTACATAAGAAACATAACAGCCGACAACGATAAAATTTGGACAACAGAGGCTGACATAGCCTTTTTTGCCACAAGATTGATAATATCTCCGAATTCAACAATATGGAAGTATCAGGGTTTCTACGAGGATGTTTGGGGGTTCTTCGGCACATCATACATTGGGGGGTTTGCCGGTTATTCAAACGGCTTGATAACTCTCAATGAGATTCGACAAGCCTTGGATGTTGAAAGGCCTAAAGTCATCGTCATTATGAGAAATAAAATCGCGGATAATTTGATTTGGAATGGTATAAACACCCCTAACTATCATGAAGATGGTTTAGCAGAATATATTCTTACAAACTACCGTTTGAGCTTTACCCATCACAACATAGATGTTTACGTCATAAAATGAAGTTTACACCCGCGAAAACTTTCATGATTGAAACCATTTCCGCAATAATTGTTTTAGAGCTTTTAAGGATCTTGACTATCTAATAAGTGGGGCGAAGGACTATGAATCAGAAATCCTACAACTTCATCCGAGGCTTTTTCAGTGAATACTATGGACGATATTATTCTCCGGAGGCACCTTCAAGAATGGAGAAACGCGAGTTCGGCTTTGCTTTGTTTGAGGGTTTTATGCTTCGGCATAAAAGTTTCAATAACTTTGGAGAGTTGAAGAATTTTCTGGAGAACACAGTTCCTATGGATGCCTATTATTCGTGTGCGTACTATGAGAATCCGACTGCGGAGATGGATCAAAAGGGGTGGTTGGGTGCAGATTTGATTTTTGATGTGGATGCTGACCATATACCGACGGACTGCGATAAGGTTCATGATGAATGGACTTGTAGCACCTGTGGTTTTATTGGCAAAGGAATAGCTCCAGAAAGATGTCCGATATGTAATGGTGAAAAGTTCAATGTGACTACATGGCCTTGCGAAATTTGTCTTGAGTCAGCGCGGGCGGAAACCATGAAACTTTTAGATATGCTGATGAATGACTTTGGTTTTTCCGACAAGGAAATCCAAGTATTTTTTTCAGGACACAGGGGCTATCATATTCAAATTGAGAGTGAAACTATTTTGTCGTTAGATGCCGTTGCAAGAAAGGAAATTGTTGATTATATAACTGGATTGGGGTTTAATGTGGAGCCCTCAAACGTGTCCCAGTGGTCTTTTTGTGGCTGGGGCAAGCGTTCCCATATGGGTGTTTTAGAGTTTATCAGCAAAGCGAAAGAAGAAGATCTCAGAAGGCTTGGAATAAAGGGGAAAACTGCCAAGGTAATAATACAGAATAGGGACGCCCTCCTTGAAAATTGGGCCTCTGGAGTATGGCGAAGCGTTAGGGGCGTCGGCTCAGAAACTGTAAAGCGGGTAATTGAACATGCAGTGGAATTAAAGTCTGCGAGGATAGACACGGTTGTGACCACCGACATACATCGTCTAATCAGGCTGCCCGAAACATTGCACGGCAAAACTGGACTTAAAAAAACTTGGCTTTCAACAAGTGAAATTGAAAATTTCGATCCTTTTGACGAGGCTGTAGCCTTTAAAAGAGGCACTGTGTCCCTATTCGTGGTGGATGCTCCAAAATTCAGACTTGGAAGTGAAACCTTCGGACCT
>JAWBZV010000049.1:0-6172 GCA_038865865.1 Bathyarchaeia archaeon | reverse complement strand
CGGCGTATATGCCGCCTATTCCCAGAAAACGGGCAAGAGCCCGAACAATCTCGGTTTCTCCAAAAGTTTTCAAGCCATTTATGAAGGTTTGCTGGTCCAGTTCTAGGGGGTTCTGCCCGGTTGAGGGAGGAAACTTGAAAGTTTCTCCGCGCAGTATGTTGCGATCTCGCATTCGCTTGTAAAGTAAAGCATGAAGAATCTTGTTTTCGCCGTTGACTAGGATTATGTTGCCGTCTCCGAAAAGCTCGACGACAAGCTTGAAACTGCCAGTTTTACCCATGAAAGATAAAGCGACTACACGTTCAAACCTATGCTGTTCAATGCTTGCCAATGTGCTGTTTCGGAGATATTTCCTTAAAGCCATGCAGAACGCAGGCGGAACGAGAAGCTTCTCCAAAACGTAAGACGTTAAGTTTAAACGTCTGCCAGCCTCAACGACAAGCCTATAAACGTTATCGCCCCGTCGCAGTTTAAAAAGCAGTGTTTTATCGTCCAGCTGGTAAATGTTGCTCACTCTGGCATTTAAGACTTGTTTCCTTAACTCTTGAACAGCAGCCGCAACATCAAAACTAGTGAATTCCGCTTTTCGCAAGTTTCACCACTCTAGGCTAAGGAAATGTAGAATGGTTTTTGTATAAATAGGCAACTGAACGGCTTAGATTATAAAGGTCTGACTTGTAAATCAACAACGCTAACTCATTCCTCAACCCTTCTTCACAACCAAAACCTCCAGAGAAAACATGAAACATCAAGGAAAGGGACAAAATGTTTTTCATCGCCCAGGAAACATATATGCTGAGCAAAGCGTTTAATGAACCATTTGGTAGTCAACTTTAAATGTGATAGATACCTATAGTGCAAAAGTGAAACCTCATGAAGCCCTTGGAAACCCTCTATTGGTTAAGGTTTGCTTTAGGCATAGTGGCAGCCCTCTTATGTATAGGTTATGGTTTAGCGACAAACACCATAAGCGAAGAGCCCAACCCACGGGTTTTGACGAGTGGCATAGCCTTCGCTTTAATTGTTTACATTTTATCCTACTACATGATTAAGCCAAAATTTATATGGAAAGTTGATAATCCACAGAAGATTGCTACAACAGGGGTGGGCATCTACATACTGTCTTGGCTTGTTTTCTGGGCGCTTTTGTACACGATTCTGGTTACAAGCACCTAGCCTAGTCTAGGAAATCTTCAATGGTGGATTGCTGTTCGTCTTCAGAGGATTCTTTGCTGCTTCCTACTTCTTCTTGGGAGGCATTTCCAAGCTGGGTTTCGTTTATGGCTAGTTTGCTTGCAACCCTTGTGAAGTCCGCCCACGCTGCGAAAAAGCCTCGATCGAATTCGCCGTGAAGCCTGTTCCTCATGTGTTCTAGGAATTCCCGCCTATAGGCTTTTAAGGCTTCCTTGTCGTTTAAAGCAAGTTTCGCAAAAAACGCATACGAGTCGCTGTTGTTGGATCTTCTAACAAGAAGCATCCCGTACAAGGCTCTGAAATAGCCTCTGTTCCAATCGGTTTTGTGCATTTTCTGTTTAATCCTTTCCAGCTCCCGCTCGGCTTCAGCAAATTGTTTGTTAAGGATTAGCTGAAAGAACCTTGTAACCATGGCTGAAGGAATCGGCATTTTAACGACCACTAGTTTTGACTTTATCCTCTTCGGAAACGTCTTCTATACCGTTCTCCGTTATTTTAAAAACTTCCTCGCCCTCTGGCAGATATGGACTTGAAACCAGCCGAGCTATGCGTATCGGACCGTGGGCAGCTTTCCGAAGATATATACGCGTGTGACTCGTGTGCCCCACAATGTGCCCGCCGACGGGGCTTACGGCGTCTCCGAAAAACATGTCTGGTTTCGCCATAACCTGGTTTGTTACAACAGCTACGGCGTTGAAGGCTCTTGCCAAGCGTATGAGCTTGTGCATGTGCTTGTTAAGCTTCTGTTGTCTAATGGCGAGCATTTCCCTTCCGAGATATTCGCTTCTAAAATGCGCCGTCAAAGAATCAACTATGATAAGTTTAACGTTGTTCTCCTTTATCACTTCGTCAGCGTTCTCCAACAAGAACATTTGGTGATCCGAAGTGTAGGCTTCGGCGTAAATAATGTTTTTCACAACCTTTTCAGGGTCGAGCCTGAGATGCTTCGCCATTTGCACAATGCGCTCTGTTCTGAAAGTGTTTTCAGTGTCAATGTATAGGGCTGCGCCGTTTAAACCGCCTCTCTCGGGTGGAAGTTGCACGTTTACACAGAGTTGGTGGCATATTTGGCTTTTCCCACTTCCATACTCGCCGTAAAACTCTGTTATGGTTTGGGTTTCCAACCCCCCATCCAAAAGTTTGTCCAAAGCTTTGCTTCCAGTGGTAAGTCTCAGCACGCTCTGCCTCATCCTTAAAAGCTCGTCAGCACGGATGAACGATATGCCAATAGACGAGCGGGCAGCATTGATTATGGCTAACGCCTTTTTCTCGCTTATGCCAGCGGGCTCCAGTTCACGAACAGTTGCCATGGCTAAAGACTCAATGGTGTGGAAGCCTAGCTCCCTGAGTTTTTGAGCCGTCGAGGGGCCTACCCCTGGAAGGTCCTCAAGGGTTTCGTATTTCTGTTTTGGTAGGCTTTCTGCTTCCTCCTCCGCCATAATTTTCCCACGAGACAGTTAACCCAAGCAGTATTTAAATTAAACGAGAAACTGGACGGCTGATTCCACGGAGAGATGAGTTAAAGTGTTTGGAAACTCTTTTAAACTCTTACATTAGACAAGATTCAACGAAGCATGTGTTGAGAGGGAAGCTGTTGAAACCCGAAATTGTTGAAAACGTGGCTTTTAACCTCATAAGGCAAGCGGTGATATACCTTCCGGAAGACGTGAAACAAGCCTTAAAAAAGGCTTATGAAGTGGAGACAAGCGAGGCAGGAAAAACCCAGTTAAAGGCTATTCTTGAAAACATTGAGTTGGCGGAAAAATACCAAGCCCCAATATGCCAAGACACGGGCACAATAATATTCTATGTTAGCGCAGGCGCAGAAGTGCATGGCTTAGACAGGCTGGAAAACGCCTTGATAAACGCCACTCGAAGGGCCACAAAGGAAATCCCCTTGAGGCCCAATGCTGTTGACCCGTTTACACAAAAGAACAGCGGCGACAACACTGGACGGTTTATACCCTACATACACTGGGAAATAGTGCCCGGCAACACGGTGGAATTGACGGTTATGACAAAAGGCGGAGGCTCTGAAAATGTCTGCCTAACCGGGATGCTTGTGCCCGGAGAAGGCATAAATGGACTGAAAAAGTTTGTGATCGAATCCATTATAAAGGCTGGAGCTCAGCCCTGCCCACCTACCATAGTGGGTGTTGCCATGGGCGGCGGAGCCGACATCGCCATGAAACTCGCCAAAAAGGCGCTCCTGAGACCTCTAAATGAGCCGAACCCCAACCAGGAAATAGCCAAACTTGAAAGGGAGCTTTACGAGGCTGCGAACATGACTGGGATAGGCCCCATGGGGCTTGGAGGCAAAATAACCGTTTTAGGCGTGCACGTCGAATACGCGTATAGGCATCCAGCTTCTTTCCCAGCGGCGGTCGCCTTTAACTGCTGGGCTGCAAGGCGTGCCACTGCAAGAATTCATCCAGATGGAAATGTCGAATACTTAACCCATAAGGAAAAGGTTTGAGGTGAAAAGTTATGCCCGTGTACCATTTGAAAACTCCCATATCTGAGGAGGAAATTCGCAAACTCAAAGTGAATGATGTTCTCTACATAACTGGCACCATTGTAACAGCCAGAGACCAAGCCCACCGGCGGGCCCTAGAATACCTCAAAGAGGGCAAACCACTGCCAATAAACCTCGAAGGCTTAGCGGTTTTCCACTGCGGCCCCGTGGTTGCCAAAGAAGGCGACAAGTGGGTGGCGGTGGCAGCAGGTCCAACCACAAGCACTCGCATGGACCTTTTCGAAGACGAGTTCATCAAAAACTTCAAAGTCCGCGTTGTAATTGGCAAGGGTGGCATGGGCAAAAGAACAACAGACGCCATGGCAAAATATGGAGCCGTCTACGGAGCCTTCACTGGCGGAGCAGCAATACTGGCGGCTAAAGCCATAAAAAATGTTCGAGGTGTGGAATGGCTTGACCTTGGAACGCCAGAAGCCCTGTGGATTTTTGAGGTTGAAAACTTTGGCCCGCTGACGGTGGCTATAGACTCCCACGGCAACAACCTATTCCTAGACGTAGCGAAAAACGTTGAGGAAAACCGTAAAAAGATATACCAAAAGTTGGGTTTGCCGCCTTAAATTCCCATTTTTCCTAATTTTTCAGCCTAATTTTCGATAAAGAGCTTAAATTCTGTTTTTTGTGGCGGAACCCCTTAATATTAAAGCTTCAAAATACAAATTGAGGGAAAACATGTTCAAAAGCTTAAAGGAAAAAATAACTTTCTCAGGCATGGTTGTGCTTGGAGTTGGCGTTGTCCTCTTGGTATTTACGTTTCTAAGCGCCTATGGATTTTTAACCCAAAGCCTTTCAATAGCCAGCTCAGACGACTTCGTTCAAACCTTTGGTGCAGCCCTAGCTCCGCTCATAGCCACGTGCATACGCCTCATGTACCTTGGAATCATGGGGTGGGTTGGCTCGCTGCTAACCATAAGGGGAGTAACCATTCTAATCCACGCGCCAAAAACGGAGGCCACCGCAGTTCCAGCAAAGGTGGCAATGCAACAGCAACAGAGAACAGATGCCACTGCTAGAAAAGTGGCGCTTGAACCCAAGAAAGAGCTGAAAGAACCCGAAGTGATTGTTATCCCTCCGGAGCAGTTAACTCAGAAAACAGATTCGCAGTCACACTCTTAGCACTGTTTCTAACGGTTTACCCAAGGTTAGAGAGGGCCTTCATGGACGTTTCAATTCGCATGATAAGTGCAGCGTCAACAGTTTTCTGGATTCTCCTAGTGGGGTTTTTCGCTTCAGCAGTTTACTCCGTAAAAGATTTGCATCTAAGCCTCGGAGAACCCCAGTTAAGCTTGACAACCGATGGACACGCCATAATATCCATCCCAATACACATCGAAAACATGGGCTGCCATAACCTAGGCAATTTTAACATCACAACAAAAGTTGCAAGCCTAAGCAGCACAAAAATTACAGAAGGCTCCACATTCATACCCCTCGTTGGAAGGGGCAGCAAAATCACCGTTCTCCATAACCTAACCTTTAGCACAAGTGTGCTGTCGGAAAGTTGCACCCACTACTTGTTTAACGATTCCAGTTTTATTGTAACCGCCGAAATCGGCTTAAAACTGGCGGAAATAGTTCCAGTTCAAGCCTTGTCAAACTTCACTGTTCCATGGGGCGCCCCCTTCTACAACTTTCAGTTGGGGCAGCCGGCCATTGAAACGTTAAACGCAACCCATCTAAAAATTGTTGCACCCATAAGTTTTGAGAACCATGCTCCCATCGAAATCAATGGCAAAATTAGGATTTACATGCACAACAGTGAAAACGTGATTGTCGGTCAAGGCGAATCCACAATCACGGCGCCGCAAGGAGCACCATACACCGGTTCAGCCGTGTTCTATGTTGAAACATCTGAGATCACAGAGAAAGGTTCCTTTGAAGTTTATTTTTTAACACCGCCCTTTTCCCACGGACCCTTAGTGATTCCCTATGGCGAGGATGAACCATGAAAAGCTATGTGAAGAACATCGTTTTCAAGGCTGTTAAAGCCTTGGTGAAAAGTTTCGTTTTTTACATTTTATACCTTTTTGTCTGGAGTTTCCTCGCCAATTTTGAGAGTTATGTTCCGGGTTTACATCAAACCGTTGAAAATTTCATTGTCATCTACATTTTTTTAGGAGTTTTCGCAGACCTTGTGTCCGACACTGTTTTCCAGCATTTTTTTGACGTGGCAAAGGCATTTTTTGTGATCGGTTATCTAATCTTAGCCTTGAACGGCGGAATAATCAACCTAACCTATTTGGGAATAGCCTTAACCGTCGACCTTCGCCTTTTCATAATGGCGGCGGTTTTGCTGAGCTTGCTTGGATTGGCAAAGTCCATTCTCCAAACCATAAACTACGCAAGCAAAAAGGCTGAACTGACGCCAAACCTTTAAAGTTCTCTGCTCATCACGTAGGCATCTTCACCATCTGAATAATAGCCACTAATAGTTCTCACAACCTT
>JAWBZV010000048.1:0-6222 GCA_038865865.1 Bathyarchaeia archaeon | reverse complement strand
ACTTCTCCTTCTCCGGAACTTCACTTAAAGGCTCAAAGTTTAATCCTTCCGGAACAACAAAAACACGTTTAAAACCCAAATCTAACAAATCCTGCTTGGTGCTTTCAGAAACAGTAACTGTTGGAACATCAACATAAACCCTCAACCATCTATTTTCAAGAAAATGGTAGCCGAACTGATTAACTGGGAAAGGAGTTTCATAAAACCAGTACTCCCTAGCCAACTGATGAATTAAGGCGACAACTATCTCACCATTATTAACAAACTTAGGAGCAAAAAAGGGCCTAGTGTTAATCTCATCAATAACTACATCGAACCTCTCTTTTGAAAAGAATCTCTTGTAATATTTCTTCGCCTTCCAATAAACGCTGAATCTGCCGCCAGCCCTAAAAACACGAACCCCATCCAAAACCTCCTCACGCCTACAACCATCAAACGCCGAAGTAAACAAAGAAACCTTGTGACCCAACTCAACCCAACGCTTAGCCACTTCCCTCGTGAAAACCTCCGCCCCACCAGCTTCGGGGTTAAGCCAGCAACGCCAATTAAAAACTAGAATCCTAAGCGATTCCACGCTGATGCCACCTTTTAACTCTAAGCCTGTAGGCTATGCTAAGCAAATCCAAAAACATACGCCAAATCTCTCTAAAACTGAAACGATTCTTAAGCGTAACTTTCACGGGCAACTCGACAACCGTCAAACCATGAAGCTTTGCCAAAACAAGCAATTCTACATCGAAAGCATAACGCTTAACACTTAGACGCCTAAAAATCTTTTCAAAAGCTTCGCGTCTAACAGCCTTAATCCCACATTGCGTATCACAAACCCTCAAACCGGTCAGCAGCCTAACTAAAACATTAAAGCCGCGGCTAAGCAGCTTCCGCACTAAACTAGCATCCACAATACTATCTTTATGCCACTTGGATCCAATAACCATATCAGCGTCCTTCAAAGCCTCAATATAACGATTGACAACGTCAAAACTAACCTCAGAATCACTGTCAACAAAAATAACAAACTCGCCTCTACATTTCCAAAAGCCTTTCTTAACCGCAAAACCCTTACCCATATTACGGTCATAGCCAATAACCCGCACATGCGAATTTTGACTTGCATAACGCATAGCTCTTAAACGAGTGTCATCATAACTGCCATCATCGACAACCACAATCTCGTAGGCAAGACCATTACCATTGACAACTCTATCTAAACGCTCCAATGAATACTCAATAACAGCGCCCTCGTTAAAAGCGGGTAAAACAAAAGAAACTTGCGGATTAATCGCCTTTTCCGCCACGGCGGGACTCCCGTATATAACAGGCTAGTTGAATCAGGACACCGGCCACCAACAGGAAATATGCTATAACGGCTATGCTGTCCGCCGTTTCATTCATGCCGAAAACTAGCAAAACTGCACAAGCAATAAGAAGTCCTTGAAAACCCAAAATAGGTAGGGCTCCTGGATTTCCCTTGATAAAACTTTTAAACCAAACGAGGAAACGTTTAAGCTTCAACTTTAAATTCATAGACGGCTATTCTCCCGCTGCGATAAGCCTCTTTAAAAGTTGATGGCAAGCTTGCCCATCCGTGCCAGCCCTCCCCTGAAACCCACCAAATCAGATAAACGCGCCTATAACTGTCCTGTGAAAAAGCTAAAGCAGCATTTTCAGGTAAAGCATATCCATAACGGACAATTTCAACGCCATCAGCATACAACAAAGCCCAGCCATAAAAAGCATCGTGAACCAGCAAGACACCGTCGCGCTCCACATTGTTTTCCATCCAGCTTAACGCCTTAATCACGTCTTCGCAGTCGCTTAAAGGCACACTGTTCTGTAACATGGATGAGGGAACGTAAGAAGGGAAAAGGCTGAAATATGGAAAAGCCGCTTCAGCGGGCAGAAAAATAAAACTAAAACTTAACAAGACCATAAAACCAGCCAAAACCGCCTTAAATAGGCTAGAGTTTAGTTTTTCAAAACCCTCAACAGCAAAAAAGGCTAACGGAAAGGCTAGCAGTAAAAACCATCGATAACTTAACGGTGCTAATGTAAAGAGGAACGGCAGCGATGCGCCAATTAAACACCAAAAAGCCCATACCTTAAACTCTAAGCCTCTAAATTTTTGAATTCCCAGAGCAGCGAAGGGCAAAATCGGAAAGTAGCAGAAAAACAAGAAGCCCACGGTGTATGCTATTCCATTAGCAGTCGACGAGTAGCCCATAAGGTTAAGCCACTCCGATCGTCCGCTCGCAACGACTCCGTCAACATAAGCGGGTAAAACCACAAAGTCAGCGTAAACTGTTAATAAGAAAAGCGAAATTGCAGGTAGACAAGCAAAGAAAATACGCTTAACAAAGGAGTAGTCCCGCTTTATCAGTCTTTCCAAAGCCATGGCAAAGATTATCACGAACATTACAATACTAACAAGCTGATGCGTCAAAACCAAAAGCACCGCAAAAAGTGTCAGAATGCTTAACCACTTCCAGTTAAAATCCGATAAGCATCTTCGCAACATTATAAGGAGAATAAAGAGGAAGAGGAGGCCTAACTCGCTTCGAAGCATGTCCCAAGAAATCCTCAACCCAACAAAGTATAGCGTGGCGAGCAAAGAAGCAAAAAAGGCTTTCCTCACAGGCCATGCTAAACCCCTTGTCGCGTATTGAAATATGGCGAATCCAAGCAATCCATGAAGTAAGGGAGGCAAAACCTTTAGTGTAACAACCAACGGAACACCAGCCAAGGTTAAACCCGAAAGCAGAAGGTACAACATTGGAGCTGTGCCAAAAAATTCCCAGAAGCTAACGCCACAACGCGTCCACTTCCACGTAACTGGAACATAATAACTTATCGTGTCGAAACCAACAATGTATGAGCCCATAATGAGTTCAGGGATAGCCCGCACAATTAGCGGTATAAAAAAGGCAATCGCCGAACAACCCTTAAAGGTGACACAGCTTATGTGAATCGACGGGAACTTCAGAAAATGTGCCATAACCATCAAAGATCTAAAACTTGCGCCTTCACAACGCCTGTTTTCTCAGTTTTAACCCACTTGTACGGTCTGCGTAAAAGAATGAGCAACGCTGCATAAAGCGCAATAAAAGCCTGCATGCTCCAGTAAAAGTATATGAAGGGGAGCCACAAAAGGTTAGTTAACTTTCTAGGTTTAGAAACATAAGCCAACGCTAAACCACAAATCATAAGCGTAAGGCTTGTGCCAACGGCGGAAATATACATCAACAACTGAAGTAAGACATCAAAGTTAAAGGCGGCAAAAGAGGTATAGAATGCTAAAAGGTAACAAATCAAAGAAGCTATAAGTACAAATGGACCGAGAAGGGTGAGTTCGGCATCAAGGGTTTTTTTAGTGGGTTTGGCTATTAGCCTTCCATATTTGAAGGCTACTTGCATTGTCCCCCTGAACCATCTTGTTCTCTGTTTGAAAATTTGCCCCACTTTGGATGGTGTTTCCTGCCAAGAACGCATGTCAGAGGCATACCTGATCCGGTAACCATTCTCGACAAGCCTCGCCGACAACTCCATATCCTCAGACAAAGTTTCCTCGTTAAAACCGCCCAGCTTCGCTAAAATATCGCGTCTTATAAACTGGCAGGTTCCCTTCAAATGGACAAACAAGCCTAAAACGTCCTTTCCCCTTAAATAAGCTTCACACCACGCAGCCTCCTCGTAAGATACAAGCTTTGTCAACATGTTCTCATCAGCGTTTATGCTGCAAAGCCTGCCTTGCACAGCTGCCACTGAAGGATCATTAAAATACGCAACAGCCTTTTTCAGCACGTCACGTTCAGGAACATTATCCGCATCAAAAACTGCCAAAATTTCCCCTCTTGCATGCTTAAGGGCAAAATTTAAAGCAGACGGCTTTCCGTTTGACACGGGTTTATGGAGGAGTTTCACCAGTTCAGGATATCGCCTCGCATATTCTTCACATATTTCAACGGTTTTGTCGGTAGAGCCATCCTCAACGACTAAGATTTCCACTTTATCAGTCGGATAATCGAGCTTCAACAGTGCTTCAAGAAGTCTCCCTACAACCTTCTCTTCATTCTTAACAGGGACGATAATTGACACTCTAGGCAAATCCTCCAAATCAACCAAAGCCGCTTCCTTCTTTTTCCTACGTGGATTCATTAAATGTCGAACGCCCGCAGCCAAAACTGGTATCTGATAAAAAGTCCAAGCATAAACAGCTAGAATAACAAATGCAACTAAGACATAAAATAGGTTCAATTATCACCACTCAATATTACAATTACGCGAGCTACGTACACTCCTACAGTTTTTTATCGTTTCCAGGTTAAACTTTGAAAGGCCTTATCCGTAACTGTTAAGAACCTTATGAAACCCTCATCTTGAGCCCATTTCGACGCTTCCTTATTCCCCCAACTCTCAGCAATCTTACTTAGCCTTCTAGCCATAGGCTTACCAATTTGACCCATGAACAGTCGCAACGGATTCGCCAACAAAGCCTTAATTTTAATAATGATCTTTGCCAACACATAGACAAGCCGAATGCTTTTTGGTCGCCTGACAAACTTCATAGTTAAGTCAAAAATGGCTCTCTCAACTTGTGAAAGCTTACACCAAACCCCTTGCCTCAAGGCCTCCCTCTTGACCTTCGCCAAAAAAGAAGTATGCAAATTAACCCTTAGTCTATCCGAACGTCGTGAGCTAGGAATAGGCGCTTCGGAGTTGAATCGCAACCCCAAATAAAACTTGCCAACACGTTCGCCCTTTAACATATCTTTAATCAGCCCTTTCATTTGATAAAGCACCAATACTTTTAAAATCAGATTCTAATTCCGACATTTATCATTATTTATAATTTACTCCTTCAAGGGGGATTGACGCCAAATATTTCACTCAACAAAAGTTTGAAAATGTTCTATTAATTGCAGTAAATAGAAGAATTTTATAGATGTTGATTTATAAAATGCGTTTGGAGTTGTGGTTGTGTGTCTGGGAGGAAGTTGGTTTGTCGTATGTGTGATGGGGAGCTTTCTGAGGGTGAGGCTGTCCCTGTTTATAAGAGTGTTTTGGATCGTGAGACGGGTGAGTTGAAGCGTGTTCTAGATTATTATTTATGCAAATCTTGTGATGCTCTTATGAAGAAAGGACTGAAAACCTCCTAAGCGATTAGTATTTTTTGACTAGGATTTTTCGTGATGGTAGAACGCTTACGAATTGCCATCCTTGCGCCAAGTATTTTTCAAGCTCTCTTTCATGTATTATCCTTTGGGGGTTATGTTTTCCCTCTCTAAGTTTTTTTAGTTCCCTCTCATAAAGCTCCAACTCTTCATCCTTGTTTAATTCTCTTCCAACCTCCTTTTCTTTGGCAATTTTAACTTCCAGTAAATCTATGCCGAGTAAGCTTTTTGCTATGCTTTTCAAGGCTTCTATTTTTGCTTCAGTGACTAAAGAATTTTGGTCTAATGGTTGGGCTGTGGCTAAAAGGAAAGGTTCACATCTCTTGTAAACCTCACGCATCCTTTCAATTGTGGAAGGGTCCAGATCCCTTGTCCCGCTGTATACATGCTCTAATCCGGAGGTGTGGCCAAGCCAAGCCTCAATATACTCGTTTGGAGCGTGTCCTGTTAAATTGCTTCTGAAATACTTTCTCAGGCTGTATGGTCTTATTCTCTGAACTTTATTTCCAAAAGTTAACTGTGATTGAATTCCGCTTTTAACAATAACGTTTTCTATTTTAGCTGTTAACGTTTTCCTCCTAATTCCTTTTCCTTGATACCTTGGGTTAGCTATTATAGGGCTTTTATCAACTATTTTTTCTCCCTTGCTTTCCCTAAACTTAAAATATTGGCGAATTAGCTCAACAGTTGTTTCTGGAATGAATGTGACGTAAACGCTGTCACTTTTTGCCTGCGGAACAAATACTGCACATGGACTTGCTCCTTTTTCAAAATCGTTCTTGATGCTGGAATATGTTAGATCGCAAATATCTTCAGGGCGCAAACCTCCATAGCACATTAGCTCGATGGCAATTCTAGTTGGAATACTTGTGGCTGCGTTCAGTATTTGCCTCAATTCCTCCTTTGTTGGAATTTTATCCAAATATTTAATGCCCTTTTTGAATGGAGGTTTTCCCTGAACTTCGACTCCGTGGAATTTTAGGAAGCTTTTAACCGCATTCCAAATGGTGTAAAGCCTTCCAGTACTTCTAGAACCCTTACGGACTTCCCT
>JAWBZV010000047.1:0-6241 GCA_038865865.1 Bathyarchaeia archaeon | reverse complement strand
CGCTTAGCTAGAAAAGCTTCAGCTTTCTTTTGGGTTCTTCTTTCGGCTTTTCCATTAATGGCTTTGGTGGTGCTGTTTGTGGCGGTGGCGGAGGTGGAGTCTTCTCTTCCTTTGGAGGTTCAACTTTCATGGATTCCGGTTTTGGTTGCTGTTCATGCTTAGGTTCTGGTGTCTCTTTGCTCTGGGAAGGAGGTGGTGGCGGAGGGGCTTCTTCCTTTGGTTCTTCCTTCTTCTTTGAAGCCTTCGGTTCATGCTTTTTCTCCAGCGCTTTTTCCTCTTTTTCCTTTGGCTTCTCAGCATGTTTCCATGCAAAAATAGGTTGGAGGTGGAGACCCTTATGGTCTCCAAGCTTCAGATACTCCCACTCGTAGAGGTCCACTCGTATCCCTTTCATGCTTTCGACAGCCCGTTTTACAGCGTCCGAAAAGCTTGGCGCAATTAATATTAGCCGCGGTTTCTCTTTGTCATCAATTTTATGTTTGTTATACGTAGCCTTTAGGAAAGACTTAAACTTATCAACATAGTCGAGACTCTGCAGTCCCTGAAGCAGCATGGTGTCGTCTTCTTGGACGCTTAGCTGTATGATGACGAGCTGTCCATTGTTATCGTGGCACAAAACATCCAATGTAGTTTTGTCGTTAACCGGAACGTTGCTGCAAATCACTGTAAGCCCTTTCTCGACGAGATTTATCTCGTTGACAATCATTTGTTCTAACTCTTGGTGACTCTCTATACTGAGTTTTTCAATTGACACCATACTTCACCCTTGTTTTAGAGAATGAACCGTTAACATTGGATAAATAGGTTATGAATTCAAAATCAGAATCAAATCTAAACCTTAGCAAACCACAAATAAAACATCAACAAAACAACGACTATAGTGATTCCCAAAGAGAGGACGAAGTTGACCGATGTGGTTTTCGTGTTCGAAGTTCACCAGCCTCATCGCCTTAAGAAAGATTACTTCTGGAAGGGCGAAATCTTTAAACGGTTAAAGAAGAAGGAGCTTTTCAACTACTATTTTGATCACGCACTTGACAGGGAAATTTTCGAAAGAGCGTGCAGGAAATGCTATTTTCCATCAAACAAGATACTTTTAGACCTCATAGACGAACATAAAAGGGAGAAAAAACAAGTCAAGTTTTCCTTTAGCATTTCCGGCATATTCCTCGAGCAATGCGAAATGTTCAACAAAGACCTCTTGGAATCCTTCAAACAGCTTGCGGAAACTGGTTGCGTGGAGTTTCTAAACCAAACATATTATCACTCATTGGCTAGCATATACCCAGAAAAAAGCGAGTTCATCGAACAAGTGAAAATGCATCGGCAGGCGATGATGGACTTGTTAGGTTACACGCCGCAAGTCTTCGAAAACACGGAGCTAATCTACAATAATGTTATAGCCAAAACAGTGGAGGAGCTGGGCTTTATCGGAATCTTCACAGAAGGTACGGAACGGATACTTCATGGAAAATCCCCCAACTACTTGTACAAGCCTAGAGACTGCAAGAAAATCAAAGTCCTCCTCAGAAACTATAAGCTGACGGACGACATAGGCTTCAGATTTTCAGCCAGATGGTGGAGTGAATGGCCCCTCACAGCGGACAAATATGCAAGCTGGCTAGCCGCAACGCCCGGACATTGCATAATCATTTTCCCGGACTATGAAACTTTCGGCGAACATCACTGGCCAGAAACTGGCATACATGAGTTTCTGAAGCATTTGCCAAAAGAAATCTTGAAGTGGGAGCACCTCCAAATGGCAACACCTTCCGAAGTTATTAGAAGATATGCGCCAGTGGGTGAAATTGACGTTCCAGAAGTTGGCGGAACAGTTTCTTGGGCAGACTTAGAGCGGGACACAAGCTGCTGGCTTGGAAATACCATGCAATGGGCATATTATACCTCTGTTAAGAGGCTTGAACCCCTTGTTAAAGAGGTGAGCGACGAAGATTTTCTGAGAATATGGCGGTACTTCCAGACAAGCGACCACTTGTATTACATGTTCACTGCTGGTGGAGCGCCGGGAGAGGTTCACTCCTATTTCAGTCCCTTTAACACGCCAGCAGACGCTTATGTGACTGCTCAAGCAGCCATACTTGACTTCGAGAACCGTGTTCGTTTGGCTGCGGTGGCTGCCAATGAACCTTTCCTATTTTATCGAGGCGTTGGAAAAGAAAACTATACTGGGGTTATGACTTGGAGCCTTAAAGGGATGGTGAACGCTTTGAAAAGAGTTGAACTTAAATCGTTAGAGTTTCACTGCAGCCGTGGAGATTTCGAAAATTGGGCTGCATATTCGCTGCGTGACGAAGTTTTGGCTAAGGAACTAAGGCGAGTTAGGCTCGCAAACTTGAAAGGGCAAAACTTGCGCAAAACGTTAATTGAAGTTTTTCAGACGCGGCTCAAAGAGGTGCTCGGCTTTGTAGAGGAGGGAACAGAATACTTTTAAGTGGACAAGCTCCTTTAACTAGGAAAAGCGTCTGCTTAAGGTGAAACTATGAGAGAGGAGCTTCCCATATCCGAAAAACTCCTTCAAATTCTCCATAACTTGTGTGCAACTGCCCCGGATTTAGCCAGAAAAAGCGAGGAGCTCGCCCAAGTTTTACAGTTGGATATAACAGAAGTGGAACGAATTTTGGATGGATATTGCTGTGAGGGATATGTTGAAAGCTTCTCAGACAGTCAAGGAAAAAGGTGGTATTATTTGACTGGAAGAGGCATAATTAAGGTCTGCGCGCTTTTCACGTAGCTGGGCGGAGCAAATGCGTGTTGTAGTCTATTCGTGGGAGTATCCTCCAAGAGTTGTGGGGAAACTTGCAAATTATGTTAGGGAACTGGTGGTGCGGCTTGCCAAAGATGGCGGAGCAGAAACATTTCTAGTTACTTATCATGACTATTTGACAGGCGAGTTTGAAGAGGAAGGGGTTAAAGTCTACAGAGTTACAAATCCAGTTAAAACACATATCAGCGTTCTCACATGGGTTTTGACTCTAAACCAAGAGGTTGAAAGGGTGACTGCCAACATATATTACAAGAGTGGAAAACATATAGAGCTCATTGACGTGCAAGACTGGCATTTCATACCAGCGGCGGTTACACTGAAAAAGGCTTTTGGCATACCCTTTGTCTATTCTGTTGAAAGTTTAGAGGATCATCGTTCTCATGGGGCTAATGCTCCCTTTAACATGGCTATAAAGAGCATTGAGTGGCTTGGTACATACGAGGCGAGCATTGTTCTCGTAAAATCTGATTGGATGGCAAGTGAGGTCATTCGGGCATATAAGGTCCCTGAAGCCAAAGTGAAGGTTGTGAACCCCGAGACTAAACATTGGTTTGGAGATATTTTGAAAGTTTACAAGGGGCTTAAGGGAGAGTTGCAGTAGCCATGGTTAGTCAATTGAGGGTTATGATGCTTACTTGGGAGTTTCCGCCAAGGATCATTGGTGGAATTTCTCCTCACGTCTATTACCTGTCGAAAAACCTTGCAAAAAACAATGTAAAAGTTTATGTTGTCACATGCGATTTTCCAGGCGTCCCAGATCACGAGTTTGTAGACGGTGTTGAAGTTTTTCGAATAGATTCTTACAAGAATCCTTCGCCAGATTTTGCAAGCTGGGTCTACTTGATGAACATGAACATGCAAAAGGAGGCGGCAGAAATCGTTAAAAATTTGGGCGGAGTAGACATTTTTCATGTTCATGATTGGCTTGTGGCAAACGCTGGAATAGGTTTAAAACATGTTTTCAGGAGACCTTTGTTGGCTACGGTTCACTCTACGGAGATTGGGCGGCGGAATGGTCTTCATTCAGATTATGAAAGAATGATTCATGAAACAGAGGCTTGGCTTACATATGAGGCTTGGAGGGTTATATGCTGCAGCAACTATATGGTTTCTCACGTGAAGTGGGCTTTCAGCCTCCCGGAAGACAAGCTTATCATGATTCCGAATGGCGTTGACGCCAAAGAATACGAAAAAAGCACAGTGGACCTAAACCAATTTAGAAGGCGTTTTGCGTTGCCAGAGGAAAAGATAGTCCTTTATGTTGGAAGACTAGTATATGAAAAAGGCATACATGTTCTGGTAAATGCCATTCCAAAGATTCTCGAAAAAGTTAACGCAAAGTTTATCGTTATAGGAAACGGCTACATGAAGGAACAGCTTTGGGAATATGTTAAACGTATGGGCCTAGCCCACAAAGTCTTGTTTACAGGTTTTGTGGACGATGAAACGTTAAGGAATCTACAAAAATGTGCAGATGTCTCTGTGGTGCCATCGCTTTTCGAACCCTTCGGCATAGTTGCCATCGAGGCTATGGCTGCAAAAAGCCCAGTTGTAGTTTCAGACACTGGAGGCTTATCCGAAATTGTGGAACATGATGTAACTGGTGTTAAAGTTTACCCCGATAACCCAGATTCTTTAGCGTGGGGTGTTACACGCGTTCTGCTTGACGAGGGGTATGCTAATAGGCTTCGGGAAAATGCTTACCGCGTGGTTTTGGAGAAGTTTAACTGGGAGAAAATAAGCCAGCAAACAAAGAGCGTGTATGAGCGTGTGTTAAACGAGTACTCGCGGACTTTTTGGGCTTAGCTATGGATATTTAGGCTTAATTGCCTTGTTTGGGCAAGCAACCACACATTTTAGGCAGTAGATACATTCTGGATCGCTGAACTTTTCCCAAGGCTGTTCTAGGATACGCACTTGCATTGGACAAGCCTTAACACATTCGCGGCATTCACCTTTAACGCATTTTACGGGTTCTCTTTTTAAGCCGATGAAGCTAAACTTGTTTAGAACTGCCATTATCGCTCCATGAGGGCATAGATACCTACACCACCCTCTCGGGATGTATGCGGCTAAGATTAACACACCTATCAAAGTGAATAGCTGAATCCAAAATAGAGGCGGTAGGTCTAAGACTCCGCTAAGAGCGTCTAGGACGGGCTTTTCTGTTAAGGCGTTTGTAAAGTTTTTGACGGTTTTTGGCAATGTGGCAAATAATGTTTCAGCGGGGCTTACAGCAGTGAAAGGTGCATAGGCAAAAATGCCAAAAGCTCTTTCATAACTTTCATGTATCTTCAAAAATTTTGCTAAAGAGAAGGTTGCGGTGATGAAAAGTGTGATGCCCAATGTGAGATACTTTAAAAGTTTCATGTCATTATGTGTTTTCGATGAAATCTCCATTTTTTTCGCCTTAACGAGTCCTATCAAGTCTTGGATAAAGCCAAAGGGGCAGACCCAACCGCAGAGCGACTTGCCAATCAAAACGCCCACTATTAGGAAGGAGGCTACTGCAAGCCATGGAAAGGTTTGTACGGTTTGCCAGCCGCTGGGCATCAGCTGTATTGCCGTGAAGGCGTCACCCGCAATGTTCTGTTGAAGACCCCAAGTCCACATAACTGGCAGCAGCAGTGGAAATGAACTTAAACTAAAGATTACAGCGCTGAAAAATATGAAGGATAAAAACTGCACCAAAATTCTAAGCGTGTTAATTTTCAGCAAGTGTTTTTTCAAATGTGTCTTCGCCATTTTGAGCCCTTCTTAGTTGCTGAAGTTTTAAGCTGTTACTTGCCAATAACTTTAACGTTTTCCACGAGCACCCAAGGTGCAACCAGTTGCCCAATTTTCCGCTCGTTGTTGGCTAACACTGAAATATTCTTCAGAGCCTCGAAAATGTTTCCGGAAAGCATAGCGCCTTTAACTGCATGAGCAATTCTGCCCTTTTCGATTTTCCATGCTGGAGTTGCCACAACTGAGAATTCACCGCTTGCTGGATTGCTGCTATGGGCGCCTTGCACCGAATAAACCAGAAGCCCCTCTTCAATTTCGCCTAAAAGCTCCTCTGGCGACTTTTTTCCGGGAACTACGTGAAAGTTTGTTGCCTCAACACGTGGAGTTGACAAATAACCCGCTCTGAACGCGTTTCCTGTGCTTTCCCTTCCCTCTTTTTTCGCAGTATAATTGTCATATAGATAGCTTCGGAGTACCCCTCTCTCTATTACAACGGTTTTCTGTTGAGGAACGCCTTCACCGTCAAATTTCCATGTACGAAGTCCTCCATCCAAAAGACCGTCGTCATAAATCGTTACAACTTCGGAGGCTACTTTCTCGCCAAGTTTGCCTTGAAGGGCGGACTGGTTTCTTTGCACGCAGTCCGCCTTCACGGCATCCATCAATGTGTAGTACAAAAGCTGTTGCAGGGCGAAGTGGGCAAGCATAACTTTCATGTTTTTGGTTTCC
>JAWBZV010000046.1:0-6387 GCA_038865865.1 Bathyarchaeia archaeon | reverse complement strand
GTTTCAAAACATTCACGCCTTCATCTCACTTAATTTGGTTTTTATATGCTTTAGTAATTAATTCTAAATCCTCTAACGCATCTTCGCCTGAAAGTATATTCTCCTCATCATCGTCATTTACGACGTCGACAAAATACGAAATTTCTCTTAAATGAGGTATATGGTATCTTGGTGTTTTACCCAAAATTAGTTTAATCGCCGTAATCACTTTGCTTGAAGGATGATGACAAGCTCGGTCATGCCCCATTGTTCCAAAAAATTCAATGCATACAGCATCTTTTTGTGAAAACCAGCCGACGTTCACGATGGCTGATGTTCCGCATTTAAAGTCTATAAGGCATGTTGCGTGGTCTTCAAAGTCGAAGTTAAACCGGTAACCTAAACGGGCTTTAACATCCGAAATTTCTCCAAAATACCACCGTAACAAGTTAATCATGTGACACCCCAAATCGATAAGGGCGCCGCCGCCAGTCAACTCCTTATTCAGCCACCATTCGGGCACCGGACGGGGCGCATTGCTTTCTGCTCTATGGAAAAATGGGCCAGCGGCGATGTTAACTGCGTGTGCCAATTGTATGTCGCCTAAAACTCCGCTTTCCATTCGACTCTTTAGGTTCTCAAATTCTGGGGCAAACCTTAACGGATAACCCACCATAAATCTGACACCATATTTTCTAGCAGCTGAAACTATTTCCCTCCCTTCTTTTGGGTTTCGTGCAAGCGGCTTCTCCAAGAAAACATGCTTACCCATCTCCATAGCGGCTATTGCACATTCCGCGTGTAAATGCGTTGGAAGCGAAACTATCACTGCGTCCAAATCCTTAAGCTTCAAAAGCTCATGATAATCCGTAAACAAGTGTTTAACGCCAAACGCCTTAGCATAATTCAAAGCCTTCTTTGATGAGTCCGCCGCAGCCAAAACCTTTGCAGACTTCAAATTCAAACAGTTCCTTAAGTGAACCTTGCCTATAAATCCGAGACCAATAACTCCCAAGTTAACCTTTTTCACTCTTATCACAACGCTAGATTAAGCGTTTATCCAAACCTAACCTGCAGGCAACCCTATATCCCAGTGCTAAAGCCTTTTCAGAAAGCCCCCTTCTGGGAAACCTTTTCCCAAAATAGTCGATGTCAACTCCTTTAATAATAAATGCAGCCTTGCCCAGTCCTTCCTTTTCCGCCAGCCTAATATGCGCCACCAACTTGGGGTTAACCCCCATAATTGTCGCGGCTACCGCATCCATCGCCACAGGGTCTTGGCTTGCCATTACAAGCCCCAACCTCAACGTTTTTGAGCCGCAAACAGTTAAGCCATCAAGCACATGCACATCAAACTGCATAACTTTGTTTAAGGCAACAATCACCTCATCAATTTTGGAATGGTACTCAAACTTTTTCGGGTAAGGATTACACCCAAAAATATTCTTCATGGCGGCGGAAATCTTCGTGAAACTCATATACTTCATCTTCGGAACATTCACCCGTAAATCCGCGTCCTTAATGATTTTGGGCACTGAAAACTCGAAAACTTCATCCCCAACTTTCACGGAAGTTTCTTCCGCCTCAACGTTGGAAAGGTTAACCAAATTCACACGGTACTCCTTTGCAAGCTTTTCATAACCCAAATACTTGAACGCATACTTACACTTCATGGCGGAAGCGTCAGATTCCACGATAGAAATCTCAACGTCACGGGAAACGTCTTCACGAAACAATTCTATCAAAGCAGCAACAAAAACTGGATCCGTAGTCTGCCCAGTAGACCAGTCCCAGTAATAGCACATGTTAGGTTTAATGACAATCTTTCTTGCCTTAGGAAGCTCGTAATCAATTAGCCCAAGCGCTTCCCTAACCGCCTTTTTAATCAAATCTACATTTCGACTCTTGCATTCAACCAATCCAACCAAACTCAACAATACCACCAAACTTCACTCTGATTTACGCTTTTCCCAGGCAACATATCTCTTCCCGAAAATGTATGTGATTAAAGCATAGAAAAGAACAAAATTGTCAAGGAAAGCCTCAAAGAAAAACCTACGGGCAAACAGAAACAAACCGGCAACAACCAGCAAAAGAGCAAGTGAAAAAGGCGAGAATGGATTGAGAGTGACTATCAGGATAGCCCCACTGACCAAACAAATAAAAACGGTCGGATTTACAAGAAACAACAAGATTTCTGGCACAGCTAGTTTTTTGGGAAGGTGAAGTTGCCCTTTCAACATGAGCTGCAAAATTTTAACGCGTAGACATATCCACTGGTTAGCCCTGCGCGCTTTCACTTGTATTTTATCAATTAAACACTTTGGAAAATCCGTATAAAAAACCGCTTCGGGCACAAGAATTGCACGGTAACCATTTTGGACAACATCTAGGGCCGTGCCAGAATCATCCGAACCGGACTCACAATCAAACTTCTCAAAAGCCTCCTTCTTAAAGGCACAGAAACCACCTTCAAATTTCACGGTTGAATATATCTTTGATTCACCAAGACGCAAAAACTGCATAAAATTCAAGTAGGTTTCTTCGCTCCTGGTCACCCATGAATCATACGCATTCTTATTTATTCCTCTTCCAGTAATAGCGCCAACCTGTGGATCTGCTAAATAAGGTAAGGCTTTCTGAAGTATGTCGTTGGGCCAATGAGTATCTGCATCCGACAGCACAATCACTGGGTTTGTGCAGCTCGCTATAGCCTCATTTAGAGCCGCTGCTTTCCCTACATGTAACCTTTGGCTGACAACCTTAATTTTAAGCTCGGGGTTTTCTTTCATAAAATGCTTCACAATCTCCAGAGTGCTGTCTTCAGAAGCATCGTCAGCTACTACTATTTCCATTTTTTCTCTTGGATAGGAAACGTTTTTAATGTTTTCAAGTTTAGATCGTATAGTCCCTTCTTCGTTGCGAACTGGAATAAGAATCGATATCTTAGGTTGATAGGCAGTATCAATCTTAATTCTCCATGGCTTTCTGACGTTATGTCGGATATAAGCAAAATACAGCACATATGCCCCTAAAAAAAAGGCTAAAAGTATCAAAAACGCTAACAACAATATTTGTATCATTCAAAACCACCAAGTCGAATATACATATGTGCTTTAACTCTCAATGAACTCTCGTAAGCATCGATTAGGCTTTGATGGAATTTTTGAGTCGTTTATTTGCATAATCTTCAGCTAACTCAATCTTCTTTTTAAAATATTCGAGCCAACGATTGCTCCTTTCAAGGTGTAAAGGATAGTGGTATCCCAAAATGTAAGCATTTGTTAAAATTCCGTGAAAACATGAATGTTGCGCCTCATAGCTGAGGCGCTCGTACGGGAACTTCACGTTTCGTTTCGGGGTTATCCCCAAATCGTATAAAACCCAGTCTGTTCTAAAAATGTCATACACAGGGTTTTCATAATGGATTCCATACTTGGCGTAGAACTTCTTCAAGAGAGCGATCCCCTTAGGCGACATGACTATGTAGACATGCTGCTTCTCTCTTTTGTACCCGTCAAATGCGAATCCAACATTGTTCAGGACATTATAAATGACGGTTTCCACATGCATTGCCAGCTGGCATATATTGCATGTAGCTGCCGCCAAAAATGTACCGTATCGCCTAAGATCGCTAGAATAATCCGTATAATAGAGTGTGCGGAATGGCTCTTCGATGTCCAAGACTTTCAAAACAAATTTATCCTCACCATACTTTCTACGGAGACGCTCAACATTTATGGAACTCTTTCCAACACCATGCATTCCGCTGTGATGAAAATTCAGCAAATGAACCTTATCGAAACGCTCCGCACACCAAGCGGCTGCAAGAGTAGAGTCTGACCCTCCGGAGAATAAAACACTTGCCTCTTTAAGTTTTCCCAAAATACGCATTCGCGCCCCTTTTAATAATCGATAATCCTCTACATGGTCTTCGTAGGCTGCTTCGACACAAACCCAACATCCATGAAAAAGCTAACAAAAAAATCAAAACGTAAAATCAAATCGAAAACAGCAGCAATAACCTTAAGGTATGCATTTCTTGCATGCCATGGCAACAACACTCCGATCAAACACATTATGAAACCAGTAGGGCATAATAGAGCCGTCAGAAACTTCCTTTTAAACATAATTATTCCTTGCACAATTTCGAGTCACTTTAGACTTTTCCTCAACAGCTTAAAGGTTTCTATGGCGTGTTTTTCTTTTGAGACGCCTACCGCCACGCCTTTTATGTTTGGCAAACCCGCTATGTAGTCCACAGCTTCTTCTGGCTTCAGATAACCAGCTGCCAAAATGCTGATAGCTAACACGTTGGGTTTGGGTAGGCTTTCCAAAGCTTTTTCGCACTCCTCCCTTGAGGGAACCATCTGGAAGCCAACCTTGTTGAAGGGCGCTGCAATCACAATGTCTTCAAGACTTATGTCCCATTCCCTAAACTTCTCCACTAAAAAGGCAAAGTTGCCAGTGTTGAAGCCGGGCACAATGCCCATTTTCAACAGAAATTCGGTATAAAACCTAAAAACCCATTCTAAGCCTAAACTGAGGCATAAATCGGTTATAAGCTGATGCAACAAAACAGATTCAAGCCTAGCCTTTCCGCCAGCTGAACGTTTAATCCGGGAAAATTCGTAAAGCAGATATGTCTTAACAAGCGAAGCCAAATCAGACCTTAAAACTCCATTTAAACCCGAAACTGCAGCGCGCAGGTTCCCGGAAAAAACAATTTCCCTAACCAGTTTTTTGACTAAGCCGGGAACCCCTCCAGTTGCAGAAGCAAGCCTCACATACTCGTAGGCATACGGCACAATAGCATACAAGCTCAAATAATCAGTTTCCCAGTTTTTCCGCAAAATCTCTAGGATTGACGAGGTTTTCTCGCTGACGGAGAACATAAACCCATCAGCACCATTTTCAACAGCAAGCTCTATAAGCCTAGCCGCAAACTCAGGGTTGGTAGGTGTACTCTCTCTAGTGCGGCTCCTTTCTTGAGAGAGATGGCTTATTCCGTGGAAAGGGTTATCGCCAACAAGCAAAACTTTATCTCGACTATTCATTTAGAGGTCTGCCACCCCATTGTGCGAAAATTAAACCAACAAACCCTCATGGAATTACTCCGCAAAAGTAGCAACGACACTTCACAAACAGCCTCGAAATCGTTCACTTTTCTGCTGTTACCAGATTTCTTATGCCTGTTTCTAGGGAAATTTTAGCCTTGAAACCTAAAAGTTCTTCAGCTTTTTTAGTATCTGCTCGCGTGTGATAAACGTAATTTTTTATAGGATTAGGCTTATAGGTGGGTTTCACGTTCTTCTTTAAGTATTTATTTAGAAGGTTTATGATGTCGTTGAAGGTGTGGACTATACCCGTCCCAACGTTGAATATTTCACATTCAAATGGTGCCTCACTCGCCAGTATAAACGCGTCCACAACATCTTCAACATGGATGAAGTCTCTTGTTTGTTGGCCATCCCCATAAACTATTGGTGATACATCTCTCCTCATCTGCCACAGGAACTGGGAGACTACGTTTGCGTATTCGCCCTTATGCTCCTCTTTAGGGCCATAAACGCTGAAAAGTCTCAAGCCTATAGATTTAACGCCGTAAAGCCTGTTGTAAAGCGTGGCAAGCCTTTCGATAGCATACCTAGATTCAGTATAGTAGTCGGTCACGTGAATGAGCATGTCTTCTCTGTAGGGTAGAGGGTTCCCATTGTATAGGCTGCTTGTACTTGCATAAACGACTTTGCATCCGCTTTTCCTAGCGTATTCGAATATGGAAACAGCGTCGTTTATTGTCCTGCCCACAAGCCAAGGCTGCCGCTTATACATTAGGGAAGAAGAAGGCATGCCCAAGTGGAATATTATGTTGACACTTGAAAGACGATCTGAGATTTTATCATAGGGCTCTTTGAAGAATTTTACATCTAACCCCTCAATATTTTTTAGTGTGCCGGTGGATAGGTCGTCAAAAACAGCCACTTTGTACCCCTCTTCAACAAGCCTCTGGACAATGTTACTTCCAATAAATCCACATCCTCCAGTTACAAGGAAATCCAAAATTTCCACCTCAGCTAGCTTTAGCTAAAACTTCATCTATCAAGCGGTCAACTTTTGCCGCCGTTTCGAAACATGGCTCAACCATTCCGCCTTGAAGAATAGCCCTAACGAAGCTTTCATCTTCGCGGTAGTATTCAGGGCTTCCAAGCCAAAAACCAACATGGTCGCCGAGATCCTGCCGGAGCCACTTTTGCCTTTTTCCGTTTTTCAGGTTTATCTCCAATTTATCGTCGTTCACGTTTAGACTGCCCTCAGAACCTTCAATCACGAATCCTACTTCGGGCATGCGGTAGCCTTCAACACACCATGAAACACTAAACTCGCCGACAACGCCAGCTGAACCATTAA
>JAWBZV010000045.1:0-6531 GCA_038865865.1 Bathyarchaeia archaeon | reverse complement strand
AAAGAAGAAGAGAAAAAGCGGGAAAAAGCCGAAAAGAAAAGGAAATTCTGGTTTTTCAAAAGCTAAACTTTTCAAACACTTTTCTGGGCGCGTCCCTTTCGCTTCGCCTTTAACTTATGCTGCATTTTTCACAGCGTCCATACCACAACTTTCCATAACCCTCCTGTGATACAACCCTGTTTATAAGATCAGCGATTGTGCAAATTCATCCCTTTTGCACCCTTTAACACAGATTTTAGACATCTCAGTCAAGATCCTCATATTCCCAATAGACTGGAACTTCTGAAAAACCGCAAGGAAAGCTGCAAAAGCCCGCGTGTGGCCGTCTACAAAAATAATGTTGTCTCCAAGCCTTTTAAGTTTCAACTCACAGTCCAAAACATTACTGGTGGTGGGGCCGGATAGATGAAAACTTACGTTTAAATTTTACAATTTAAGATGACCTATTTCCTATTTTCTCTTTCGCACAACATGTGCGTGATAAATGCGTGATAAACGAGAACCTGTTGGGGGTGCCATTTTATCTTAATTAAAACTGTTATCGGCTTTGCCCCTTCATAAACTATTGTGTATATCCGGAAGTGGTTTGGTTTGTCGTATTCTCTTACCCATTTGCCATATCTTACTTGGCCTTCAAGCCATTCTCTGCTGGCAAAGCTTCTATGCTCCCTTATCCATCTGACTGGTTGGGAACCAAGCTTTATTGGACCGAGGTAGCATCGTTTTCTTGGCTCAAATCGGAACATTAGATACTATTTAGCAGGGCTCATGGTATTTGTGTTTAATGGTGAGAAATTTTGGAATATTCCAAAAATTTAAATATCCCTACAACAACATAGAGAGTGAGAGACAGAGAGACTGTGAGTAGATTATGATTGAAATAGTGGAGATAAGAAAGAACCGAAGAGGCGAAGAGTCAGACGAAATTCTATTGGAGATTATAAAGCAGTTTCCAGGGCTTTCTCAATATGAATTGGGGAAAAAGTTGGGGTGGAAGACTGGCCGTGTTGATGGTTCAATAAGGAGGCTTTTGAACGAAGGGAAAATTGTAATTAAAGTTTTGGAAAGAAATGGTAGACGAATAAATCTCGTCTATCCAAAGGAGGAAAAGCCTAAAGACGTAATAGAAGTATCAGCCGAACTACTTAAAGCAGCCAACCCCGCTTGGAATGAGTACGCTTATGTTTACGCATTAGACAATTCCACAATAGGAATCTCTGGCCGCGAAATTCCAGAATGGGAAGAAATCTCTTGTTTTCTGGAAAAGATTCCGATACAAAAAGCTGAGAACAAAATATTGCTGAAGATTCCAGAAAAGTTTTGGCGCTTCTACCATATGGAAAGAAAACATAGCGTAGTATCCATAAACGGAAACAACATCTTAATAACTGTCGCAGGAAATATCATTGAAGAAAAAAGATATCCTGCCTAACAAGTTGTAAAATTTAAACAGCCAACTGTTTATTAGTTCCTTAGTATTGATTACCAAATTGAAAAAGGCAGGTTTCTTACTCTGTTTTTGCGAAGCCGCTGCATAAAAGTTGCTTTGAAATTGCTTAAAAATGTGGGGCCGGCCGGATTTGAACCGACGACCTTTCCCCGAAACAGCCTCAACGGCTGTTTCTACGGGTTTCTCTACCGACCGCTCCAGAACTTCTTCATTCCGCATTGGCGGTCCGCAAACCCGTGTTGGCTTGTTCTGGAGCCCGTCGTCATACCTGCCTAGACTACGGCCCCTCAACTGTTGCGCATTAATTTTACTTGAAAATTTCGGATATATGCGTTATTCTCTGTTAGTGGCTAACCGAAAAGTTAATGTGGATTGGTTTGTGGTGTATTTTGGGGTTTGCCGGCCATAGGGCGCGGGTTCCACCCGATCCCATTCCGAACTCGGAAGTTAAACCGCGCTCCGTTCCCGGCAGTAGTGTGGTCTTCGGCCACGCGAACCCGGGAAAGCCGGCAGCCCCAATTTGTGTTATGGGATTGTAGTAGGAAGGTTGCTCCCTTGCTTGTTGGTTTAACTGATTTGGAGTAGGCTGCAAGCACTCCAATGTTAACTTTTGCTGTGGGAAGAGCCCATCGCTTAAGCCTTTCTCGCAGTTCTTCACGGCTTATTTTCAAGTCTAGTAATCTGTTTGGTATGTCAATGCTTATGATATCGCCGTTTCTGACAACGGCATGGGCCTCTTGTTGCTCCGGAGAATCTTCCATCCGTCACTAGGGCTGCTTTGTCGCTTAGCCCCGTTCCAACAGGGGGCTGCTGTGGGCCAAAGCATCCCCTCATGCCCGGCCCGTTTTTCGGCCCTTCATATCTTATTACGACTACATCACCTGAGCTTATCTTTTGATCCAATATGGCCTTTAAAGCGTCTTCCTCAGAATTGAAAAACCTTGGCTGAACCTTCAAACTTTAACATTTTCTGGTCTACCGCTGACTGCGTGGCAACACTGCCCTCTAGAGCCAAGGTTCCCTTCAATATTGCGATTCCGCCCTCCTTGTGGACTGGAGCATTTTTAGGTTTAATGATCTCTCTATTCAATATTTTAGTTCCTTATTAGATTTTCTCTGAGGGTTTCCCTGTGACTGTCAACACGTCTTTATGGATGTTATCTCCAAGCTCTTTGAGAACGGCTGGTATTCCACCGCTTCGTCTAAATCTTTAACGGTGTGGATCCGGCTGGTCCATATCGCATAAGTGGTGTCTCTCTGCTAATTTTGTCGAAAAGTTCGAGGGGCAACTCTATTCCAAGCTGTGATGCTATTGCAGGTAGATGCAAAACCGTGTTTGTGGAGCTTTCTAAAGCCATGTCAACCATTATAGCGTTCTCGAAGGCCTCATAAGTCATTATGTCGCGGGTCTAATACCCGATTCTATAAGCTTCATTATTTGCATTCCAGCCTGCTTTGCAAACCTCAACCTTCTTGCGTCAACGGCTGGAACCGTGGATGACTATGGAAGCGCCACTCCAAGGGCTTCACATAAACATCCCATAGTGTTAGCCGTGTACATACCCTGACAGGATCCGGCTCCGGACAAACATGGTTTGAAATTTCTTTGACTGTTTCTTCAGGCAACCCAAACATTATGGCTCTAAACATCATCTTCAACCCTCTGGAAACGGTCAATTCCTTGCCTTCAAAGCTTCCCGGAAGCATGGGGCCTCCATTTATGAAAATTGTTGGGATGTCTAACAAAGCGGCAGCCATCATTATTCCTGGAACTATTTTGTCGCATGAACCAACTAGGACCATGCCGTCGAATTTGTGGGCTTCAACCATAATTTCTATTGATGCGCCTACTTGGAAGGGAATACTTCATTCCCTCATGTCCCATAGCTATGCGTCGCAGACAGCGATAGTGTTAAACTGGAGAGGTGTTCCACACGCCATCCTTACGCCAGCTTCAACAGCTTTCGCCACTTTATCCAAGTACACGTGGCCTGGAACAATGTTTGTCCAACTGTTGATGATGGCAACTAGGGGGTGGTTAAGCTCCTCGTCCGTGAAGCCGCATGCTTTAAGCAGTTCTCTACGACTGTATCCTTCAATTCCCCCGTACACTTTTCTACTCCTAAGTTCAAAAGGCATCTAAATCACCACCAAATGGTTCTTTGAGAGCGTCTAAAACATTTTTGGTCAGCAAGAAGCGGAGTAAGGTATTAATTAAAGCCCTCAATAATAGGATGGGGGTTTAATTGGATTTCGAGTTCACCCAAGAAGAGAAAATGTTCAGAGACAGCCTTCGAGAGTTCCTCCAGAAAGAGTTCGCTCCGATAGTGGATGAAAGAGACAAGAAGGGACCATTCACGAAAGAGGAAGCCGTGGACATACTAAAGAAGTTTAAGAAGGTTGGCATAGGCCTCGACCCTGAAAGTTTAAGGATTGTTTTCGCCGAGGACCCCATGTTGTTTGGGATTTTCGCCGAGGAAGTTGGAAGAGTCTGGGTGAGTCTGCTGCCGCTTTTTGGCATGAGCAGCATCCCGGCAATGTTTGTTCCATTGGCTTCGGACGAAACGCAAGATAGGCTCATGCCTAAGCTTGAACGGTCTGAGTTCATCGGATGCTTTGCCGAAACGGAGCCGGAGGCTGGATGCGACACTTCCAATATTAAGACTACCGCCAGATTCGAGGGAGATTACTACATAATTAATGGCACAAAAACATGGATAAGCAACGGCTCAATCGCTGATGTGGCTTTTGTCGGAGCGAAAGATTCAGTGACAAACATGGAAACGTTCTTCCTTGTTGAGCGGGAGGTGTCGCCCTTTGAGACGAACGAATTGCATAAGATAGGTTGGAGGGCTGCTCCCACGGCTGAAATGTTCTTCGTGGACTGTAGGGTTTCAAAGGAAAACGAGTTGAACGCCATGATGGCTAAAGCCATGTCGGATCCAGAGTTAATGAAGAAGCTTCCCATTTCAAAGGGGATAATGACATTGTTCAGCCAAATGGCGCCCTTCACCGCGCTTATGACCCTACCAAGGGCTGCCATGGGCTTAGCGGCCATAGGGATAGCTGAGGCCGCCTTTGAGGCTTCTGTAAAATATGCTAAGGAAAGGGTTCAGTTTGGAAAGCCTATAGGCAAATTCCAGCTGATCCAAGAGATGCTTTACAACATGAACGTTTTAATTGAAACGGGGAGGCTTTTAGGTTACAAGGCAATATATGCCATTTCTAAGGGAAGCCCTGAAGCCCGGAGACTGTCCTCGATGGCTAAAGTGTACTGCGGAGAAGCCGCCGTGAAAGTGACTTATGACGCCATACAAATTCATGGGGGACTGGGACTTTCAGACGAAATGCCTCTAGAAAGATATTACAGGGACGCTAGAATGATGACGATTCCAGACGGTACAAGCGAAATAATGAAGCTGATAACGGGCTACACAATATTGGGAAAAGGCTTTGCAGCCTACGCCTGAAACCGCTTCCTACATTTTTATACCTCACCATTCTGTTATACTTAGCTTGCTGAATGGTTTTGGTTTTGGAAAGGAGGTTTTAGATAGGCTTAGGAAAACTGTTGGAGATGATAATTTTTCGTGGGCAGCAGCATAAAAGAGGAATACGCACACGATGAGTCCCTTGCAGTTAAAGGATGTTTTCCAGAAGTTGTTGTCAAGCCCCGAAGTGTCGAAGAAGTTGCAAGCATACTGCGTTTAGCCAACGAGAAACTTATTCCAGTAACGCCGAGAGGGGGAAACACCGGATTATGTGGCGGATGCGTCCCGCATTCCGGAGGCATTGTCCTATCCTTGAACGAATGAACAGGATATTGGAAATAGACAAAGAAAACCACGTGGCGGTGGTTGAAGCTGGAGTGATTTTGTCTGACCTTTACGGGCTTTAATGAACGAGGCTTATGCTATCCAATTTATCCCGGGGAGGAAACAGCCACTGTGGGTGGAAACATAGCCACAAACGGTGGAGGAATGATGGCTGTTAAATATAGAGTTACCAGACATTTTGTTCTGGTCCTTAAAGCTATTCTACCTACGGGAGAAATAATTAGGACCGAAGGAAAATATGTCAAGGCATCGTCGGGCTACGATTTAACCCAGCTACTTGTGGGTTCCGAGGGGACTCTAGCGGTGATCACGAAGGCGATATTGAAGCTTGTTCGATGTTCAAAGGCTAAAATGACCCTTTTCGCGTTTTTAGAAAACTCGAAAATGGGGTTAAAACGGTTCCCGCTATACTCAAGTCCGGTAAAATCCCCCACTTATGGTTGAGTTTTTAGACAAGGTTGGACTTGAAAGCATGGAAAGATACACGGGGATTATAGTTCTGATGAGCGACCATGTGCGCAGCGAGGCAGAGGCTTTTCTCCTAAGTATTGGAAGGGGAAAACCAAATGAAGGTTCAAGAGGACGCTGGAGTTGTAAGCGGTATATGCATGAAAAACGGGGCATAGACGTGTTTATCCCTCAACCGGAGGAGCTGAAAGAGAGCTTCTTGGGTTGAAGGAGAAATCCTTTTACGCTGCGAGAGATTCTGGAGCAACTTTCCTTGTGGACGTTGTTGTTCCGCGCAGTGAAATCCCTAAATTTATGGAGTATGTGAAGGAGGTATCCGCAAGTACTCAACTGTTATAACTGGAACGGGGCACGCTGGAGACGGAAACATTCACCTAGCCATACTGGAACCGGACAGAAACAAGCTTTCAAGCATTTTAAAAGAGATATACTTATTTGGAAAAGCTCTTGGAGGCGCCATCTCAGCGGAACATGGCATAGGCATGTAAAAGAGAGAACTGTTCCTTGAATTGGAAGATCATGTCAAAATTGAGCTTATGAGAAGAATCAAGAAGGCTTTTGATCCCAACAACATCCTCAACCCCGGGAAGATTTTCTGAGAAACTTGAATTTTGGAAAGCAGCCTTAAATATTTGATAATTGCAGTTTATCTACCTCTCTGCAAAATGGAGATGTTGACATGATGGAGTGGTTACTTCCATTATTTGGCTTTTTGATAAGCATAGCCGCCGCCCTGACAGGCGTCGGCGGAGGCATATTTATCGTGCCTTTATTGTC
>JAWBZV010000044.1:0-6603 GCA_038865865.1 Bathyarchaeia archaeon | reverse complement strand
CGTAAGTGTGGTTTGAGGGAGTCAACGCTTGATGGTTTTGCTAGGGTTTTGAAGCATTTAGCTAGGCATGTTAACCTTAACAGTCCAGAACAAGTTTTGGGTTTCATTGCTTCCAAGAATGTTAGTGAAGCTCGAAAAGAGGTTTTGGTTAACTGTTATGCTAGGTATTGTCAATGGAAGGGTTTACCGTTTGTCAAACCTAACTACCGTAGAGTCAAGAAGCTTCCCTATGTGCCTTACGAGAATGAAGTGGATATGCTGATTTCAGCTTTGCCTAAACGTTTGTCGGTTTTCTGTCAATTCATTAAGGAAACGGGAGCACGTCCAGGAGAAGCTTGGAACCTTAAATGGGTTGATGTTAACCCTCAAACCAATACTGTGACAATTAACAAACCGGAAAAGAACAGCAACCCAAGAGTCATTAAGGTTTCAAGCGGTTTAATAGCGCGCCTTTTCAGTTTGCCAAGATACACGGAATACGTTTTCAAGACAAACCCAAACAATAAATTGAAAACTCTAGCTAGAAGATTCCAAGAATACAAGAAGCGAATTGCAAAGGAGCTTCAAAACCCAAGACTTAATTTGATTTCATTTCTAAGTTTGAGGCATTTTAAGGCAACTATGGAATACAAGAAAACCAAAGATATTCTGCACGTTAAAGAACTGCTTGGACACATCAACATTCAAAACACTCTGGTCTATACGCATCTAGTCAACTATGGAGAAACCGAATACATCTGCAAGGTTGCCAAGAACAGCATGGAAGCACAACAGCTTATAGAAGCTGGATTCGAATACGTCTGCACAACACCAGAAGGTCTAATGCTATTCAGAAAACCAAAGGTTGATGTTCCACGTATAAAGCATGGGAAAAGGCAATTGCTTGACACGCTTATTTGTGAAGAAGCTTTACTATTGGCTAAGTACCTTAGAGGAGAGCGTAATACGTGGATTCCACGACTGCCCTTAATCTAGTTAATTGTTACGATTTCTTCTTGTTCCGAGTTTTGTATTTACTATTGTTAAGGCTAACAGCAATGCTATGTAAGCAGTAAGTAACCAAATCTTTATTGAGTTTTTTATTGAAATAGAGTATCCTCCAACTGGGACTGTTGCAACGACAACACGTGACATGTTTGATTGAGCTGTATATCCCCTAGTATCGGTTATCTTTAGATATACATAATACATTCGGCTTGCTGTGGAAAGTCCATGTAGGTTCAAACGCCCGCTTCCCTATTGTTTGTATGCCAGATGTTGATTAGGGGTTTTTAATAGTAAAACTTGAGGTTCAATATATAGAAAAATTTTTATAATGTAGTATTAGTGATTCAATTTTGGTGATGCTTTTTGTCAAAGGAAGGAATATTAGCTATAGTTGTGTCTATGATGCTACTGGCTGCAGTTTTGTTTTATGTTCCTTCAGTCAAAACCGCGCCAAGGAGCGACTTGCAGTTTCTGTGGGGCTTTAGCGATCCTGATCGAGCTTACATGGCGTTAAAATCTGGTGAGGTTGACATTTTGTGTATGGACCTGACATTGGGGCAAAAGGAAGATGCTGAAGCTGATCCTTACCTTCAAATATGCCGTTATAGTAGAAATGGCTATTTTGAATTTGCATTGAACAACAATAAGACCATTATTAGCTATCCAGATAAATTATCTCCTACAAACGTTAAGGAAGTTAGACAGGCTATGGCGTACCTCATAAACAAAACTTACATTTTATCTGAAATTGTGCATTTTCAGGGTGAACGGATAGATCAACCGATCCCTTACCCGCAAACCGAAAGATGGTGCGATCCGTCAGTAATAACTTATGATTGGAACCATAACGGCATAATTGATCCAGAAGAGGACAATTATCCATACAAATATAATCCTGACATGGCTGTAAGGATGCTCGCCAATTTAGGTTTTAACGATACCGATGGCAACGGCTACCTAAACTATCCAAACGATCCCATGTGGATGGGGGCAGCCGGATTGGACACCACGCAAATGCCATTAAAAATTGTTGCGCCTTCAGAAAATCCGTATAAAAGTGGATGTGCAAAGCATCTTTATCGCCAACTTGAGGGGGATCCTGCAATAGCTGGCGACAGCCTTATAGCCACATCACCCATATGGAGCCAGTACGGTTTAGTTGGAGGAGACTTTGACACAACAGACGAGATGTGGATTGCGCCTTGGCTTATAATCCGCCAAATTGTGGCGCAGCTGAACTTCCACGTTTACATTTGGGACGGGACTGTCGGAAGATTCCCGTTACACCTATATTTCATCTACCATAGCGGGCCTAGTAGTATAACAGGTTATGAACACCCTGAACTAGACTTGTACTTGGAGCAATTGTATTACGCCTCTAACATTTTTGATGCACAAACCGCCTGCAGAAGAGCATGTAAATATATGGCTGAACACGCGGTCACGATACCCTTATGGAGCCCTGTAGCCTACCAAAGCTGGAGGAAAGGTGTGGCTGGAGTAGTAAATATGAAAGGCTATGGAATCAACAACAAATATACCTATATAAATGCTTATAGAGAGGATGTTCCCGGAGCCCCATTACGAATAGCCATTCCATGGGCATATCAATTTAATGTCATTTATTCCATGTTGGAAAGCGAATGGGAAGTACTTAACGCAATTTATCCACACCTACTTAACATTAATCCATATGATTTCGTAGACCAGCCGTGGATAGCCCAGGACTGGGAAGTAAATTTGCAAATGAATTACACAACGTTCTGGATTAGAAGGGACGCGGGAATAGGCACACCGAACCCCATAATATTTCCAACAAATTACACAGCGCATGACGTGGAATTTACAATATGGTATACCTACGCTTTTCAAGATGGACGGAACTGGCCACTAGTTAAAGATATCTACTATACAAAAACATTAGATGATCACACAATCCAAATCTACTTCCACATAGGCACCATGAGTTTTTGGCAGCAATATAACATTGGAAGCTTACCGCTGCTATGCGACGAAATCATACCTGCACTTAGCAATGCCCCCTTATACCCACTATTAGCGATGAGAACATACTCCTTTATATTCCCTAATCAAAACAAGCTGCCTGACCACGTGGTTCGGGTAATCAGCGCTACTGCCGATGGAATACCAATTTATGAGGGCAAAAACTTCACCATCAGAACTGAAACGAATACATATCGACGAGACCTTTTTGTACCGGAGAACATAAATCTTGAACTACCATGGAACATCACCATAACATATTGGTATGCGCCAAATCGGCCTACAGGCAAATATTTAGGATCAGACGCTGGTCTTACATGGTATGATACTATGTATACGCCCGGCCCTCACTATGTTTCAGGTTACAGTGAAATTTCAGTATACCTAAGTAAGAATTCACGTTTCTTCCTATCTCCTCCACTCGGCGAAGTTGACTGGAGATGGTATTGGGTTGAAGGACCAAAGCCTCGCAGTGGCTACTTCGAAATCGACATCTTGGATGTGGTTTTAGCATGTATAGCCTATGACTCCCGTGGAGACGGAGAGTACGATCCCAACTACTTTCCAGGAGCAGACCTAAATGGAGACTGCTTGATAGACATCGTTGATGTAGTCATTATAACAATGATATATGAACTAACCTTCGGGACACCGCCATAAAACATGAGGCATTAAAAGCCTTCAACACCCACTTTTCTTTAATGAAATGCGATAAAAGTTGAACCTTCGTCAACATAAACCCTGTAAACTCGACATAAGCCGAACGTTTTAAATTATATCAGCATTGTGTTTGATGAACGAGGATTTGTCAAGTGAGCGGAGGTTCGGGTGTTTTGTTTGTCTGTTTGATTGTTTGTTTGATGCATCTCTGCATTGGGTGGTGGGTGGGGGTGTGAGATAGATCGGGTGAGAGAGAAAGATAAACGTTATATGTTTTTAGGTTAGGTCTCCACAGACGCATTTAACTTCGTAGAGCATGTTAAGCAGTTCATCCAGCCCTTTTCCGGTTTTCGCTGAAATGAGGGGTATGCGTTGGGCTTGAATAACCTTCTGGAGAAGCTCTGAAAGTGGAACGTAGACGTCATGTAAAACTCCTTCAAGTTCCAGTTTTTCTTTGTGTTCTGATGGATTGAGAAGGTAGCCCTTAACCTTCTCAGCTTTTGCCTCATCTAATAAATCCGCCTTGTTTATACTTGTTATCATGTTGATTCCAAGCCTATACCTAACCGCTAGCGCATACAGGTAGGCTGCTGGAAGATCTTCAACTTCTGTGGTTCCATCTATTATGAATATTCCAACGGGATCTTGTAGGCTCTTGACAATTTTTGGTCCAGACTTATGGAAGGCGAAGATTTCTAACTGTCCAGGAGTATCGATCAAAGTGAAGTCTGCATTAAATTCTGGAACTTCAACGCTGCAGAGTTTCTCCATGGCTTTTAACATGGCTCCGTTGGGTCCAAGTCCCTCGCTCCGCATTATTTCCTCAACAGTGAACATGTCCCGTACATCATAATCGCACTTGTAGGGGAGTACAGCGCATCCTGGGTCTAAATTCACCAACTTCACGGTGTAACCTTCTCTCCGCAAATATTTGCCGAAACTTGCCGTTAACAAGCTTTTGCCCGAACCTGCTGGCCCTAAAATCACGACCTCCATGGTTACCGACGTTTCCTAACAAGCCCATTCAGGAACACGGGCATTTGGGACCGCATCTAATCTTGGAACGTAAGGTTTTATGTCAATTATCGGCGATTTTTCTAAGGTGTCTAGTCCCTTAACGGTTAACGTGCAACTCCCCTTCTTCACAAGCTCAACAACACATAAGCCAATTGGGTTTGGACGGGACGGGCTTCTACATGCGAAAACGCCAGTTAACACGTTTACTGCATGCTTTCTCGGATAAACGAGCAGTGTTCGCCTATTCTCTTCATTGTCACGCAAATGCATCCAGTATAGAATAATCAGGTGTGAATAATCTTCCACACCTCTAAGAGCCTCACAAAACTCTTGAAAAATCCTTATCACCGCCTCATCTTCCACAACTTTGTCAACAATACCCACGAATGTTATTTTGGCAGATCCGTTAACACGCTTCATCCCAATCCATATTTGTAATATGTTTTCTGAATTCATAAGTGTTTTAATGTTTTAGAGTTAAGTTGTTTGATGCAGGGTGGAGCCGCGTTGAGCGCTCAAATCCTTCAAGCATGCAAAGATTTGATTGACGACGCGAAAATGAGCTGCACAGACATTATTTTTAAAGAAGTCTGCTTAGAAATTTTAGCCAAAGCTCGTCATGTTCTCACGGAGAAGCAGTTCAAGAGCCTCGTTGATTACGCTGTTGAAAAAATGAGGGAAAAGGCTTCGTTTGAAATGCGGCAGGACCTGTTAGCCGTTAGGTAGAATCAATCCTGTTCTTTGCAGCTCCACCCTGCTAGCCCCTCTTTTTATTTTAGCCAAGTTTGTAGCCTATTTTTCGCAGAAACTCTTTCCTAGCCTTTATGTCTTCATCTTTCTCTATGCCCTTGCTCTTGAAGCCATCAATAACACCTACGATGCCTCTGCCCTGCTCCGTTTCCGCCACAATCACTTGTAAAGGATTCGCTGTAGCCGCGTGTATGGTGCAAACTTCGGGCACCTTCCTAACTTTGTCCAAAACATTGATTGGATAGGCGTTTTTTATGAAAACTATAAAGCTGTGGCCACATGCAAGTTCAAAGGCTTTTTCAGCGGCAAGCCGCCGAAGTTCCCCATCATTTCCCTCATGCCTAACCAAGCATGGTCCAGAGCTTTCGCAGAATCCAATCCCAAACTTTATGTTTGGCACAGAGTTGACCAGAGCCTCATACAAGTCTTCAACGGTTTTTATAAAGTGCGCCGTACCCAAAATCACGTTACAATCCTTGGGGACATCAATTTTAACAATTTCAAACCTCAATCTGCAGCCTCCTTAGTTTCAGCCTCAAACTAACGGTTTAAATGCTCATCCTCTACTCAAGAGCTTTATGGAAGTCAAGCGTGCTTCCCTTTAATCAAAAGCCAGTCCTTGTCTCCCTTAAACTTTACTAAGACATAGTCGCCTCTCAACTTTTCACCATGCAACGTGAACTCTATTTTAGTTGGGCCTTTGTCCTTTAAAGTGTACGTGCCCCGATCCCAAATCTCCACTTTTCCAGCACCATACATCCCTTCGGGTATAATGCCCTCAAAATCTATGTAGCTTAATGGATGATCCTCAACCATCACAGCAAGCCTTCTAACACCGGGCTGTAATGGAGGTTCTTTGGGAACAGCCCAACTCTTGAGAACTCCATCCATTTCAAGTCTAAAATCATAATGCAAATGTCTAGCATGATGCCGCTGAACTACAAACCTTCCAGAAAAATGTTCAGACATGGCTTCCTTCCCTATCATCAGATTTAAACAACAACTTTAAAGAAGGTAACGGTTCATTAAATGGAAACCGAAACCTCTAAATTCTAATTTTACGGTTTCCCTACAAGACGCATATGGGCCGGTAGTTCAGCTGGTATGAACGCCCGACTTGCACTCGGGAGGTCGCGGGTTCAAATCCCGCCCGGTCCATCGCACTTAAATTATAGAGAACCTGGG
>JAWBZV010000043.1:0-6839 GCA_038865865.1 Bathyarchaeia archaeon | reverse complement strand
AGCTGCCATTACAAAGTACGCCAATAAATGTCCAAAGTGTGAAAAAACACCCTGCCAGTGCCCTGTTTGATCATTGCAACCTTCTTTGACCAAAACCTGTTAAATACCATATTGAAGGACGTCTTCCCCTACGCCCCACTATCCCCTGATTCTCTAGGAGTTTAAGATGATGAATTACAACATTATATGATAATCCATAGTGTTTAGCAATTGTTTCAGCATCAGCTGCATTGACGCTCTCTAAGAAAGTCAGTATTTTTGACCTAACTCTTAAACCGAGTTTCACATTACGGAAGTCTGATAAATATGCATTTGGATGATATGTTTCCTTAGACATTGACTATCTTCAATTCTAATAAATTATTGTATAGACGGAAAAATTTAACTCTCTAAGCGAAATCGGTGAGGGTTACTTGTCTTGATTTTTTACCCTCAAAAAGCGAGACCAGCTCATCTTTAACGAGTGAAATTCTTTGGGCATAATATTTTGGGAGATTGTATGCTTTGATGATCTGCTCTGCTGCATTTAAATACTTCTCGATGTTGCCTTTATGAACAGTAAGAGATAATTGCCCACCACAGAATGGACAATTACCTTTTAAAGGTGGTCGGCGGAAGCGTTTATTGCAGGATTTACATCTAAACCCTTGCGTTGCAAAAGCCCGTAAGTTGCCAGTGATATCCCTCAAAAAATGCGTTGTCAAAACTTTTAATGCAACCTTCCTAGCTTCAACTGCCTGAATTTTTTCTGCAAGAGTGAGTTGCCCCCGAAGCTTATCGATCATTGTCCTAAATTTCTTATAGGCAGTTTCAGGATTTGCAGCATTTATATCAGAGACAGGTGTAGTGAAACAATAACCCTCAAATTGAGCTTCGGTTCCAAGCCTATGCTCAACTAGGTCGATTATTTGGCTCATCCGTTTTGCTTCCTCCATCTCTGCAGCTTTCTCGTAAAATTCTAGTGGATAACCTTTGCCAACATCAAGATCATGAGCTTGGCGTTGCACTTCCTTAGGATTAACTATTGGAATAAGTAGCAAAGGAGCATCCATTATGCCACCAATTTGTGCTGGCAAGTATTCCCTTGAAAAGTTAAGGAACATGTCAAGGGCTAACATGAGAGCGTCTTCGTCTCCGTCACAGTCTCTACGTTTAGCAGAGTGCCATATGGGATGAGCATAGCAAAGGTTTAGGTTGGTGAAACCTATAATGCGTCCAAGAACGCCTACCGAAGTATGAGGGGCTAAACCTACAATTAAATGACCAACAAGATCATGAATACTTTTAACGTTATAATATGGCTGGAGGTTATATACCTTAACTAAAAGTTCGTCTACAAAGTTGGAAACCCTAACAAAGTACTCGGCGCATTTAATTGGAATAACTACATCTTGTATTTTGAGTTCACAGATTTGCTCTGAGTCCTCTAAAGGCTTGCCATAAATGTCATGAGTGTAACCTAGGCTTTTTAGTTTTTCAATCGAAACCCCAATTTCACGTGGCTTAAAATGCGTCAACGGCGCATTTGTAGCGTCAAAACGTATAGTTCCATCTTTGTAAACTGAAAGGTCATATTTTACGCGTAGAATTCCTTTCTCAAGGATTTCTGGAATTTTTGATTCGTTAGTTAAACCTTTAACACCTTTTAAAATTTTCGGGATTGAGACGCCAAGGCGATTACATGCCCGTTCCAATAATTCCCTAATATTCACCGCTCGCCTTTCATAAGGGATACCGGGTCGTTTACATAGTGGGCAAACATTGTTTGTAAACGTTTTACCGCATCGAGGACAATTTTTCTCGATGACAGTGTCGCTGTTACAGGAGGGGCATTTAATGCTTATTGTAACACAACCGCAAGAGGGGCACTTACGCCTTATAATATCTACGTAAACTGTTCCCTTTTTTGACGCTTCAACTATATCCCTCTTAGATCCTCCCGCTAAGCCTGTGGGAAAGAGAACATGAACTAGAGGCGCCATCTCTCTTCTCTTCGCTTTTTCTGGGCGTCCCATTCTTGCGCCTACAAATGTTGGGGCTTTATCCTTAACCAGCACACCAGTTATAATGCGAATGGCATCCAGCACATTTGTCGCTGAAAGATCAGCCTCTTTACATTCATAACCTAGGCAAAAAGCAAAGGCGGAAGCGTTATCCCCATCTATGACGATCTTGTTACGGTCTAATCTATGTGGAACGCATATTTTCTCTAGACTCCTTTTAACATTATCATCTAGATTGCCAATTATCTTGATCACGTTTTTATCGGCAATTATTAGTTCGGAGTTGAAAAGCCATTTTCTAAGATCCTTAAATTCCTCAACACCTTCAAGATTTGTCCAAAAAAATGTAAATGCAGGATGAAGAGGTATGCCTAAATTCTTTGCCAGAGATAATGCCTCAGCCCAATTAGGCTTATTAATGTAGGGATCACTCAAAAGCTCTCTTAACCTATCTTCTGGTATTCCTGTAATTTCAGCTACCCTCTTAAGGTTACCACCAAAAGAGACGGATATCTTTCTACCTAAATCCTGAACCCACCATTCCTCCACATAACCTGATGGGCTTAAGCTTCTACCCTGATAAAGAAAATCTCCAAAGCTAACTAGAATGTCTCCTAAAAAGAGAATTTGCTCTATGTCGTCTTTAATCAAATTAAAGTTGTCTATTGAAACTTTTACAACAGATCCATTTTTTAATTTTACAATAGGGGGCTCAATATAATCGACTGGAAGCGCTACCCCACCTTTTCCAGGAAGTTCTAATCTAAGCTGGGTTCCTGCCGCAATAAATCCCTGAAGTACAAGCATCGTTGCTGGATGTATTCCTACAGCGGTTAAGCCTGTATTTCTAGATCTACCATACCTAAGACGAAAACCGCCCTTTTTAGATGGAAAAGAAAAAATTGGTCGACCCGCAACGACATCCTCCATGAAACTAGCTGACTTCTTTTCAGACATCTTTCGGATATCCTTAAGCCATTCCCACCCTTTAATTCCAAGCTTCTCCACAATTGCAAGAACTTTAGAGGCCCTACCGACTATACCATCATTAACAACACGTAATGCCCCTCCTCTAACTCTATTAGTTTCTATGCGAGGCAAGTTACGATAAGAAGATACTTCCACAGGATCAGTTTCGGTACCTGTAACTTCTACAGGCAACCATTGAAGGGCTTTCCTTAATTCCTCGTCAGATACATGGTATTGAAAACGGCTGACTGAACGTTCATAAAGTCTAATTTCCTCTATAAACCTAGATATTTCTTCTTCTGTGGGTTTATAACGGTCGAGACCTAGGAGCTTACGAATAAAATCGCCTATTACTAAAGTGAGGGCTTGGTCGGTGCCACCAGCTGAACGAATGGGCCCCGCAAAATAAATCGCAAGATACTTACTTCCGTCCATGTTAGACTTAATCTTAACCTTAGCAATGCCTTGAACTGGGGCTGCTGTAAGTCCCTCCGTAAGAATGGCTAAGGCTGTTCTTAGAGCTTGTTCAGCAGCAAGTTCAGCTTCAAAATGTCCAAATTTTCCATAAATTATTTCCTCAGCAATTTTGAAAGCCACTCCTTCTCTGGGAAGTTCTGAAATTAGTTCCCTTATTCTTTCAGCGACCCCTTTTGGTCCAACAAGCCCTTCAACCAAAGCAGCCATGTCTTCAGCAATCTCGGTCTCAGGTTTTAGGGAAGGATCAAACCCCTTAGATCTAGCTTCTTTAGCAACCTCATAAACCCGCATCAATTCTTGCTCTAACGTTTGAACATATTTCCTATAGGACGCGCTCATTGGGACTTCAGAAAGCATAAATTAACCATAACAAGGTTAGGGCTTATTTTGTCTTTCTGTGAGACAATACGTGAAGACCAAAATTCTGTTAATTAAGAACGATTATAATTTCGTATAGCCTCCACAATCTCTGACACTTTACTTCCAACCTGACCTGACTCCACAATATTGCCAGTAACTATTATGTCTGCGCCAGCTGAAGAGGCAGATAAAGCCTGCTCTTTTGTTTTGATTCCACCACCAACAATTAATGGCACTGTGATATTGCTTTTAACCGCTTGAATCATTTCAGGAGGTACGGGATTTGAAGCCCCTGACCCCGCCTCAAGATATATGAACCTCATCCCTAAGTATTGACCAGCTAAGGCGTGGGCTACTGCTAATTCCGGCTTGTTATATGGTATCGGTACGGCCTTTCCTACGATTCCAGCGGTTCCGCCTTCACCTACAATAATATAGGCCATCGGAATAGGCTCTAAGCCATATCGTTTGACCAGAGGAGCCCCTAAGACCTGCGCGCCCATGAGGAAGTAAGGATCTGCAGAATTTATTAAAGACATAAACCATATTGCGTCCGCGTAACGACTTATACTAGTTACATTATTCGGGAATAGTATTACAGGGAGGTCAACCGTCCGCTTTATCATTTTAACTACATCATCGAGATGGTTAGTTGATACAAAGGTTGAGCCCCCGACCATTATTGCAGATGTACCACCCATCCACGCGCTTCTAGCGATGAAGGAGGCTTGTGAAGGTGTTACTTTTTCAGGATCTATGAGCGTTATATGAATTGTCTTTTCAGATTTTATTTTGTCAAGTAGATATTTTTCAACCACACCTACCATAAACACCACTTATTTCACTCTATCTTCTCAGCTTGTGAAGACGTTAAGGACTTTGCACCGCCATAAACTTTATCTGTAAACATACAGTATACGTCAACCTCTGCGATAGCATCACTCTTTAACATAAATTCCTCTTTTGCATTACAGTTACCACATATCACAGTAGCCAACCCATCATCTTTATTTAACTCCACCCTCACAGATTGCTTACCACATAGCGGGCAGGAGAAAAATTTAGGTAAGCGCTTTTTTGGAACGCGAACAACCTTTCTCCTTTTCCTTCCCATATTCATCCTTCAGATAGATCTCAAGTTACTTTATTATTTGGTATTCCATCTTAAATATTTGCCTACACACAAATTATACTGCTGGTGAAGCATGTTGAGGTTAGCGCCTCATGTACTAGAGCTTGATTGGGCAGACGTTGAATCTAGGATTAAACACTTCATAAAGAATTACGTAGAGAAGGCAGAAGCAGATGGAATAGTGTTAGGTTTATCTGGCGGTATAGATAGTTCAACAGTTGCAGCACTTTCAGCCTTAGCAATAGGAGGAAACAAAGTTCTTGGTTTAATAATGCCCGAAAAAGAAACCTACAACCAAGAAGATATAGAGGATGCAAAAAATGTAGCCGAAAAATACGGAATTAAAACAAAAATCATCGATATAACCGCCATAATAGAAACTATTCAAAAGACAATACCGGAGTTCGACCCAAATGAGAAAATATCAAAAGGTAACATTAAAGCACGTACACGCATGATTTGCCTTTACTACTACGCTAACAAGCATAATTTGATAGTCTGTGGCAGTTCAGATAAATCTGAAGCGATGATGGGATATTTCACTAAATGGGGAGATGTAGCTGCAGATATTGCCCCCATAATGGATTTATACAAAACGCAAGTAAGAAAACTGGCGCAATATGTGGGGTTACCCCAAAGGGTAATTAATAAACCAGCTACACCAGCTTTATGGCCTGGACAGAAGGCAGAGGATGAGCTTGGGTTAAAGTACGAAACTCTTGACTTGATATTATATGGATTAGAACATTTCATGGAGATTGATGAAATAGCTAATCAACTAGGAATAGACAAGGCCGTTGTCCAGAAGGTTAGCAGTAGATTAGAAAGAATGGAACATAAAAGGAGAATGCCCATTACTATTAAACTCCAGTATAGAACTATTGGGATGGATTTTAAACTTCCTCAAAGCATTTAACGATAGGGGGTTAGGTTCTGAAGATTTTCAAAGTAGCTCTGGCTCAGATAAGTTGCCAATGCGGAAAAAAGGAATTGAATATTACAAAAATGGAGAAATACGCAGATGAAGCAAGGAAGCAGGAGGCAGAATTAATAATATTCCCAGAACTCTCACTAACAGGATACACGTTAAAGGATAAAGTATATGAGCTAGCTGAAACGATACCCGGGCCCTCAACAGAGAAGATAGCGAGAATAGCGAAGGAAAATAATCTCTATATTATTTTTGGTGCGCCGGAATTATCAGAAAAAGCTCAAGCAATTCTTTACAATACAGCTGTTTTAGTTGGTCCCGAAGGATACATTGGCAAATACCGTAAAATGCACTTGCCAAATCACAGCGTGTTCGAAGAAAAAAGGTATTTTAGACCTGGATATAAAACAGGCGTATACAAAACACGTTTAGGGAGAATAGGCTTAATAATATGTTATGACATTTTCTTCCCTGAAATAACACGTTTAATACGTCTAGAAGGTGCAGATTTTACGGTATGCATCTCTGCATCACCATCTACCCGTCGTTCATTTTTTGAAATTTTAACAGCAGCAAGGGCTATAGAGAACACGATGTTCCTTGCATACGTAAACTTAGTAGGAATTGAAGAGGGTCTTCAATTTTGGGGTGGAAGCAGATTAATAGCTCCAAATGGCAACGTAATTGCAAAAGCACCGTATTACGAAGAATCACTAACTCTAGGGGAGATAGATTACAACGAAATAAGAGCTTCTGAAATTTCCGCACAGATGCTTAAGGACCTAAGACCTGAAATCTTCTTAAAGCTTAAAGAAAAATCAGTAGAGTTTTAAAGTGATTTCGAAAAATCACGTCTAAATCACTACTGTCATCACAGGTAAATTCTGTAGAATGTGATCCGTGATAGCATATGTGACGTCATGTTCAAAATAAGTGATATCACAAAATAAGGAAAACTAAAAATGTT
>JAWBZV010000042.1:0-7000 GCA_038865865.1 Bathyarchaeia archaeon | reverse complement strand
TGGGTATGCTGTGCATGCTTTAAAGTAAAGCAAGTTATCCCTGATTTTCCAGTGGTTGGCACAGCTGGCGCCATAACAACCATGTTTGCGGGTTTAGGTTTATTCCTAAACAAGAAGAGACAAAAACCAGCTTAGAAGCCAAACTTCTAGCGTCTAAACTAGTTTTATTCCTTTTAAAGGGTTGATACGGTGAAGAAGTTTTTAGGTAAAGTTCAGTGGATAATCAGCACATTGAAGGATTATTGGCAGCATATTCTAGGCGTATTTCTGTTTTTGTTGGTAATCTTGGTTGTTTATTGGCGTGACTTGGAAATATTAGTCAACGAAGCCGTCCATGCGGAAGCTCTTTCACACGCTCTTCTGCTGCCAGTATTTGTGGGCATTCTCGTTTACTGGAAGAAAGATGTGTTAAAGGCTTTGTTTACTTTAGACTCGATGCAAAAAAGTTTTGGAGACATGTTCTTTAACTCGCTTGTTGGATTAAGCCTATGCCTCATAGCCTTCTTAATATACTGGTACGGTTCTTACACGTTCTATCCGCTTGAATATCACATGTTCTCTTTGCCCATATTCGTGGCAGGTGCCATACTTATCGTCTTCAACTTAAAAGCCTTGAAAGCGCTCGCCGTTCCAGTGGTGCTTCTCGTTTTTCTGGTTCCAATACCCAACGAGGTAGCATATACTCTAGGCGGAAGTCTCGCCAACCTTAACACGCAAGCCTCCTACACGCTGCTAAAAGGTCTAGGAATCCCAGTAACATTAAACACAACGTATGGCTCTCCAACCATAATGCTGGCAAAACCCCAAGAGCCACTGATCCCTTTTACGGTGGGAGTCCCATGCTCAGGAATTTACACGTTAACTGCCTTTCTCATGTTCGCCATATTTTTAGCGGCTACCGTGCAAGCCTCAGCTCTCAAGAAAGCCCTGACATTTATGCTTGGACTCGCCATTTTCGAAGTTTTGAGCATTATCCGCATAACATCCATAGTTTCTGCAGCTTACCTTTTCGGCGAGGAAGTTGCCATGTTTATCTTCCACTCAGCAGCTGGTTTAATACTCACATTCATTGGAGTATTTATCACCCTGATCGTTTCTGAAAAGTTGTTTGGAATAAAAATTGCCACCAGTAAGATGGAAGCGCCTTTCTGTCATGAATGTGCTAAACTTCGGGAGAAGTTCCAGAACTTTTGCTTGAACTGTGGTAAGTTCCTTAACCCATTTAGAAGAAAACCCTCTAAAATTTTCTGGACAAAGCTAACGCTGCTTCTGGCGGGCTGTTTACTGATATCTTTAAGCGTTAACGCGCCGGTTTTCGCTATCTCTAAAGATGAAATAAAGATAACTTCATGGGACGAAACGGCAGAAATTTTGCCGCAACTTCCAGCTTATCATCTTATTCATCAATATCGAGACATAGACTATGAACAAGTTGCAAAACAAGATGCATCGCTGGTTTATGTTTTTTCCCCTGAAAACCTTTCAGGACCAACTGTATACATTATTGTAAGCGTAGCAAACAGCATTTCAAACCTTCATAATTGGGAAGTCTGCCTCATATCATGGCAAACGGCTCACGGTCAATACCCGCTTGTTGAAGTTCTAGCCTCTAAAGACGTACAATTACTTAAAGGTAGCCAGCTGATTGCAAGGTACCTTGTTTTCCGAAATTCTGAGGAAAATTATACGCAATTTACCCTTTACTGGTATGAACGGGCGACGTTCAAAATGGGTGCTACTGTTCAGCAGCGGTACGTTAGGATAAGCCTTGTAATGCTGGTGTGGAAAGCTTCTAGTCACCAACAATATGAAAGCCAGCTTCTAGAGCTTGGGGAAGCGGTGGCTCGCCACTGGGAACCAATAAAAATGCAGTCCCTATGGTCTCTGGGGATACCCGCACAGCAAGGCCTCCTTGCCTTTTCAATAGCCCTCATAATAGCCACAAAAGTAACGCAGTCCACCCGTGAGTGGCATAAAAAAATGAACAACCTTAAAGTATTCAACAATTTCGCTTCGCCAGCAGACAGGCTTGTGCTTCAAACAATTACCGAACTGAGCAGGGCTAAAGGAACCGTTACAACCGCTGAAATAAGCTCTACAATCAAGAACAAAACTGGAAAAACAATGAAACTCGAAAGGCTTGTGGAAAGGTTAAACCGCCTCCAAGAGTACGGCTTCATAAAAATGGACATAATTGTAAACAATAACTGTCCAATGCTGGTTTGGAAAAGTTTAGTAAACCTCTAAAAACCTTAAATGGCGGCTTAACCCATTCTAGCTTGAAAATGTGTCCAGAAACAAGCAAAAAAGCCGAAGAAGAAACAGCTGAAACTACAACCATACAGCATTTAATAGAGACTATTAAACAACTTCAAGGGGAAGTTGAAAACCTGAAGCGAGAACTGAGAAAAGCCAAGAGCATACCTTCTGGAAAAATAGGATTCGCCTTCGCGGTTCTAGGCATTTTAGCCCTCGTCGCCGCAGTTTTAAACAACTCAACCATTTTAGCTTTTATAGGTTTAGGCCTAACCTTCTGGGGCGCCTTGTTCTTCTTTGTGAGGCCGGTACGGTATGTGCATAGCAGCCTAATAGACTCCACGGCGTTGCCTACATATAAAACAATCGACAGAATAATTGCAGACTTCAAATATAAAGGCCGGAGCTATTACATACCGCCTTATCCAAAGGAGGTTTACCTTCCAGAATATCTTAAAGGGCTTAAAGACCCCGTGGTTTTCATTTCCGCAGACATTGGCGGCATGCCATCCTTAGAAGAGCTCGCAAAAAGCAAATTTTTACTTGCCAATCCGAACGGCATCTGCGTCGCTCCACCCGGACTGGGAATTCTCACACAACTTGAAAGAGAGCTGGGAAAAGATACATCAAAGCTTCAACTAAATGAGCTTTGCGAAAATCTTCCGTCGTTAGTTGTCGAAAATCTGCGATTGGCACGAGAACTAGAAATGAAAGTTGAGGAAAACATCGTCTACCTTAGAATGCTTGATTCAGTGTATAAAAGCCTGTATACAGAAGAGGAAAAATTGAAAAGCATTCACTTCCTCGGATGCCCGCTCGCCAGCGCTATCGCTTGTGCGTTAGCTAAAGCCTCTGGGAAGGTTATCACCATACAAAGGGTTGACGCGTCTGTTGATGGCCAAACAGTTGAAGTTCGGTATCGCATGGTGGAAAGCCAAACATGAATTTTCCAATGACAATGGCGGACATAAGCCTCTGGCTCGCAGTTATGGCTATAATTCTGCTTATAACATCAGAACTTGTATCCTCAGCTTCCGCATATTCTGGTGATGTAATTATTGAAAAAAAGCGCCTCCGCCTTGCCGCCCTTGCCTTAGGAGTAGGGTTTATGGTCACCGTTATCGCTCGCATATTTTATCCTTTCTGAAAACCTTTTACGCGTCAGAATTTAACACGTGAAAAGGAGATCAACGGGGACTTTTAATATACGCCGTACTCGATGCCTCTTATGACTATAGTGAATGAAAACTCCGTAATATTCGTTTGAGTTACACTTATCAATACACTTAATGTTAGAGTAGCCTCAATTGATTGACCTACGCTCAAAATAAAGCCTTCTTTGTTCCAGGTTAGGATTATGTGATTTTTTGCTTCGGTGGGATTCCAGCTTTCCGTTGTCATATTTAGTCTCGCGGGAGTATTACCTGTGTTTTTAATCCAAATTACTCGCTGCTGGCTTCCTCCAGCCTCAACCAGTCCCCAGTTAATGAATGTTAAATTCTCTGTGCAATCAGGGTTACTATACACGGCAATGCGTAGAGTTTTTATATTTCCAGAACTTTCGATCCTTCTCTGAGTTGAAAGAAGACTTGCGGCTAAAGCCGTCATGATCATGGCTATCAACGCGATTGTGAACACCGCAGCCAAATTTGTTTTTGGGGTTTCCATATAGGCTGCCTCGAGAGAAGGCTATCTTAAGTCTTAATAAACGTTACTGTCCAAGATAACAACACAAATACACAAGCACATTAGGTATATTCAAAATGGAATAGCCTAACTTTATATTTTTAGAGAACATTTTATGACGTAAACTGTGTATTCGATGGTTAAAATTTGACGGAGGTGAAGAACAAATGAGCAAAGACCAAGCATTGGGTGCTGCAATATTCCTGATGTGCCTAATAATTACCATTGGTTATATAGCAACGCTGCTATTTCCATCGTGGCTAGGGTTCTTAGGACTTGAAGTCACAGAAGCAGAAGTTCGCTTTTGGACAATAGCAACACCAGTATTTATAGCATTTATAGCCATAATGTGCATCGGTGCTTGGATTGGTTGGATCATGGCCACAACTCCCCCGCCGAAGCCAATAGAGGAAATAAAAAGCGAAATCAAAGAGAAAAAAGAAACACAAATCAAATAGCACTGAAACATTTAATCAGAAGACTTTATCGTGTTAATGGCTATTCAGCCGATGTAAAAACTCGGCGGCCATTAACACCTATTGTTGATTCCAAATATAAAGAGTAAGCTGAGTTACTGTCCCAAACTTTTCCATTAAACACACTTTTAATTGCAGCTTGCTTTTTTCCTTGAAAGCTTGACCAGCATCTCTAAGGATTTTGTTCCATGTGCGTCACCCTTTCAGAGTCTAGGCCATGTTCAACTGCAAGGTTTTGGAGTTCGCCCTCTGGATCCGCCTCCCCTCATTTGAATGTGTAGCCTCTCAAACTCATGGAACAGGCGTCAATGCTCCTTCCTCAAAAGCTCGTGGTCTTCAGCTCCTTCTACTTTTTCAGCGGTTTCATGACTCAATTTCAATGCCCCCTCGCCACGCCGAGAAAACTTAATTAGCCCTAACGTTTTCTATTCATTTTGGCGTTTGATAGCGCCCTGGTAGTATAGTCCGGTCTAGTATAGGCGGCTGTCGCCCGCCCGACCCGGGTTCAAATCCCGGCCAGGGCGCCACTTTTCAACACAGGGTATGGTTTTTGAAAATACTGTTTGAAAAAGGATATGAGTATGGAAGGTTCTTAACAGTTTGACGAGAGCCTTGAGCTTTCAGTATAGGCGTAAAGACAGCGCTTTGCCTAATGTTTGGTTATTTGAGGTTTTGAAGGATTCTGGTTTGGCTGCTGACGTGTGCTGTGATGAAAGCCAGGTTGTTGTGAGGGCTTCTCGGAGTGGTTTGTGTGTTGCATGTAAAGGTTCGCGTTTTCTGTGCGGCAAGACGCGCTGTCCGATTATTGTTAGAGCAAACTATTTTCTGAAGAGTGTTCCTTTAATGCAGAGCGAAGATATTGCTGGGGCTTCTCCGCCGAGTGTTTTTGTGGGCAGAATTGGCTACCCGTATGTTTATGCTGGGCCTCTTGTTCCGCCGGTTCAAGACGACACAAGCCTTTATGATTTGCCGGAATTCTGGTTTGGAAAGTCTATAGATGAAATCGTTGGATTTCGCTCCATGCTTGTTCGTGGGAAGCATCGTGTTCACGTGCAAAAGTTTGAGGAGGCTGGGAAAATTATTGAAAGGACGCGGGAGCTCGCTTTAGCTGTTAAGCCCGTTGACGTGGAACTTCTCTTGAAGAAAAAGCCTAGGGGCTTTATAGTTTTGGACGATGAGGTTCAGCCTTTCGGTCCTTCTGCGCCTATCCGCGACATGCATATTGGAAACGCCCGCTGGGACCACCAGATTGAAAAAGCCTACTATGACACGGATTTGAGGACTGCTGAAGCCGTTCTAGAACTCTATCAGAAAGGTGTACTAGTCACAAAGATTCAGCGGGCCTTTAGTGTCGGCGCCTTCGGTTTGGAGCGGAACCGCCGCCTTGTGCCTACGCGTTGGAGTATAACCGCCGTGGACAGCATAATCTCTAAAGCCTTAATGGACAAGGTGAAAACTTTTCCGGAGATAAGCGAATACCGCGTCTACGAGTCCCGCTATTTGGACAACGTTTTCGAGGTTTTAATGATTCCGGGAAAGTGGAGCTACGAATCCATAGAGGCTTGGTATCCGGGTACTGTTTGGAACCCGCATGGACGAAACGTTGCAATGTATTCTGACTGGGAAGGCTATGAGGGGCGCACAACTTACGCGGAAATAGGCGGCTGCTACTATGCGGCGCGTTTGGCGGCTTGCGAGCAACTTGTCAAAGAACAGCGCCAAGCCACCGTCATAGTGCTTAGGGAGGCGCATCCGGGCTACATAATGCCCGTCGGCGTCTGGCAAGTTCGTGAAAACGTTAGAAACGCCATGCGCCAAAAACCCTACACCTTCAAAACGTTAGAAGAAGCCCTACAGTTTATTGCAGGACGCTTCCAAATTCCAATCCAACGGTGGATAATGCGGAGCGTTCTGTTGAAGAACGCCCTATTCCAGAAGAAGATAACTGATTACCTAGAAAAGATTCAGAAGTGAATGCTTCTCTCAATTTTGTGCTGTTTTGAACAAAAGCTTTTAAACACTATGCTTCCAGACTGAATGAAAGGTTTAAGTTATGGACCCAATTACCCTTGCGTTGATATTAGCTGGCTCAATAATTGTCGCTGGCTTTTTGAGCAACTACCTTTTTGAGCGAACTGGCTTTCCAGACATGATTTTGCTGGTGGCTTTGGGAATCATTATTGGCCCTTTATCCGGCTTAGTGGATGCAGAGGCTATTATGCCTTTAACTCCCTATTTTGCGGCTTTAGCCCTTGTCTTCATATTGTTTGACGGCGGCATGGCCATGAATATTTATCGGGTTTTCGCCGAAAGCCCTAGGGCGGCAGTTTTGGCTTTTGTCGGTTTTGGGTTTAACGTTGCCCTTACAACACTATTCATGCATTACATTGTTCTTCCAGACTTGCCTATCCTCTATTCCGCGCTTTTTGGAACCATCTTGGGTGGAAGCTGCAGCGCCATTGTAATTTCGCTTTCATCAAGAATCGAGGTCAGCGAGAAATGCTTAACAATCTTAAATTTAGAATCCGCCCTTTCCGACATTCTCTGCATAGTTTTCTCGTTGGTGATTATAGAGATAATCC
>JAWBZV010000041.1:0-7380 GCA_038865865.1 Bathyarchaeia archaeon | reverse complement strand
CAACCACTTGTCCACATCCATGTGGCTTACATGCCCCAACGGCATAGTACTCTAACGCGGCCAATGCCAAAGCTAATTCACGACTATTTTCATCGCATCTAAACTGGAACACTGAACCCGCAGAAACCGCGGGTTCTATGCGACGTCGCCTCCCAGTTTTCAAAGACCAGCCGCTAAACATTTCAATACCGACGCGTTTGCCTTCAAGCCTAACCTCCGGCAACCTCGGCTTTCCCTCGTGAAAAACCCAAGTGTAGGCTCTGCGGGCAGCCTCCAACAAGCTAGTTGGCTCCAGCGTTTTTCCCTCCAGAACCATGGGTGAAACAAGTCTAACCGAAAACCTGCGCACATCAATTTCTTCGGCACGCTTCCTAACAACGTCACCATCAAGCTCTTCAACACATAGGTCTTCAACTTCAACCTTGCCCAAACCCCTTGACTTGCTGCCGCCAATACCCTCATCCGGTAAAGCCTTAACCAAAGCCGCCTTAACTACATCCACTTCACGTCCAAAATCGCCATCCACAATCACTTCACACGCAAACTTTGCATCTTTCGGAATAATCTCCAAAGTATGCAAGGTGCCGGCTCCAGCAACTTGAGCAGCTGAAACCTTGCCCTTATCAACAGCTGTCAAAGTAACCCTGGAAATAGTTACGGGATGGCGCTCAAGCAAACCGCAACCTTCACATTTGAAACCGTCAAAAGGCTTAACACTGTGAGAGCAAGCATCACACTCGAAAGGAGAAAATAGAGCGTCAAACTCCTTACGGCATTGAGGGTTTTGGCAGCAAGCCAAAGTCTTAGGCGCTGGAAGAAAAGGCTTATCACACCTCAAATGCAGAGGATAGGCAAACCTGAAGAAAACATTGGACTTTTTACCAAACTCTTCCCCGAACAACCGCGCATACAAACATTCTGTGAAATATTTGCAACTTTCATGGTCAGCCAACGGCTTGTCAAGCTTGCAGACGCTTTTAATGATCGCTGTTCCAACAGCACCACGCAAAACAGCCCCTGGAATAAACGGAAGGCAATGCTTGATTACGCCTGTTCTGGCGCCAGAGCCTATATGCAAGGAAGTAACAGCCCTGAGAACGCCTCTTAAACGATAGCAAAAAACAGCCATTAAAAGCCGCCCTTCTCCTTCAACCACTCTTTAAGCCTATCGCCTGTGAAAACCTTTTCACTCTCCTCGCCGAGGTAATACTTTGCAGTGCGTTCTCTGACGCTTTCGATGTTGAATTTCACCTTGCCAAATCCTCGAGTTGAAGAACCGCCTAAAGCAGAATCCTCAACAGACTTCAATGCAGCCAACAGCAACTTCAACTCATCATCAGCCAAATTCTCGGCAACAACCTCCAAGCTGAACTTTGTTCCGGCTGGAACCGCTTGAATAGTGTACAAGGCATGTTTGCTTACGGTTCCCTTCTCCCTGTCAATGGCGACGCCAGTTCGCTCAAGCAAAGTTTCAACTTTTCCTATAGGATATGCATCCCTAAACTTTACTTTACTCGCAACAGAAATGTTGCCTGCTGTTCCAAAGATTCTACAGCATATGCAAAAATCTTTAACGTTGTCCTTCAACGAACCGCACATGTTCTTAACATCTGGCGGCATGCAAACAGGCACACCTTGTTCGCGTGCAATACGCTCAGCCTCAGTCCTCACACGCCCCTTCAAAGAAGACCCTGGAATGTAAGGTTGTCCATTCGGATCAGTGAGCACAGGCATATCCACCTCGCCGATTTCAATCTCTGCCCTTCCGGAACCGATGTGGAGCGGTGTGACAGCTATTATAGTCCCTGAAAAGATTATTCTTTTCTCAAGCTTTTCAAACACCTTTCTCACCTCCTTTCAACTTATTCAATCCAAACTTTCAAACGCATATTTCTAAATTCAGGAATCTTCTCATTCAAAGCTTTTTCAATTTCCATGGCTAAGACCTTCGGATTTCCGCGGAACTTTCCAGTCTTAACTCTGACCTCTGCACTGTTTCCAAAAAGTTTAATCTGCAATCCTTCGAATGCTGCCCCGTGCCAATTTACAATATTCCGCACAATTCCCTCTGACGCAACGCTAAGCTTCATAGTGGGTTCAGCTTTAACGTAGTCATATAACATAAGGGCATACATCAGAACTTTTTCAAAAACCGCCCTATCCTCCTCATACTTCTTAGAAAGCTCTAAAACTTTCATGAAAGCAGATAGTCCACCCACACCTCTACCTATTTGCCTCTGAATGTATGCTTGAACATATGCTATGGGCTTGGTCTTCACCAATCGATAGATTGTTTGCAACTGATTTGAGCTCATTCCGCTTTCAACGGCGATCCTAGCAAGCTGCTCTCCCTCTTCCTTCAACTCTTTTTCTTCAGCCATAATTAAATCCCCCTGAACAAGTTATATATGAGAAAGGCTTCGTGGAGAAGCCCCGTTTTCAAAAAACCAAGAAGTCTTTCACCGTCCCTCCAATTGATAATCCTTCTTCCCATAAGATATTTAATGAGAACTTCAGACTTAATGAGAAACTCGGGCTTTTTAGAGCCTTATAAAGCTAGTCTGGCAACCCTTCTAATTTGAGAGGAAGCCACACTGCTCTCGCCTATAAACTTCACAATATTTAAAAGCTCGTTTAGTTCATCCCAGGTTCTTGGCTTAACATACTCATCCAACTCGCTCGCAGTTATGCCTGAACTCCCAATAATTGCGTAGGCAACCCTATTCTTTCCACCCTCCTTCGCCCTTTTGAGAAGGTAACTTGCAGTTTCCAAGCCAACATAGACGGGCAGGTCGTAACGGATAATCGCAACCCCTAAGGACATGGAGCACTCTTTAACCATTTCACTACTGAAAGTTTCTGCAAGGGATTTAGAGGCTTCCAAAGCTTTTTCGCCGGGAAGAAAGGCTAAAACATCATCCCCACCGGCAAAAACGCATTCCCCACCATACTTTCGGATAACATTCTCCAATTTACCCTCACAAACGTCGCTGATTAAGTCGCTTAAGGTTGACAGGCGTGAAGGAGTATTCGCCTTTTTAAGCTTGGCGAAAATGTCCCCCCTTAAAACTTTACCCATATCGTCTCCGTCGGCCTTTATCAATGCAACAAAATTGGTTTTATCCCTTAAAGAATCTAATTCAACCCCCTTCCCTTCCCGGCGAAGTTGCCAGCATATCTCGCATAACCTTTCAGGACGCGGAGCAGCGTCCACACGCAAAATTTTTAACTTGTCCTCATAAGCCCACGGGCGGGAGTGGCAGACGTCACAGGCATCAACACTTTCTTCAACAAGGTTTGGAACAGGAAGTTCCCGCTCTCCCTTTTTGAAACGCATTTCCCGCTGGGCTTTCTCCCAAACCCGCCCAAACCCATCAACGATTTCCTTGCCGTTAATAAGGATGTGATTAACGGTTACTGTGACAAGCCCTTCAGTGCAGCTTTCAAAAGCTTCCTTTGCCTTTGCAAGAGCTTTCTCTGCTTTTCCCTTGGGAGACAACGCCACAAAACTTCCACCAGCAGCATAAAGTACACATTCTGGACCAAGCACGTCAGAAAGCGCCTCAGCGGCTGCTCTTGTTGCTTTCTTGATCCTCTCGCTCCTTGCGTTGAGGTCTGGTAAGCGTCTTGAAACATTAATATAACTTGAGATTCTGTCGGCGTCACCACTCAAAATAGCGAACTCATATTTTTGGGGATCGTCACTTTTATAGCCTCCATCCATAAAAATGCAGGCGGCGAAAGCAGCAGTTAACTTCGAATGGTTCCATAAAGAAACGTCGTTTATCGGCTTCCTCGTATCTGCAGGTATCTCACGTAGCTCGGAAACTTTTAACAGATCAAAAATTTTAAGATAAGCTTCCTTAGGGTGTTCGGTGAAAGAAACGCCTATCCCCTTCATTTTTTGCCGCAAAACGTTTGATATGTAGGCTAATTTAGCTGCATCAAAACTGCTCCTTATAACACTCCCATCAGAAAGAACATGGGTAAGGCATATAGGTGGTTTAGGATAAGGCGCGCCATGTTCAGGCTCCTCCTTTCTGTCAGCGCCCGACGAGAAATTGTCAGCCACACAAATTATCCTCTCAAGTTCATTTTGAGGATGATACTCCCTTGAATATGACATGCCAACATGATGCCGCATAGAAATCTGAGCATATTTTTCACCTAAACATTCTTTTACGATTTTATAGGTCCAGCGAATGTGCTCTGACCAAGGTTTCATGTTCGCCCAACATTCCGGCTTCCCAATGTCATGTAGAAGGGCGCAGGTTCTTACAATGTCAAGTTCACTCAAAGCCATCCAACCTCGGTTATAGCGTTTAATTTTCGGTTATAGCGTTAAGAATAAAAAACTAACTCATCTCTGCCTCCTCACTAAAAGTGAACGTATATTGCTGGCAATTTTCAAACATCCAAAACTATCCTCAATATTGTAAAACATAGGCGTGAGGTTACCAATTCGAACAAAATCATTATAAAAGAGGTGGTAATTTTTACCTGACACTTGACGGATAGCCCTAACTATGCCGAGGCAACACTCAACAGTCTTTTGGTCATACCTCGGAAAACCTACATCAAGCCATCTCAGCAGACGATACACGTCAACATGACAAAAATTTTCAAAAGCATCCTCAAAATTTAAACCATACAAGCCCCCACGTTGCAAGACATACCTAACGTCAAATCTTAAACCATTGTATGTTAGAAGGCATGCGCCGCCTAAATTTGACAACAACCTATAAAGCAGCAATAAAAGTTCCCGCTCAAAATTTGGCTTTACAATTGCGGAAAACGCAACAACCCCACCTTCGGTTAGAGGCGATACAAGAGAAAAGTTTACAATTGGGTCCTCCGCCTGTGATGGAAAACCCCTTGGGCTAAAAGTTTCAATATCGAAGGCGAAAAGACCTATATCCAATTCTCGTTTAAAGGCTCCCTCAAAAGAATTAGAAGTGTTCATCGGGAGTCTGCCGACGCCAAGCTCAGGAAATAACCTCTTGTCGTCCAAGGGTGCTCACCGAAACAAAAATTTGCAAAAAGATATTACAATCTTACTCGAGCATAACTCTATTAAAATAGAGTAAAACACTACTATCTTAATTAAATGTGACGTGTACATGAAAAGAGAAAGTGAAGAAATGCCCAACTATCCGCTTGCTTTTTCCGTTAAAAACAGCAGAAAAGTAGCCGAAGCAATTGCAAAAAACGGAGGAGTTGCAACTTTCTCCCAGATACAAGCAACATCGGGTGTAAAGGGCTCAGTTTTAAACCATCATCTAAACAGGCTGCAACGCTTAAAGGTTGTGGAAAAAGAAGTTAAGGGCACATACCGACTAACATACAAGACACCATTATGTTTCATATTCCCCGCAAAGACAAAGATCCCAATCGCATACGTTGGACTTATGGGAAAAAGAGAAACAAGAAAAGAACCGGAACCCGAAATAGCAATAGAACTTCTTAAGAAGGAAAAACTAAAACCAGATCTTATATATGTCGCAACCTCACCGGAAGCATTAAACGAATGGAAAGACCTCAAACTTCCATACCAATGGATACTCTGCTACGAAGAGGAAATAATAGACATAGAATCAGTAAAACAAAAAATACAGCCACAACTCATTAGTCTCCTAAGAGAATACATAGTCGTAATGGACTGCACATCAGCGACAAAACCGGCAACAATAGCATACTACGAACTCGCACAAACATACTGCGCCCCACTGATCTACATATATGAAGAAACAAAAAAGATGAAATGGCTTATTTCAAGAGATACAATAATCAAACAGCTTAACATCTAACAGCATTTGTTATTCAGATGGTGAAAATTCAAAATTTCGCTTTTGGAATTTCTCTAAACCCGTGCGGCCAAGATTGTGTGCAGCTTTAGTTAAAGCTGTTTTGAAAGTGAACCTATTTTGCCATACCATAACCATGTTGTAGTTACAAGAATCTAAAGGCAGAACTGCAAGCAGACTGAGAACTCCGAAAACTATAGGGGGGTAGTGTATTTGTTAATCCGAAACAGCCACAACTATAACCTCTCCATCGCGAAATATGGGGCGAGAATGGCTTTAAACAACCCATTTTCCGGCCAGAAGAACAAATTGACATTTTGTTTTAGGCTGACGTCTTTGAAAGGCAGCCGTCTTTCAAGATGTAATCCCTCGTTGTGGGAAGCTTCTCGTAAATGTCCGTGGTTGTCAACAGCACCGCCACATTTCTCTCAACGTTAATCTTTTTCAAAAGATCTATCAGGAGTTGGGAGTTTTCTTCATCTATACTTGAAGTAGGCTCATCAGCCAATATTATCTTGGGATTATTAACCAAAGCCCTGATTACAGCTATTCGCTGCTTCTCCCCGCCACTAAGGGTTTCTGGAAAGCGTCCCGCCAAGCCCTCTAAACCAAAATATTCGAGGAGGCCCCGCGCCCTCCTCAAACGCTCCTGCCTTTTAACTCCAGCCAAGGCTAATGGAAGCTCAATATTCTCTAGAACTGTAAGCGAGGGAATAAGGTTGAAAAACTGGAAGATGAAGCCGATAGCCCTAAGCCTAAGATTTGACCTCTCATCGTCGTTTAGCTCGCTCACCCTTCTACCTAAAATCTTCACTTCACCTGCGTCTGGGTTTTCAAGCAGCCCAATGATTCTAAGCAGGGTTGTTTTCCCAACACCAGACTTGCCCCTAATGGAAATAAACTCCCCCTCGCCAACCGTAAGGTTCACCCCCCTAAGAATTTCGGAACCCCCATAGTTTTTCCAAACATTATGGAGCTCCACGAGGAACTGCATAAAGATCATCCCATGTAAACTTTCACGAAGCCATTAGAGTAGATCTGGCTTAAACCAGCAATTCTTTCAGTCCACCCGCTTGGAAGGTCAACGCTGTATCCCCCATAGAACACGTAGCCATTCTCAACCATCGATCCATGCACCATAAACAGTGAAGGATGTTTGGAAGCTTCGCCATAAAAATATTTTAGGGCTTGAACCGTGTCAACCTCCAAGCCGAAATACTCCCCCAGCAAATAATAAACCTTCACATCCCCAGCCACAGTCCAGCAAGCGTTCTCCGACAACCACTCCCCAGCCGAAAATTCCGCCTGCGTATACTTCCAGAAATAGCCCATGTAACGCTCCCCAAGGGATACAGATGCATACAGGTCATAAACGTTTGAAGCTACAATCACCAATAAAAGGGCCGACGCTACAATTCTCCTCAAACCCCCCAAGGAGCCATGAAAACCCAGGGCGAGACTGTAAAGCCCAGCTGCACACAAAACCGCCGCGGGAACGGTGATCAGGTTTACAACCCGATAGGCAAGGGAAAAACCCACAGGGGGAGAACCGAAAATCGCGTAGCCCTCAACCCCA
>JAWBZV010000040.1:0-8491 GCA_038865865.1 Bathyarchaeia archaeon | reverse complement strand
AAAAGCTGTTTAGCAGGATTGGCTGGAATACCCCTTGGCATGATTGAATACCTAATCCTGCAGCCCCCTCCGCCGACCCCACATTTTGACCCATTTTATTTCCTGCAAACCGCAGTTTACATGCTCTTCTTTGTAGCATTGGGGGAAGAAATCCTTTTTAGGGCGATGATTCAGCGAAGCCTAACAGTCTTCATGGCGCCTAAATCCAGCATCTTCTGGTCTGCCCTAATATTCGCAGCCATGCACACCGTCTGGAGAAGCATACCTGAAATCCTCTTTGTTTTCGCCGCAGGCATTCTACTCGGCGCAGTTTACCTTAAAACCGGAAGCTTAGTGGGACCAATAGTCATGCACGCCGCCAACAACATCATGCTTATGGCCATAATGCCCTACCTAGCTTGAAACGCCCAATTTAATGGCGCCAAAACGCGAATACGTTTTAAGTATACGCGTGTCATTCCTAATAGTAAAAACCCTCTGATAAGCTTGGTCTAGATATGCTTGGAACACTGCATGGGTTAAAAATGCTTCTTAGAAAAAGCGGTACAGCCTCGGCAACGCTTTCCATAGCCCTCTTAGTAGCCATGATAGCCTCTACAAACTCCATAGCAAACTACCTAAGCCTTCAATCCCAAGCATTGGGCAGTCAGGTTAACCCCGGCAGAACCATTATAATCTTAAGTAAAAACGCAGTTTCACTCACAGACAGCAAAATAAGCACTAAACAGGCCTGGGAAATAGCTGGCAAACTGGAAGACATAAGCTGGGTTAAACAGGTGGCTGTGCAGAAAATCTTAACTGCAAAAATATGCGCACGGTCAGGAAATGCAACAGTCCAATTACGTTTCCTAAACAACGTAGCCGACTTTATGAAGATGCGTAATGCACGCCTAAATGGAACTATAGCGGAAAACTCCACAGAAGCAAACATGGGCGAGATCCTCGCAAGGGCTCTCTCGGTAAACGCTGGGGAAGAAATAACCCTGAACGTCTATGAAACACAAGTTAAACTCAGGATTTCTGGAATTTTTAGAAGCCAAACCGAAATCGACTCTGAAATAATAGCGCAAATGCAGCTTCTAGAAAATCTAACAGGAAACAGCGATATCACCCTCATCGAGCTTACCTTAACGGATAAATCTAATGCTCAAGAGGCCATAAGCCAGATAACGCGCATTCTACCCGAAAATCTCCAGGCTGTCCAGGCTCAGCAACCGCTACAATTTATACAGCAAATAAGCTGGCAAACCCTAAACTTCATCACCATATGGTCCATAACCATATACCTCGCCATAGCTGCAACTTCATATGTTATTGCCAACAGGCTCATAGCAGAGTCCAATTACGAATTCATCATGCTGAAAAGTCTCGGTGCAAGTAAAAATCAACTCTTCATGATTATAACCCTCTACACTGTTGTTGTAGCTGTTTCAGGCGCTGTGCTTGGAACAGCTCTAGGCACTATTGGGGCTCAAGTAGCTTCAACAATTTTCAGATGGACAAAACCCACAATAAACGTGACGCCTTTCTTGGAGCCAAATCAAATAATTCCAATAACCCTCCTAACGCTTGCAGCTTCGCTTTTAGGCTGCCTATACCCCGCGTTCAAAATTGCCAGGGTAGGATATGCGAAACATTTTCCATAACCCACCCTTTACCATAAGGGCAAATTTTAAATCTAATGTCCAGAAACTTTAATCTATCAAGAGGTGAAAAAGTTGAGCAGAGATCAGGTTTTAGGTTCAGGCCTACTAGTAATCTCAATAATTATAATAATAGCCTACATATGGCTAGTGTTCTTCCCTCCGATGCTAGGGGCAGACATCTTCATCCTCAAATTGACGGGCACCATAGCTGTTGCCGGAGTCTTCGCCATACTGGGCTGGATAGGCTACACGTTGGCCACGACACCGCCCCCGAAACCCATTGAAGAGATAGAAAAGGAAATAGAGAAGGAGCTTGAGAAGACTCAAGAACAAGAGAAAACCCAGGAAAGCAAATAACCTCAACTTATAAGGCTTCATTTTTGATCATTATCCAATCACAATCGCGTTATCCGCCAAATATACGTGGCGAGAACTAACAAATTATAGGCGATAATTTTTAAACATTTGCTTCAAAATTAGCACCCTCAATTTATTTTTGAAATATTTTTATTCATATGAAGAAATTTCGTCTTTACACATCTCTGTTTAGAAATATATACATTTTCGAAATGTAAACGTATCAGATGCTGGTATAACGCTTTTATATTTCATTGCAGTTTTAACGAAAAGGTATGTAAAATTCATGGTGAGTAGACTCTGCCCCTACATGCAAGATGGGCGTTAGAGAATGTCAAAGGGGTATGTGAGCCTAGTATTTGCAGTACTTTTCTTGGCTGTTTTATTACTTAACTCCATTTTAATGCAGTCGGAAGCCTTAACAGTTAGATTTTTCCCAACAGTAATTAAGGAGAACGAGCCCCTTGTTGTCGTAGCTACTCTGAAAAACGTTAGACCGCAACCACAAAAATACTGCCTAAGTCTGCACGTGGACGGCGGACAACTGGCCGCAATAGAGTTTACGCTTGAACCCGCCGCTGCCCAGTCTTTAACCTACACTTGTGCCTCGCCGAAAACAGGAAAAGCCTTGAAAATCTACGTTGAAGCTGTAAATATTGACACTGGCGAAAAATATACGGCATACCTTAACATCCCGCAGAGCCCGCCAGAACTTTGGATAAGCTTTTCAGCCTTTTCAAGCTTCGCCACATCTCTAACCTCCACAGTGTCCACAACGTCCATCGCCACCATAACCTACTACTTAAACACGATGGGCATGGCAGCACAACCCAACTCAAGCCAGCCCGCAATAAACACGGGAATAGTCGTTAGCATTGTCCTAATCCTCCTGTTAGTCTTCATCGAGCTAACGGACCCAGCATACGGGCGAATAGGGCGAAAACTGGCCGCCCTAAGGGGAAGATATGGAACTTTGTCTGTTAGCCTACTCCTTATATTCGCGGGTATAGTGTTAACAAAAATAGTGATGATAATTGCGGCTTAAAAGTGCAGCATTCCTCATGCTCATTCTCTTAATCCTCACAGTTCTGTTATCGCGGGAATTATTGTCCGCTTTTGGATGGAACCCATCAACGGCAGACCTCTCTGGAACCAATAGTTCTTCAAATACTTACCCTAACAATAATTCGAATAATAGGTTTGACATATATACCACGACCGCGATTTGTGGCATTCAGGTTGGTGAAGATTTTGCCAGCCCTGAAAGCATTGCCTTTCTGATAAAGTTGGATAGAGCCCCACTCCCTCAAAACCGTTTTACTGTTTCTAGAATGAGCCGCGGCGATCAATATGAAGTATACTTTAGAATAGGCGAAATAGACTTTTGCATATTATTCCGTGCAAGCGGGCGCTCCCGGGGTACATGCACCCTCTTCAACAGGACAGGCGGAGGGGCGTGGACTTCATGTGTGTCCCTTACCGTGAACAACATAGCTTCAGGCACCCTCTACAATACAGCAGACTATAAAATAGGGTTTATCTTGACAAACGCGGCAGCAATAAGCTATGGATCTGTAAAGTTTGTAATTAGTAAACAATACCTTTACGACCTAGGAGCCCGGGGAAACCTTGTTACAAGCATCTACGCTACTACTCGCTCAGGCGGTACGGGGACTCCTTCCACAGGCACAGAGATGGATAGATGTCCTGCAAGTGGATACGCCACGTGGACACTTCAAGGCGACATACCTGATTTGCCCGCGGGAATACTTCTGTTAGCTTTCCCCTTAATAGCCATATACGCATATCTCAAACGCTCTAAGGGAGTGTCAGCCTATGGCTTCAAAATCTATAAGTAGAAGCTCCAGGGTTAGGGGCTTAGTATTTCTTGTTATAGCGGCGCTTGTTTTAGCCATAGGCTACTCTGTATATCGTCAGGCAAGTAGCTCCATAGAGGCCAAAACCATAGAGGCAGGCCTAATAGAGTCCGGGGACACACCAACCATATATTTTAACATAAAAAACATGCGGAAAGAGGCTGCAAATTACACGTATCTGGTGAAATTGAACGCTACTGAGTTGCTGCTGGACAGTGGCTTGATAATGAATGTGCCGCCGGGACAAACCTTCCATTACACTTTGATCTTATCCCGCCCTGGGCAGGGCGCAGTATCTGTAAAGCTTGAACTTTATTTAGGCGAGAGTGCAGAATTATCTCCAGTGTATAGCCAAGCGTGGCTTATAAAGGCCGTTAAAAGCGAATAGCATAACATCCCTTATATCTGTGAGCATGCCTATAAACTGCGGGACAACTCTTGAAAAAAAGGTTACTCATGATCGCCCTTACTGCACTGTCGTTCTCGTTGATTTTTTCAGCTGCCAATGCAATTAGGGGTTTTGCATGGGACCCCTCGGAAGGCAAGATGCAGGATCTGGATGGAACGGAAAGCTCCTGCGACTATAATGTAGCCGGGGATGCAAGACGATTTGACATTTACACCGAAAATACTCGCGGCATTCAGGTAGGTGAAGATGACGACAGCATAGCCTTCAGAATAAAGCTGGCGCCTTTAATTGAGGTCACTGGAGAAGCCCTTCTAAAGAAAAAGAGGGCCTATTATGGATTTTTAATAGATAATATGACAAGCGGGGATCAATATGAAGTTCGATTCTCAATTGGGGACCTCATTTTTTCCATACTTTTCACAGCCATCGGTGGCGCCAGCGGAACATGCAGACTTTACTATTACAACACTACAGTAGGCTCGTGGGCTTCAAGTGCTAGCTTAACAGCGGAAAACATAAAATCTGGAAAAACTTATAGCTCGCCGGGGCGTGAGATAGGATTTAACCTAGAGGATGCAACAAAAAATAAAGCGGGACTCGTGAAATTCATCATAGGCAAAAACCACCTTTACAACTTGGGCGCCAGAGGAAACCTCGTGATGGATATTTACGCTATCGCCCTGGCTGATGGTAACGGGCTTCCAGGCGGCGATGTGGAGACACCTAATGACCGATGCCCGGCTTCTGGTTACGCCTCTTGGACCCTACAGGGCGACATACCCGACCTTCCCGCAGGCATAATTGTTTTGACGGCGCCTCTAATTGCAGTTTACGCCTATTTCAGGTGTTCTAGGAAACCTTTTATCGTTAAAACCGTCTAAACCGGCTGTGATCTCGTTTTCACCAACCATGAATGAACTAGTGGGGTGCCTATGCCCTGTATTGGGGTTTTCTCCACAACCTCGCGTCACCAGCATTGTGTAATACGTTTTGGGGCCTTGTATCCCGGCTTCTTATGAGCCATTGTAAAATCCCTCCAGCTTTCTCCATCATCATCCAACCTGTCATCCATCGACCCTTGCCTTGCACCCTGCCCTTCATGGCTAGGGCTGCGATTATGGCTATTCTTAGGTATATGCTGACGCCCATTAGCAGCGATGTCATCGGGAAAGTGAAGAATCCAGCGTTGAAAGTCCAGGAGCGGGTGAACCCCTTAAATCCTAGCTGGAACATGTACCAGTTGTACAGGTCCGGCGCCTTCCCAAAAAGTAATAGGCTGACAGGGTAATAGAACAAATCATTCATGAGGCTTGCTGTTAAGCCCAGGCATAGGACAAGCTTCCATTCCCTCACTCCCCATATGAGGATTACCGGGACGAAGGATATGAAATAGGCTGCGCCGAGCCAGGCATGATAACCTGGAACGTTGGATCCTGGAACAACAAGATCAATATAGTTTATGTAGAATAGTCCATAAATTATGCTGAATATGAAAAGTTTAGAAGAGGGAGATAGAATACCGGCCCGCTTCACTTAGCTTCACTCGCCCCACCTCCCCAGCACAATGCCCTCAGCACCACAGGGTTCTTAAGTAAAAGCACATCAGGCGAAAGATGGCCTGCACGCCCTCTGAAGCTTACATTGACGATAACCATGATGTGAGATGCTAAGGCTACATCTCCGCTTCCAACTTTGGAAGCAGCCACGGAGAGAACTCTGCGAATGAAGCTTTCCGGAACTTCTGTGGGCTTGAAGGTTACACATACTGTGGCGTACTGATCCTCCGACAAGTTGGCTGGAGCACTTTGCACCTGTTGGAGGAAGCGACACTTAGGCATACCTGTTATGCACTTCCAGGCCTGTGTATAGATTTTCAGGCTGTATTGCGTATTCAGATTTAATATACTTTTCTCAGAAACCGTAAAACAGAGCTACACGTCTTCCGTGTTCAACAATACTGCAGTTGGAGGTGTTTCTTGTTGGCGCAATTTATTTTTTTGTGTGGGTTATCATTATTGGGTGGGTTGGCTGAGGCTTGTCTTTGGGGTTTGGGGGCTTTAAGTATTTAAGCTGGAGGCGTCTTGTGGCGTTGGTGTTAGTTGTTGCTGTGTCTTCTATGGTTTTTGCTGTTACGGCCTTCAGCCTTTTAGGTTTCTATAGGGGGTTTACGGTGCATTTGGGTGAGGGCGCAGACGTAGTGGCCATTTATGATCGGGCGAGCAGCGCGCCATTCACGGGGCTTGTTCCAGCCTACTTGGTTGAGCGGGTGGCATGCCTGAACGGGGTTTTAGCCTGCAGTCCGGAGGTGCATGCGCCATGCGTTGTAAATGGGCAGGCGTTCTTTATTCGTGGAGTGGTGCCTGAGGAATTCCTAAAATTTAACAGCCTAACCGTCTTTGAGGGTGAGATGCTCGGTTCATTTGACCTTAACTTTGCTGTTTTAGGCTTTAGGGCTGCGGAGAAGCTTAATTTAAAAGTTAATGACCGCTTCATGGTTTTCGGCGTGTTGACTGACAGGTGCCTGGAATTAAATGTTAAGGGCATATACCTTTCAAACTCGCCGTTAGACGACGAGGTGCTTGTGCCTCTGCATGTAGGCCAGTGGCTTAGGGGAAACTACGGTTATGTCACGCTTATAAGGGTTAAAATCGACAGGGCTAAGATTGCTCCAGAAGCCCTCTACAGAGAAATTGTAATGGAAGCTTCTGCACAGGATCAGCCGCCCGCCGGGGAGACGCCTAAACCCTTGCAAGAGATGATCAGCCCGAGGATTGTTGTGCGTTTTAAACCTGAAAACGTGGGGGTTGAGGAGGCCCAGGGCTTTATGAAAAGTTACTTGGACCGATACGGCTTGACGAGGGAGGTTATGCTCATATTGTCCGCTGTGGTTTTCTTCTTTTCAAGCTTAAGCATAACGGCTGCTGCAAGGACGGTTGTGGTCCATCACAAGGGTGAAATAGGCATCTTAAGATCCATCGGCGCTTCGAGGCGTGTGCTTAAGTGGGATTTGATGGTTAAGCTTGTACCATGGGCCATGGCAGCATCGCTTATAGGCGTTGCCGTGGCGGTCCTAACTCTGATGGCTGTTAACACCAGCCTAAGCCTAGAACTTTTATCTTACAGGTTTGTTTTTGACTTCGACCCGATTGTCATCGCCTTGCCCCCCATCCTTTCTTCCCTGCTGGTTTCGATATACATCCTTAAAGCGGAAGTGGAAGTGTGAAACACTGTTCCATTCTAGTTCTCGTACTGCTTCTAGCCCTCGCCCTAAGGCTTTATCCCACATTGGTCAGCGGGATGCCCTTCTCAACGGATGGGTGGGGTCCCATAAGAAATGCTGAAATAATTGTTGCCCACTCGCCCATAGACCTTAGAAATGAAACATTGTTTGACGGTTACCACAACTATTGGCCGGCTGTAAGCGTTTTTGGCGCATTTCTATCCCTCATAACGGGGCTTAGACCAATCGCCGCCATGTCCATCGGAGTTCCCATAATTGCCGCCCTTACGGTGCTGATATTTTATGCTCTCGTTAAAAGATTTGGCGGAAACCGTGGGTTGGCGCTTCTTTCCACGCTTGTGCTGACGGTTGTCTATCCCTTCGCCCTTTTCACCGCTGGGGTGACGAAGGAGACTTATGCCACCCCATTATACCTTACGGCAATCCTGCTTTTCTTAGGTTACGGAAAAATTAGGGAAACCTTTCTGTTTATAGTTGCCTCCATAGCGCTGGTTTTTGCGCATCATTTGGCTGCGTTGACAACGGCAGCCGTAATTTTCAGCGTGGCTTTAGGTGGAGCTTTGAACAACTTTAGGATGGGTGAAAGTGTAAAAAAGTCTAGTTTCATCCCTGCGGCGGCTTTAGCCTCGGCGGTGGCGTTATACCTTAAATTTTATGTGTATAATGGTTTATTTGCAAAGGCGGCCCTAACATCCAGCGACTTTATTTCTGCGTTTTTATATCAGGCTGTTTTGTTTGGCGCAGCCTTATACTTCACCTATGGAAAGCCTAAGCAGCAAAGCTTTAAAAGCGCTTTTAAATGCATAGCCATATCCATCCTTGTGTTGTTGTCTGTCGTCCTCTGCACTAGAAGGGCTATAATTCCAGGCGCACCGATCCTCCCAACGCGCTATTTAGGCTATGCCACACCGTTTGTTGTGTCGGCTCCCCTAACGGTTCTTGGAGCTGGAGAAATTTTAAG
>JAWBZV010000039.1:0-9795 GCA_038865865.1 Bathyarchaeia archaeon | reverse complement strand
TAAACCAGCCAACTCTTCAACAAGACTTCGTGTCTGCACACAATATGGACACTCAAACTCCTGTGTAAAAACAACAAGCCTAACGGGTGCCAACAGCTTCTGAGCCAACTCATCCATCAAATGCTTCTTATGAGCTTCTGGAATCACGCCTAACATCTCACCTTTTTATTTCTATTTTAATCTCATTCCAATCCTCTCTAACGCCTCTCAAAGCACTGACAGCCCCAGCAATTGTGTTGCCCAAAAATTTAGCAACGAACTTGTTTAGGCTTATCTCCTCACCATCCACAAAAAGCTTAACATCCAAAGCAATCACCCTAACCAAAACTATACAACCCAAAAAGTAAAAAGTTTCGCAACAAACACAGCAACCAACCCATTTTTTAATCGAAAGGTGGCAAAATCTTCCTTCCTTAATTTCAACTTCACCTTAGCCAAGTATACGGCGCTACCGTCAAGGTTGCGATCCCCCATTCACGCTTCTGGCTTGTGGTTTTTTATTTTTAGGGCTGCGATTTTGGCTAAAGCGTAATAGAACAGTTCTCAATAAGTTAGCTATTAAAACTCTAATGCGGTTTTACTTATTGATGAAACATGCCTATACGCATATTGCACAGAAGAAAGAATAGGGAAAAATTCCTCCGTGAAATATGCGAAAACATCATTCTGCCATACGAGTTAAGTGAAGACTACGAGGAGAAGATCATCGACGAGTTTGAGAACAAGCTTGAAGAAGAATATTTCCACAGTTTCATTTCTCTCCTAAAACCCAAAGCCACGATTCTAGATTTGGCATGCGGAGATGGACGCCATACCTCAAAACTTTCGGATAACGTGGAGAATGTGGTAGCCCTTGACCTTTCATCCAAAAACTTGGAGAAAGCTAAGAAAAAATGTGCGAGGAAAAACGTTAATCATATAAAAGGCTCAATGTTCAAGCCGCCGTTCCAGCGGCAAGCATTTGGTGGCGTCTGGTTCTCCCAAGCCTTTGAATATGTCCCCCCAGACTTGCGCGAGTCACTTCTTCAGCAACTAAATTTTATTTTGAAAGCCGATGGAGTTTTATTCATGAGCGCGGAAACATGGATGGACGCAAACATTACATCCTCCATCACTGGACTTCTATCAGACTTCAAACTCTACTGCTACTGGAAATTTCTTAGACGTAAACCGCTAATTTGGGGAGAATTCCTCTACTATTGCACCCCCATGGGCCCCGGCGAAAAATTCTCGGGTTGGCATTACCACGTACACACAGACAAATTCACACTTCAAAAGCTTTTGAATAAATACGGCTTCACCATCAAGAAAATGAACATCAAATCGGGTTACATTTACCTAATTGCCGTTAAAAGTTGAAAACTAAAAGCCTTCCGTGCGTTTTCCCCCGTCTTCCCAAAACTCCCGCGTCTTTAAATACTGAATCTTCGCCCTCAACAAGTCCATGTAAAACTCCTCTTCGGTGGGATGCATTTTCCCAAGAATCCTAAAGGCGGTTTCCGGCCCCACGCCTTTAACTTTTAGGGCTATTATGGCTTTTTTGCCGTAACTCAAAATCAAGTCGGCGGTGCGCCTCGCATGGGCTATTTCTTTAAGCTCCTCTTCTGTTAGGCTTTTTCCCATTCGCCTCTTCTCCAAGATTTCTTGAATCCGTTTAGGCTCTTGGCTTGGATAGAGCAGCGCCAAAAGTCTTGAACCACATTTTTCGCATGCTGGGTTTTCCGGCAATTCCTTAATTTTCTTTTCAGTTGTCCAATCTCCACAGTTTACGCATAATAGCGCTGCCGTTTTAGCCTCTATTGCTCTCTTCATTTTCTCTATGTTGCTTAAGAGGACGCGTTCAGGAGCCATAAGCTCTGAAACATCCGCATACTTTGCCAAAATGTGGTAGGCTAATGGCGTCGGGTTTTTGGGGCTGTACCAAGGGCTAACCTTGATTTTTCCGCTTCTAACGCTCTGCATGATTTCCTTAACCTTTCCAAGGTCAGCCTTCTCCAACATGGCTTCCCTCAAAGTCTCATCGTAAATTGGCGTGCCCTTAAAAGCGGCTGGAAGCTGGCTCAACCTTTTGGGACCCATGGTTTTGCCCCTTGGAAGGGCGCCGAACCGTTCAGCCACAAACTTCATTTTATAAGCGTATGGAAACTTCGCCTCCAAATACTCTTGGAAGGCTTTATCCACCTCTTCGTCGCTTAAACCGAAAAGTATGGATTGCATTCTTTCAACATCATAGGACGTTAGTCTCCGCGGAGTCTCTATTAATATGCGGTAGCCGTCGTTCCACCAGCCCACAATAAGCTCCATGTCTGAAAGCACAGCGTCAAAAATACCGCCCAAAGTACTGTTAACAACCTCGCCGAAACACGCATGCACAATCAAATACTTATCAAAGGCCTCAATCAAAACATGGCTGTGAGTTGGCAGCGGAGCACCTAGTTTTAAGTGTTCTTCGATTTCCCTAACAGCCTCCAGCAACGCATTTTTATCCAATGCAAACTTTTCGGCGATCCTTTCAGCCGTCGCCTCAACGTTTCCCAAAGTTTTTAGGGTTTCGCCGATTTCCTCCCGCATCCTTCCAGTTTCTTGTGCAAGGCTAAAGGGCACCGGCAGCATTTCCCCGTCCCAGCCTGGAACCGCCGCAGAAGGGTCTTCGGATGGAACCACGTAAACAGTGCCAGTTTCATCTTCAATTTGGATTATGCGCCAAATTTTTCCCCGCAAAATTATGTTTAAGCCTATGCGGGCTCGCAGAGCCATGAACTCGTCGCCAACTGTGCCGATTCGCCTATCCGACAGCACATTTATTATTGGGTAGCGTCTCTCGTCTGGAATCATGGATAGATTCGCGTAATAGTAGTCTCTTGTTTTGCGGGTTTTCCTCAAAACCGCCGTTTCTCCGTCAAACCTTAATTGGTTGAGGTTAGCTAAAAACTGTACCACATTTAAGAGCGTTTGCCCATCCAAACGTCTGTACGGATAAGCCCTTCTAAGGATGGCTAAAAGCTCGTCCAAGGTTATGCTTTCCCTGTCCATCAATATGCCAGCAACCTGATGGGCTAAAACGTCCAAGGCGTTCTCGTGAATCAAAACTGGTTCAATTCTGCCTTTACTGGCGTTTTTCACAGCCGCCAAAGACTCCAGTAAGTCATCTGGAAAAGCGGTTATAATTACGCCTTCGGAAAGCATGTCTAGGCGGTGTCCGCTTCTGCCAACCCTTTGGATTAAGCTGCAAACTTGTCTTGGCGAAAGATACTGAATTACGAGGTCCACCGTGCCAATGTCTATGCCAAGCTCCAAAGTGCTTGTGCAAACTATGGCCTTCAAAACTCCAGCCTTAAAGTCATCTTCGATTTGAACTCGCTCTTCCTTTGAAAGGGACCCGTGATGAACTGCTATGTCATTGCGCCCAAGCTGGGTGAAACGATGCCCAAGTAGTTCAGCCACAGTTCTGCTGTTGACAAAAACCAGTGTAGACTGATGGCTGTCCACAAGTTCGATTATGCGCCTTATTCTGGCAGCAGCTTCCGGCGACATGCCAAGCCTATTAGCCAACTCGTAGTCAGCGTTTGTTGGCGCGGGATTCTCAATCATATACCTATAGCCTTTAGAAAGCGAAGCCTGTACAACTCTTACGCTCCTATTTATTCCGGAAATGAACCTTGCCACCTCGCTTGGGTTTCCAACGGTAGCCGATAATCCAACCCTCTGAAACTCTTGTTTGGCTATTTCCCGCAAACGCTCTAAAGCCACCGTAAGCTGAATCCCCCGCTTGCTAGAGGCAAGCTCATGCACCTCATCCACAACAACCCATTGGACATGGCGTAAGTGCTCCCTCATGCGGGCTCCGGGAAGGACAGCCTGCAGAGTCTCGGGTGTTGTCACCAGCATATAGGGCGGCGAAACCGTCTGTTTTCGGCGCAGTTTAAGCTCCGTGTCGCCATGCCTAACCTCAACTGTAATGCCAAGCCAGCCAGCCCAAAAGGACAAGCGTTTCAAAAGGTCTCGGTTCAAAGCCCTTAAAGGCGTAATATAAACGATCGCTATGCCCTTTGCTTCCTTTTGATGGATGAGCTTTGAGAAAATTGGAAGAAGAACAGCCTCAGTTTTACCGCTGCCAGTCGGCGCAATCAAAAGAACATTCTCTCCAGCCAAAATTGGCGGGATAGCAATAACTTGAGGCAAAGTAGGTTTAAAAAAGCCACGTTCCTTTAATCCTTCTTGGATTGACGGAGCAAGGAGATTGAAAACATTAGATTCTGAGAAACTTCCCATTAGCTGACGTCGCCAAATGTTAGAATTGAGCAGGAACTTACTTATCCTTTACTAAAAGTTTGTCTGGGAGCTCTTCGCCTTTCTTATGGCCTCTTGGAAAGTTTTTGAACCTCGTAGGGCTGGCTTACCCCTTTAGTATCAGAGCTAACTTTCCATTCCACAAAACCTTTTCGTCTGGTGTAAATGCTACTTAACTGGGACATATTCTTATTTTTAGGCAAAAGCCCTTAAATTAGGGTTTATAGTCATTTGTAAATTCGCGTCTACTCCCCATGGAATAAACACATGCTCTCTAAATCCACCTCTTTCGAGAATGCCGCTGAAGCATTCCATTAGTGGCTCTTTTCTAGAACAGAAAACAATTTCTTCATTGTCATTTTTCCACACAGTCAATCCTCTAGTTTTTCCTTTATGGATAAAATGTAGCAGCAAACAGTTAGCTTCGACTTGTATAAGACTTACGGTATTTGCCCCTTCCAATGTTTGAAAGAGAGCTTCTAACGCTTTCTTCGGATCGCTCTTTTCAATCAAAAGCTCTTCGAATAAGTGTGGGATAACTTCGGAATCAATAAGCTCTATTTTTTCCGACTCAAAAGCATGTTTTACGCCGAGATTCTCCCTTATGGTTTTGTAGTTTGTTACATTCCCATTATGGGCTGAAATTATTGTCAAATCTTTAATGCATCGCGCAACATAAGGCTGGGCTGTTTCATCAAACTCCGCAGTCTCCATAAACTGAGGACTTGGCAGTCTCACATGTCCAACCAAAACCGAAGCCCACTGCAGCTCGCATACTCTTGACAAGTGCTCAGCCGGAGAGCCCTCAATCTTTCCAACCTTTTTCAACAAAACCTTCCCCGTATCCGTGAGGACTGCAACCCCAGCACCATACCCGCCCACAGGGTTTTTCTCGTCTGGATACTGATGTCTTTCAAGTTTCCGCAAAACTTTGAAGACAACAGCCATTTCGACAGACTTCTTTAACACGAAGCCAAAAATGCCACACATACGCTTCAGCTCCATCATCCTCATCAATCTCCCCTGTAAAACACATAAATAATTTTGCCACACCTAATCTTACTGGACTATGATGAAATCGAGGTACGCTGAGCAGATGATTGATTTTTCCGCTTCTGAGTCCAAGAATAAAAGGTTTCACTATGAAATCGTCGTTGACGAAGGTAAAAAGAAGGATGCACTAGGCTTCTTTAGGTCCGGTGATGTATGCCCATATGCTTACCAGTATTATGGTTAGGAATGCTCCTGCCAGTCCTGAAAGCATGTATCGCGTTATTACACCTAGCTGCGGCAGCAGCAGAATAAGCGCTGGAATCACGTAGGTGGCTGTTATGTCGGCTATGATGCCTGCGAAGAATCCTAGAAGCCCAACGAAGAGGAAAATCTTTAACCTTTCGCCCATCTGTTTCCACCTAGCCTAGAGTTGATTTCAAGGGTTCTCTTTAGTCTAACTTACAAGTTTCTGTCTATTCCGGCGAAAACAGCAAATTGTTCTTTTCACTAGAAAATTAAAGCCCAAAAAGGCTTTAGCCGGCACGTATATCTCTACGTATATACGTGGATATTTCCAGCATATTAACAATGTATAAGATTTCTTTAAGCGCCTATGCCTTCTTCGGAGGAATCCATATTGTCAGAAAGGTTTAGTAAACGATGGGATGAGAGACGCGACGAGCAACCCCTCACAGAACGCATCAAAGAGGCTGTGAGGCCTCCGGGTCCGTTGAAGCCGAGGCTTGACATGGCCATCCGCCGCATAGAATTACAGATCCAGAAGCTGGATCAGGCTAGCGAAAGGTTCAGTCAAAGAGACAAGTCCATATTTGCTAGGATAGTCGATGCTTATACAAAGCATGACATGGCTCGGGCCAACGTTTTCGCCAACGAGCTTGCCGAGATTAGGAAAATGGAAAAGATGATAATGCAGGCTAGACTTGCCCTTGAGCAAATAGTCTTAAGGTTACGAACTGTATCAGAACTTGGAGATGTTGTTTCAACCCTTGGACCAGCCGTCAGCGTGTTAAGAGCTGTGAAAGCTGGAATGGCCAACATTTTCCCAGAAGCCGAAAGGGAGCTGGGGCTTATTGGCAATTTGCTCAGCGGAATAATAGTGGAGGCTGGACAGAGCACAGGTTTATCCATAAACTTTGAAGCAGCCAACGAAGACGCCCAGAAAATCCTTACAGAAGCAGCAGCCGTCGCCGAACAAAGAATCAAGGAGAAGTTCCCAGAGCTTCCAGCGGGAATACCGCAAATGCCTCTACCTGAGAAAACCCCAACGGAAACATCTTAGCCTAATGGAGGAAAACCTATGCCACAAGACTCCAATATTTTTTTATCCATTGGAAAACTAGTTAAAGACGAATACGGCCGTCTAATCGGAGAAGTTGCTTCCTTCAATGTTAAACCAAACGGTGAAGTTGAATATGTTTACATCAAACGTAGCGATGGAAACTTTGGTAAATACCCTGCTGGAAACATAAGATTTGACGGTTCAGAAGTAGTCTACATGTCCGACATAAAGGCTGAAACAGCTGTCTTCTGCGACCAAATCCCTTTGATATGGCGTAAAGACCAAGCCCTAAAAGAGCTTTATGAGAAAAAGAAGATTTCGCCGGAAGTTTACGAGGACTTACACAGCAGCTTTGAAGGCGTTCTGAACCAGCTTAAAACCGAAGCTCAAGCCCTCCTAGAAAGAATTGAGAAAGAGATTGAAAGATGCAATAGAGAGATTAGGGAGCTTAACTACGCCCTCGTCCACTTGGAAGTAGAACATGAGATTGGGGAAATAGATGACACCTCTTATCAGATGGCATTCTCAACTATACAGGAATGTTTGAAACGGGCCAATACGGAAAAAGCGGACCTTGAAGGTTTGAGAAGCAAGCTTTCAAACATTCTTTTAGGCGAAACTGTTACCGGACCTCTTGCCAAAACTGTTGAAGCCCCAGCTTCCATACCGGCAAGTCTCCCAGAACCACCTGTGATAGTCTATGTGAAGGAAGCAGGCGACGCAAGCATTTAGGGCTTCCTAAAGCGTAGCGGGCGGAGGGAGCTGAAATCAAAAACCCTTTTACGTTCTCCCCTCCACCACTACGGGAAGTCTTAACTCAGTCAGTGTACAAGCTTAGGGTTCAACAACAGAAGGTTGTTCAAGCGTCTTTAAGGCTGAAGGAAAGAGATAAAATTCTATTCCAAACATGTGTAAACGCCTTAAGAGCCAGCAACCGCGAAAAAGCAGCTATATGTGCCAACGAGCTGGCTGAGGTTCGCCGCCTGATAAGTTTTCTCCAGCAAGTGGAGCTTGCCCTTGAAAAGGTTATCCTCCGCCTTGAAACGGTGCGGGAGCTAAGCGATATAGTAATAGACCTTAAACCGGCGCTTAGGACCTTGCAAAGTGTTTCTAGACAGTTATCTGAAATATTGCCTGAGGTTTCCTCGGAAATAAGTGAAATAAACAACGTTATTGGCGAAACAATTTACTCGACGAGGATATCCTCTGATGAAATCTTGATACCCGTAGATAAGGTTACGCCTGCTGGGGAGCAAATTCTAAACGAGGTTGAAAGTTTCCTTGAGAGAAAGATTGCTGAGAAGCTTCCTGAACCGCCTGCTACGCGGGAAACGCCCAAGCTTGAGGAAGCTAAGGCTGAAATTAAACAGATGATTGCCTTGGCTGCTTCCTGTTCTCAGACGGTTGGCGGCGAGGCTGTTGATGAAGATGGAAGGCGCTCTGAAAATTTAATCTCCTTTAGGAAGGCTGAGATTCAGGAGATTAGCCTAAAAGTTGCTAAGCCTTCCCTTGAAGAAGCTCTTTTGGAGTATGTACGGCGGACTGGTGGCGAAATAGACCTAATCCGTTGTTCACGTGACTTGGGGGCTTCATGCGAGGAGGTTGAGAAGGCTCTGCAAAGTTTGGGAGCGAAGGGGAAAGTGAAGATTGAAGTTAAGAGGTGAGTTTCGTGGAGGCGGCTCAAGAGCTTGAGAAGTCAGCCACTAACTATGCTTTGGAGGCTGTTCGCCTAGACAGACAAGGCGCAAAGGGCATGGCAATAACCATGTACCAGAAGGCCATAGAAACGCTGTTAAAGCTTGTACAGTTGTACCCAGACTACAGTTTAAACAAAATTTACATTCAAAGGGCTATAGCATACCAAGAAAGAATAAAGGTGTTGCAGGGTGCCATCGCTCCAGCTGAACAGGAGACCGAACCCAAAAGCGTTGAAGGCGCCAAACCATGTGAGACGAAGAAGGCAAGTTATGAAGACTTGATAATAAAAGAGAAGCCAAACGTCCGCTGGGACGAAGTTATAGGTTTAGACGCTGCGAAAAGAGCCATTAAAGAGGCTATAATCTACCCGGTTCAGAGGCCAGATTTGTTCCCGCTTGGCTGGCCTAGGGGCATACTGCTTTTCGGCCCTCCTGGTTGTGGTAAAACCTTGTTGGCGGCCGCCGCTGCCACCGAGATTGATGCTGTTTTCATTTCTGTGGATGCGGCTTCCATAATGTCTAAGTGGCTGGGTGAAGCGGAGCAGAACGTTGCTAGGCTTTTTGAGTCTGCAAGGAGATGCGCCTTGGAAGATAAGAAGCCAGCCATAATTTTCATTGACGAGCTGGATTCCCTTATGGGTAAGCATTCCAACGAGGTTGGCGGTGAAGTTCGCGTACGCAACCAGTTCTTGAAAGAGATGGACGGCATAATTGACAAGGGTAAGAACCTCCACGTCTATGTTATCGGCGCCACCAACAAGCCTTGGGATTTAGACTGGCCCTTCATACGGCGTTTCCAGAAGCGAATCCTCGTGCCATTGCCAGACTTTCACGCGCGGCTTATGATGTTTAAACACTACACAAGCCATTTGACTCTAGCTCCAGACGTGGACTTGCACGAGTTGGCAAGGCTTTCCGAGGGCTTCTCTGGAAGCGACATAAAAGATGTCTGTCAAGCCGCCCATCTAAAGGTTATAGGCGAATTCTTTGAGTCTGGCCAAGCTGCAAACAAGCTTGCAAAGCCTCGGCCCTTGCGGATGAGCGATTTCAGGCAAATCTTGGAAGAGCGGAAGCCAAGCGTTTCCCTTGACATGTTGACGCTTTACAATAGATGGTTTGAAGCGTTTAAAGCCCTTTAGGGAGGCACCCCTCACGGTGGAAGGGTTTGGAGAAATTCGGCTTTTCTGTTTTGCGAGCTCTCCTTTCTCCCCTTTCTCCCCCTACGGAATCTCCAAACCCCACAATGTTGGGGGTGCCCGGTTAAGAGGGCTTTTTCAGCCTAACCTCTCCTTTTTCTGATTAAATCCTCAACTAAATCTGCGAGTTTACCGCCGTTTTCTAAGGCGTTTACATATGGAGCGTCTAGTTGTGTCACGTTTATTTGTTGAAGCCCTGCAAAGGCTATGATCGGCTTGAAGGTTTTGGCGTTCTCCCAAATTTCTTCGGCTTTTTTCACGGTGATGATCTTTGGAACTTCGATGTTTTCTCCCAAAAGCTTTCTAAAACCTTCAACAA
>JAWBZV010000038.1:0-10044 GCA_038865865.1 Bathyarchaeia archaeon | reverse complement strand
TGAAACAATGTCTGGAGCTGTAAGCGTCACTTCTGTACCTTCATTATACCAGTTTTCTCCCGGAATTGTTGTCACACCCGCAGGGTCTGTCTTAACCGTCAAATAATATCTGTGCAAGACAACAGTGATTGTTTTTGTCTCAGTGTCCCATCTTCCCTCGCTGTCCGTAACATTCAACGTAACAATGTAGTCGCCTGCTTCGCTATAAACATGCGTTATCACCGGATTATCCGTTACCGTAATGTTGCCATCACCAAAATCCCAAATGTAGCTGATTATTTCGCCACCGTCCGGTGTTGAAGCCGAAGCGTCGAAAGTTACCGTTTCGCCTCTCTGCGGATAGTAGGGTGTCCACCAGAAATCTGCTATGGGAGCCTTCTCAACAGTTATCTGTTTAGACACAGTGTCCCATTTTCCTTCGCTGTCCGTAACATTCAACGTGACCGTGAACGTGCCATAAGTTTCATACGCATGGGTCATGACTGGGTTGCTTGTCGTTGTGATGTTGCCATCACCAAAATCCCAAGTATAACTAACTATCACTCCACCGTCCGGTGTTGAAGCCGAAGCATCAAAAGTAACAACCTCATGGATAAGTGGGTCTGGCGGCGAAAAAGTGAACACGGCAACCGGATGTTGGCTGACATGAATTGCAGCTGTTTCCTGGTCTGTTAATCCGCTGTTGTCCGTGACCGTCAAAGTTACAATGTAATCGCCAAAGGCTGCATACTTATGGGTTATTATCGGATTCGATGTGGTGGTAATGTTGCCATCACCAAAATTCCAAGAGTAGCTCACAATATAGCCGTCCGGATCATAGCTTCCCGAAGCATCAAAAGTAACAACTTCATTAACCTCTGGATAAGTCGGAGTAAACGTGAACACTGCAATGGGTGGCTGAGGCGGTGGAGGACCCGCATGTAAGAAAACCGTGGAATCCTGCTCAGGCGGATTATGAACAATCTGACCACTAGAAATCACGCTTCCACTAGTCGACTTCCCATAAGCATCAAAATGCATTCTCACGCCAACAGGATCGGAAAAAGCTACAGAAACAACCAAGGTGGTGCAGCCTTTCTTTGGAATCAAACCCACATTAATAACAGTGTCATTGAAATAGGTTGGATAAACATCGTCACTAGGCCAAGTCCAAAGCTTGTAAGGTTTAGGCGTACCCCACTTAAAGGCGGACTTAGGCACGTCGGTGCCGTTAACAACCAGTGATACGAGCTTATTATAGCCGGCCTCATTAAGCGCAATAACCAAACGAGTATCATAAGAACGCAAAGAACCACTAGTATTATTAATACGAACAAGAAAAGTCTGAACAGCCCCAGTCAAATTCAAAAACCAACACTTACAAAGCCAAGGATCCACATCATAACCGCGGTAAGCGCCCTGAGGCAGAGAAACCTGAAGAACAGCACAAGGATCCGCATTAACTGGGCATACAAGAACGGTACAACTCATCAAAAAAACTAGCAATAAAAACAGACCTTTATTTTTCAACACAACCTTCTCCCTTCGGCAATAGTTAAGTCGTCAAAAATTTAATATAAGCTTTTCTAGAACTATTTTCCACCCTTTAATCAATAAAGTTCAAGGAACTAGTTTAAATTTTAGAAAAAAATAAAAGCGAGGAGATTTAGGTCTGTCTAAGTTTTATTTTTCATTTTGGTTATTATTACCACGACCATTGTGAATGTTATAAGCGTTAGAAGTATTAAAGCAGTAGATAGTTCTGGTATGATAGTTACTTGACCATGCTCTGCAACATAGGGTATTTCCTGAGCCTCGGCTGTTAGCAGTTGCGTGTAGAAAGTTTCGCCTGCCTCTGGGGTGATTATTGTTATGAATGAGCCATCAAGCGCTACACCAGTAAAGTTTAATTGGCAAAGGATTCCAGATCCATTAAATTTATAGAATGGAAAACTGGCGACTCCATAATGAATTTTTCCGGCATCATTGTCTATTAACTTATCAGTTTCTAGATACCCCTTGCCAGCATACACGAAGTCGGGCGGCAGTATTATATCTTGACACTGCAATGTTGTTGAGTTGAATTTTATGTAGATTTCATAGCCCGCCATTAATTGAACATTTTCGACTGTAACATTCACAACGAAACTAACGGGGGGTGGACCTACCTCTAATTGGGATGGAACGATTCTAACAACGGTTTGCTGTGCCATGGCTTTTGGAGTTGCTAATGCTATCAATGCTAAAGTTGCCGTCAACGTTAAAGCCAAAAGTCTTCCCATTTCATCACCACATACTTTGATATTTGTCATCGCTTTTCAAATATAAGCTTTTAGCTATTTTAAGTCCGCTAATAGCTTCTCCCAAAGTTAGTCAAGACTAGGGTAACGTCTTTCATGTCAACTTTCCCGTCAAAATTTAAATCAGCTTGAGGGAGCCAGCGCGGATGTCCTGGGTATGACGCAAAGCTCTGAATCACTAACACCACATCAATCATATTGACAACACGATCTCCGTTAACGTCGCCGATTAACTTTAGAAGAACTGTTCCTCCAATCATCTCGTTGTTAGTTATATCCTTTTCATACGGTACGGGCGGAATGAAGCAGGTTATTACATAGGCGCCGCATCTCATACTCTCTGTGCTCCATGTAAAGTTTATTTGAAAGGTTTCATTGGAAGCTAGATCTTTAACACGATGCACAATTATCGTGCTTGCATTGGCATAAATGATAAGATCGAACGTTTCGGGTATATCCCCTTGATTTTTAATGGTTATTGAAATATTTATTGCTTGGCCTCCATAGATAGACTCAGGGAATATTTCAACTTCAACAATTGCAATATCACGCGTTATTGATAGGAAGTACCCATCATATGCTTCATATGGAAGAAGATCTCCTTCAAAGCCTTTCAACTCCACATCTACAAACTTTAGCGGAGAATATCCTAATCCCCTAACTCTCATTGTGACTATAACTATGGTCGTGGGCTCTGTCAAAGTTAGCGCCGCCGGCCCATAATACTTCACCTGTATTTGAACATAACCAACAGTATTGTCTACTATGAAGTTTGGAATGAAATTTGACTCGTTTAGAGGCTCTGTGAAGATGATTCCTATACAGGATAAAACTGTAGGATTGAATGTTAATGTCATCGAGTATTCGTACAAGTCTTCGACATCGTCGACTGTTATATTTAAGTTGAATTTTGAGGGGGGAACCAGGCTTGGATCAACTATTTCTCTTGGGGAAACAGCTATTTTTGCGATGAATATATTGCTGAACAAACCATCTTCAACCGTGTGTTCAACCTGCTCTCCGTAAGCATTTATTAACACTGTTTCTTTTAGTTTAACTTCGGATGTTCCATTTGAAACTATATGGAACACTATCTTAACTAGTGAACCGGTTCCATTTAACCCAAACTCGCTTACCATAATCTGAACTACAGCCTGACCAAGCTCATTGTTTATACTATACAATAATTGTGCATCTGGAGGGAGAATGTCTCCCCTTACTAGACTCTCTGCTCTTAGTACCGTTGAGTTGAAAGTCACTTTCATGTAAATTGTCTTTATTATGTTCGCGTCTACTATAGTGATGTTAAATGAAACATCGTTTGATGGTGTCAATAGAGGATCCATTATCTTGTTCGGTGTTACCTTGAGAACTGGCGGTGGATATTTTACGGGCCATGAGAAATCATATTCCCCATCATAGGGCTGAAACGGAATTTCTTCAGCATTCATATCAAGTATTTGTGTATTGTATGTACCTTGCCTGTCTATATGGATTAGACTTCTCAGAATTTCACCTTTTTGTGGTGACTTGATAATCTCGAAAAGGATTTGACAGAGTTTTCCCGTTCCGTTTACCGGTTTGCCTCCTGGTCCAAGGGTTAGACCCCACACGACATAACCTACTTGATTGTCAATAATTTTCTGAACAGGTAAAGTTGTTTGCCCGGACAGTATATGGTCCGGAGGAGTATAGATATCCTTTACCCTTATATGATTTGGATTGTAGGTTATATTCACTTGCCATCCGAATAAACCAGTCACATTGAATAACTTTACATCTGCTACAAACGTGTCTCCAACCTTTGTATAGTTTGGGTTAAATACGAATTTATTATCATTAGTATTTGGGTTGATTATCTTAAGCTCTGCGAGATTTTCTGAAGCTGAAGCTTTTGGTTGTGTAAGCATTAATGATGTTAACAACAGTAAAATACTATACACCAGTATAGGAACTCGAATCTCTTTCAATCCCCTCTCCTCTTTAACGAGATTATTATTTGTGTTTTAAATATTTTTTGGCTATTTTGGGTAATATCCACTATTTCCGAAGTTGGCTATTGATATGACTATATCCTTCAGGTCAACTTTATTGTCGAAGTTTAGGTCATAAATCGGTTGCCAGTTGGGATCACCCTTCTTTGTTCCAAATTTTCCAATTATTAATACTATATCCTTCAGGTCAACTTTTCCATCTAGATTAACATCACCTCTCAGAATAAGACTAAAGATTGTGGTGTCTTGAACTTGTTGGTTATAAAAGAAAGCTGTTGCATAGACGGTGTAATTTCCCAAGAAACAGTCAGTTTTTGGGGCTGCTGCATACAGCGTGAATATGCCCCCCGCTGTTTTGGGAGCTGTTTCAATATAAGGCAATGGAGTTCCGGAACCTATCACGGTGAAGTTTGCAGCCTTTTCTGGGCATAGAGGGTAGCCACCGTTTTTAGGTCGAGATTTGTATACGTTTGCATATGCTGTTCCAACGCCGAGGGGGGCGTCGGTTGGTATCCCAAGAGAGACAAGTGTTGTATATGTTGATTTTGGCATTATGGGGCCATGATAAAGCGGGCTTGCAGTGTAAGCTGTTCCTCCTGCAAAGTAGATTGAGAGAGTTAAAGTGATTATTTCTTCGGAATCCATGTTATTCCGCACTTTTATCATAAAAAAGGCAAAGTCGCCCCGGTTGAACTGCTGTTTAGGAATACCATTAGAGTCGCAGGGTGTAACATCTAACACTTCCACGTTCCAGTTTCCGCTAATGCTATTACCTGAGACCAACGTCCTTATCGTTAATATGTGGTCAAAGGCATCACTTATCTCGATTCCAATCAGAGTTGTTAATGGGGTTCCGTAATAGACGGTTCCATTTACTGTTATTTTTTCTCCAACACCATATATTTGCTGATCCGTTTTAACATCGATGAGCAGTAGTTGTGCACTACAAACTTTTGAATATGTAAACAATATGGGAAATGAAAGAATTAAGATTAATGAAATAGTTAAGAGCTTTTTCACAATTAACACCCCAACTGTATACTTGAAGAGATGTGATTTAAGGATTACTCCGTATTTACTATAATGCATGGCAACGGTCAATAATATAACTAAAAAAGAGGGGGATTATGGTCTTATTATTCTGAAGGTTGCTGTGGCTTCTGGTTTGAAGTATGGTGTTCCGCCGTTGAGTGGCCAGTCTGTTAATGCGTTGGCGTGGACTGTTGCTGTTCCAATGTAGGCCCACTTCGGTATTTTCATGCAATACAAATGAATAGTCCATGTCTTCGCCCCTAACAGCTCTGCTTCTCCGAACTCTATCTTTTGATTAATCATACCTATTGGTACATTCAAATCGTCGGTCACCGTCACGGTGATTAGGGCGTCCCTCTGAATCTTTGATATTGTCTTAAGTTCAAGTATAAATACTACGTGCTCGTCTTTGTAGTAGTCTGGTTTAGCTGTCGTTACTTTGGTTATTTCAAGGAGCCATCCTACCCTGAATTCCACAGTGTCCGTTATAACTTGTTCAGCCAAGTCGCATGTTGCGATTACGGTCCAATTTCCGAATATTGTGGCTTCGGGGTCGTTGCATGGCCATGGTATTCTGAAGGACACTGTTGCTATTCCATTTTCATCCGTTACACCGACGAGAACCGCAACTTTTGTGCCGTCTGGACGTATTATTTCAAAGGCCACGCTCTTGTTTTGGACAGGGTCTAGGTTGTAGGTTACCAGCGCGTATAGGGTTACTTCGTCTTGTGGAGCGAAGGCGTCACTAGGCTTGTTCCTGCCTACACCTCCTACTTCTTTAGCAAAGTCCGCGCTGTAGCCATGCTCGAGAGCCCAGTAGTAATATTCTGTATAGACATCGATAACTCTTCCAAGCACGTATCCGTAAACGATTACACTCGTGCCCTTTAACATCGCTGGGTCGAAAGGTATCCAGTCTCCGTCGGAGTCAATGAAGCAGTTGCCAAAGAGCGGCTCAATAGTTACTGGTATTTCAGTCCACCATGGGAACTCGCCTTGGTACAACAGGTTGAAGTGGAGTGTACAAATGAGTCCTTCCCCTCGTGGGAATCCGTTTGGCAGTCCTTCATAGGTTGGTGGATATACTCCTAAGTTTGGATATATCAATATGCCAACCGTGAGTTTGCCATCTGTTCCCACAGTATCATCGTAGAACATGAAGAGTGTTCCATACTCTGGGAAGGCATAGTTGCTTAGGAAAGGCCCTTCTGTCGCTCCGGTAGCCTTGATTATTGTTGCGTTAAACTTGATTATGAATTGTACTCCGACGAGCTGCCAATTAACATCTAAGTTTTTAATTTTTACTTGTATGTCGAATGCGTATGGAAGGTCGAGTTTCTCGTTTCCAGGGGCAAGTTTGACAGGTCTTGGTTCTAACTCTAAATAGGGTGTTGTGACTGGAGGAGCCCATGCAAATTTGTACTCGCCATTAATCGGATCGAACGGAATCTCGTTGGCGAATGGATCGAGGAGTAATGTTGGGAAGGCGCTAACACGGTCTATTACAATTGTTGAAATCAATTCTTGCTTTCTTTCAGGTTCTTTCATAATCTGGAATTTGATGTAGCATAATTTGCCGCTGCCGCTTACAGCAGTCATTCCGGGGCCTAGTGAAACACCCCAGAGGACGTATCCTCGGTCGTTATTGATGTCTTTTCCTGCGGGTAGTATGGTTTTCCCGGCGAATATGTGGTCTGTTGGCAGATCTATTTCTAAGACATTAAGCAATGTTTTGTCGAAGGTTACGTTTAGCTGCCAGCCGAACAGGTCTTGAACGTCGGTAACGACTATGTCTGCGATAAATATGTCGTTTACATGGGTTACGGCTGTTGTGAATTGGAACTTATTTGTTCCAACAAGCGGGTTTATGACAGCCAGAGTTGTTGATGAAGCAGCTGCTCTTGGGATTGCTGAAGCCACTAGAGGCAGAACAACTATCATTACGCATAGAATTGTTTTAATATTCTTCATTTTCCCTTCTCCCTTCCGCGATTTCTAATTGCTCACTTTAGAATTTAAACATTTTGGAATTATCTTCTATTCAGTAGATTTGCAAAATTTTGTAGGGAGCAAATATTTGTTGACGTGATCTTGAAAAAAGAGGGGGGAATAATTTATGGTAGGGTTATGCTTCCGAATTTGCCAATGGTCATTATTATGTCTTTCATGTCGCATTTGTAGTCGCAGTTGACGTCTGCCCTACCATAGCTCCATCTTGGATCCACGGGTGTAGCGCCGAAGGCACCTATGGCAATTATTATGTCTTTCATGTCAACCTTACCGTCAAAGTTTATATCTTCCCTCAAGAATTTATATGCAAAGTAGTTCTGGTATTCTATGAGACGGACTGTTTGGGTTAGGGTGTCCCATACTTTGAATATCCATGCGCCTGTTCCTATTAGGCATGTTAGGCCTGGCACTGTCGGGTGTGGCGTGTTGTATGGTTTGAAGGCTAGTACTTCGGCGTATGTAATAACGCCGTCTGGTGTGGTGCCATCTGCACCGTCTACTGGGCCGTATGGGCCGTAGATGTGGGGCGGCACAAGCAGGGCTGAGCCTGCGAAGCTGTATATTAGCCATAATCCGGTGTTGTTTATGTAAATGGTTATTGTGTCTGGAGATGGCACTTCAGCCGTTATATAATTCGCCCAAATGTCATAGTATCTAGGGGCTTCTATCTGCTTTAGGAAGTCGAAGTTCCATTTGACGGTGCTAGCGTTTACTTCCACGCCGTCTTGCCACTTTATGCCTGGCCTGAGCTTGAAGGTTACCTTCATGCCGTATGTTACGTTTTGTTCTGGGTCGCTCCATGGTTCGTAGCCGCCTTTCGGTATCCAGGCTTTGGCGGCCCATAATATGTCTTCGTGGGTGTATGGGTCAACGCCTAGCAAGCCGTCAAGGACTAGGTTTAGCACTTGCCAGTCGTAGGCGCTTGTAGAAGTTATCGGGTTTAGCCTACCTAGAGGCCCGCCTATATGGAATATCAAGCTTGGCTTGTTTGGATCTGGAAATCCGGGCGCTGCTCCTTTCCAGTTTATCCAGTTGTATGTGAACCAGTTAGCTGAACCATAGCCTAATGATTCAACCCAGCATTGTAGGCCTGGCTTGTAGGCGTTGTGGTATTTTCTTGAGTATAGCGGTATGTAGGGTGTTAACACGTACAAGTACTCTTGGGCTGTCCAGACGATTTTCCTCATCTCTTCAATTGTAGTTATATACGTGCCATTTGGCCAGCGCCAATATTTGATGGCGTACAACAGATCGTTTAACGGTGGATAGTCCAGGCCTGGGCTGTTGCTTCCATCTGGTATGTCCACGTCTGGGTGGAAGAAGTCATATAGGTAGTCTGGGTTTCTGCCTAAGCCCCAGCATAGGAAGTATATGTCGTGGTCACGGTTTATGAAGGCCCAGTCGATGATGTCGTAGAAGCTTTGAGGCGAGTGTATGAAGTAGTATTCGCCGTCGCTGCCTCTTCCAAAGAACTCGTTCCAACTGTCAACGCATTTTCCTGTCAACGTTACAGATGGTGGAGCCTCCGATGGGCTCATGACCCAGATTTTGCGTAGTTCTTGGCCGTTTGGCATTAGCCATATGCCTGTGCTGTTGCTGAATCCAGCGCTTAATAGCAGCTGATAAGCTTGAACCGGATCGTATGGAACAGGCGTAATTTCAGGGTTAAACCAGAAAACGCTGGCCGGCGGGATGGTTGTGTCTAACCTTACGTTGATAAAGCGGTAAAGCTCTGCAATCCAATCTGTCTTTCTACAGCCTATGAGCAAATGTAATGCGTATCGGAACTCTGTTATGTTCAGCGGGTATAAAGACGTGCCCGGAGGTCTTAGGCCGTAAGGTGGATCTACTCCGCCGCTTGATGGCTGACCAGAGGTATCAAGGGTGTATGGTCTGCAGTTTATGCCTAAATAGCACATGTGGAAGCCTGGATTAGCACTTATACTCCATCCGAGGCCCATAAGCTCTTCAACGTTGTCTGGATTGATCATTCCGAAAACAGTGTCAATTTCGCATGTTCTGGCCTTAGCCATAGCTGCTGCCTCTGGATATGCAACAACGCCTATAAGCTCGTCAAGCCTTGGAAACTCATCTCGGCTTACAGCAAACACTGGTGCAATAGAACCCAAAAGCAACAGCAAAGCAATCAAACTAACAATTTTTGCCTTTTCCATATTATCTCTCCTTCCTCTTAGGCAGAAGGAAATTGGCTTTCCGAACTTAAAAAGTTTATGGAAAAATCATCTACCCAAAAAGTTAAACCTTAAATAACATAAAGCACGAAAGACCTACAGAAAAAGACGACGAGGTGAAACGTTTTGACCCTAAGATCTTACATCGCAAAAAGAGCAGCAATATCAATACTAATATTGCTTGTAGTCGCTACTTTAAACTTCTTCATCTTCGTAGTCTATCCAGCGGATCCCGTTCGATACCTCTTAGATCCAAACATGAAAGAAGAGCAAAAAGAAATGATCAGAAGAGAATATGGATACTACGACCCATTGTGGATGAAATATCTAAAATACTTGAGAAACATGTTTTCCTACGGGCTTATACCACCATACTTTGGGATATCTTTTGAAACAAGAAACTACATAGCACAAGACATGTACTGGCGCATGGGTTTGACGGTAGCACTCCTTGGAGGAGCCCTAATCGGAGACTTACTCCTAGGAATACCAATAGGAATGTACGCTGCATGGAAAAGGGGAAGCAAAATGGATGTT
>JAWBZV010000037.1:0-11825 GCA_038865865.1 Bathyarchaeia archaeon | reverse complement strand
AAACTAAGCATGGAGGAAAAGAGAACTGTGATAAAGACTGTTGTAGATGCTGCTAATGGTCGTGTGCCTGTGATACCTGGAACGGGTTTCCCTGATGTTAAAAGGACATTGCAGCTTACAAAGTTTGCACAGGATGTTGGGGCTGACGCGGCGCTTATAGTGGAACCATACTACCAGAAACCCTCAGCGGAGGCGTTATACGATTATTATAAGACGATTAATGACTGCGTTGAGGATTTCCCCCTAGTGTTATATAATATTCCGCCCTTCGCCGGGTACGAGTTGACGCCTGAGTTGGTGGTTAAATGTGCAGATTTGGAAAATGTGGTGGCTATTAAGGACAGCGGCGGGGACATGGGCAAGTTTAACTTCATGCTGTACATGGCTGGCATGAAAATAGCAGTATTGCAGGGCATAGACCTACTGCTGCTTCCATCCCTTGTTATAGGTTCACCGGGAGGCATGGTTGGAGGCGCAAACGTGGCTGCGAAGATGGAGGTGGAAATGTATAATGCATTCATTGAAGGGAACCTTGAAAAAGCGAGAAGAATCCATGACAAACTTGTGCCCCTTTGGCATGCTTTAGGCGGATACGGAACTTTTCCAGTTGCATATAAAGAAGCTGTGACAATGATGGGTATTCCGGTTGGACCGGCAAGGAAGCCTGCTGAACCCTTAAAAGAGGCGGAGAAAATGAGACTAAAAGAAATTCTTCAAAAATGCGGCCTTTTATGATTAGGAAAGTGCAAAATTAAGAGCGCATCCCGCAGTAAGGCAGCACACGAGGGATGGATGCGGTTGAAGCCTAAAACATGGGAACAACGTTTTCCAAGGACAAATAAATTTTGTGAAGTGCTACATATTTAATTGTGGTGTGGGGAACTTGACGAGGCCCAAAGTTTATGTTACAGGAGTTATCCCGGAAGCTGGTTTGAAAGTCATAAGGGATCGTTTTGACGTTGAAGTTTGGCCGGAGGATTATCCGGCTCCAAAGAATGTAATAATCGAAAAGGTTAAAGATGTTGAAGGGCTAGTGTCGCACACGCCTAACAAAATAGACGTGGAAGTTTTCAATGCGGCATCCAAATTGAAGATTATAGCCCAGTATGGTGTCGGGTTTGACAATATAGATGTTGCCGAGGCTACACGGAGGGGGGTTTATGTAACAAATACGCCGGGAGTTCTAACTGAAACAACTGCGGACTTCGCTTGGGCTTTGCTTTTGGCTGTTGCAAGGCGTGTTGTAGAGGCTGACAGATTCATCCGTGCTGGACGGTGGAAAAACTATCTGCATTCCAGTATGATGCTGGGCAGAGATGTTTATGGTTCGACTTTAGGCATAATAGGCGCTGGCAGAATTGGACAGGCTGTGGCGAGGAGGGCGAAGGGGTTCAACATGAGAATACTTTACTACGATATCACAGCACGTCCAGAGATGGAGAGAAAGCTGGGCGCGAAACGCGTTGACTTGGAAACGTTGCTTCGTGAATCAGATTTCGTAAGCATACACGTTCCACTAACAAAAGAAACCTATCACCTGATAGACGCTGAAAAAATCAAACTCATGAAGAAAACAGCATACCTGATAAATAATTCGAGGGGTCCTGTGGTTGATGAGAAAGCATTATGCGAAGCCTTGTTGGAAAAGAGGATTGCTGGCGCAGGACTTGATGTTTTCGAGGAAGAACCGATAAACATGGACAACCCACTGTTAAGGTTGGACAATGTTGTGTTGACGCCCCACATATCAAGCGCGAGCTTTGAAACTCGATCAAAGATGGCGGAGATGGTGGCGCAAAACTTAATCGCGTACTTTGAAGGCAAAAAGCCGCCAAACCTCATCAACCAAGAAGTGATAAAAATAAGGCCACTGCCAAAAACCCGGAAACGCGTTAACGAAAGCTCAAAAAGGCTGGCTAACAGCAAGAACTAGAAAGGATAAGCCTGCAGAAAGTACCACTTCTAGGATCGCCTTCAAGAAATGATCATCCCTTTCCTATTTTAATGTTAGTTCTCCTTAGTGTTGTATACTGCAGTGCATTTGCTGTTTTTAGGGGGTCCGCCACAATTGTCAGCATGCTCCCCAAATTGGGGAGTTCGGTGAGTAAAACCGCCAAGTTTCCCAGGGATGGAATGCAGGTTTGATTATGGAGAAATCATGGAAAGCATGTGAGTTGGAGTGTTGCGAATCCATACAGTTGCAAGGATCATTAATGTTCGCCTAAATTTATGTGGGCCGGACCGGATTCGAACCGGTGACCTTCGCCGCGTGAGGGCGACGTCCTAGCCAGCTAGACTACCGGCCCGGTACACTTTGGTTTCTGGTTCAAAATAATTATTTCTGTTTCATAAAATCTTTCCTTTTCTTTCAGGTAATGGAGATTGTAAGGGTGAATGCTTTGAGAAGCTTGGATGAGGAGGATGGTCTGGAAAATCGGGACGTTGTGGAGAACATTTTAATTGTGCTGTTTTTCTTAGCCTCTGCGGTTTTAGGGTATATGTTGGCAAATTGTTTAGGCTTGTAGCCTACAATGGTTCCTCTCTGATTTCAACGCTTCTAACTTCCTTGACCCAAGGCATTTGGAACGCGTTTTCCCTAAACCACTCAATAAACTCCTGCTTAATCTCTTCGTTAGTACTGCCAAAGCTTTCCTCAACAAGCTCTATAGTTATCACGGCAATCTTTCTCTTCATAGGTGATCACCTCTTCCTTCGCACCATGCACTTTTGACTTTTAAGTGATACTCCCATCGTATAGCTATGTTTTAACCAGAAGTATGCTTTAATCGGATTCGGAATATGATGTTCCAAGCGTGCCAAGTGTGCTAACGCCTTAATCGAAACATTAAAATTTAAGAGCCTGCCTGTGTGGGTCTGCTTAGATCCATGTTTGGTCTTTTGCGGAAACTTGGTTTATAGGGGCTTTATGATTGTTTCTGTTCCCTCTTTGAGATATGTGGATTCAGCTACTTTTACTTTTTGCCTGTGGATTTTTGGAAGACAGTTATAGCCATCAACGCGAATGGGCAGGTTACATCTTTGATGTAAGATGGGCCCTGCGTGTCCATTTTAGAGATATCTCTGAATGGGGCAGTGATGTAAGAGGGTATAGAGTGTTTGCACCTGCAAATGCCAAGGTAAGCTACAACAAATACGGCAAAAATGCTCCAGTGATTTTTGAATTTCTCCAACCTGAACCTGAATTATTTTCTACACTAACTTCTTTGGTCATGAATTCCTCTAAGACTATTATTCTTTCGGAAGAGCTTGCGTGACTGTGTCTTGAAGCAACTTCTATGAATTTAGGTTGTTGTGGTTTGTGTCGTCTGTTGTGTCGGTTGGGGTTTTATTTGGAAGAAAGCAATTGCAAGCAACAGCGCCGAAATCCACATTAGGATTAACCCTACGCCGAAAAGAATGATTAACACTGCACCTATTAGGAGCAGCAGTCCAATGGTTGAGAATAAACCAACACCGGATTTTGCCGAAAGCATTCCAAGTGAACGCCTGACAAAGAATGCTGAGATTATAGCGAACACCCAAAGGACAATAAACGCTGCTAAAAATCCAATCAGAAAAGGCACGATGGCTTCTAAAGAAAACTTCGACATGTCCGGTGTTAAGCCTGAAAGCGCTGTCCAATCGCCATTCCAGTCTGGAAAAATCGTGTATAGAAAATCCGTCAGCGATGTTAGGACTGTGATAACAATTAATGCTATTGTGATCACGCCACCAACTATCCCTGTTATTACCCCGTAAAGAGCATTATTGAAAATTCCCTTCTCCCCGTAATGGCTGGCCAAATTGTGTAGGCCAACCATAACAAGTATCAGCCCCACAAGCTCGATTACGCCAAAGTAATTAATGAGCGGAAGAATTCCAACAAACATTAGTATCGCGCCGACTCCGCCCAATATTCTACCATTTTCTATTGACATTTTATCACCAGTTTCTAGTTTACGTTACGCGAGAATAAATAATGTTTGTTACTGTCAAGCCTCTACAATAACAAAATGGCTTTATAGCACGCATAAGATGCTTGAAAAGCGGGGGTGTTTTCAACCAAAGTAATGCGGGTCAATTTTTTGATTTTCATCTGTAATAGAAGACATTTGCTTCGATTTGATTATTTATCTGGCGAAGGAAAACAAAGACCGTGTTTTCCTATCAAGGTAGATATGGCTGATTCCTTCTTGCTTGGTAAAACTCCGGAAATCCCCGTTCTTCTGCTATATTTTCAAAATGCCAATACAACACGCCCCTCACTATGAAGATAAGAAAGATAAAGAGAATATTAGAGCTAGTTGCCTGTTCACCTGCCTCTCCACAATTTATAGGGCCCTTTTCCACAAAACATTACTATTTGGAAGTTTTCCGCAGTGATCCTTCTCCTCCGTTTTTGTTGGTGTGAAGGCGAACTGGGCTTTGGGAAGGATATTGCTTTTTTGTGGCATAGGGGGGTCGCACGCTGTGCAACCACTAACACATTTATGAGGGTTAGCTACAACTGCCTTACCATCTCTGAATTCGAATACGCCGTTTGGCAGTACTCAACGCAGCGAGGCTTGTCAAAGGGTGCACAACCATCACATTTTTCTGGGAAAACCGTGGGATACCATGGGGTGCAAGCCCTAGCCACGCGTTTTCACCTTTTCATGTTCTTGCGGCAGTCATAGCAGTATTCCGTTTCAAAGTTTGTTAGGAAGGTTTTGCCGCAGCCTTTGCACTGCACTTCTTTAAGCTGCCCTCTTTTATTGGTTGAACAGCTTTTAGGGACTCTGCTGCTTCTTTGACGCATGTGCAAGGGCGTCTTACTCCAAAATTGTTTTCGTTAGTCATAGGCTATAGTGACCCGCTTAACATACCATACAATAGACCGAAGGTTACGCTTCCAGCCCAGGCGATCACCACGTACGTGGCTACAACCTTCCATTTTGCTATCCTTGAAACTGCCATGGCGTTGGCGAAGTCGTATGGCTGTCCCATAAGCCAACTTAGCAAAGCACCCTTTGACATGCCCTTACTCCATAACTCTTGCCCCAACGCAATTTCAACAAGGGTTGGTGTATAAAGTGGCCCGCCCAAAACTGATGCTATTAAAACGCCAGTAACACCCGTTAAATATGCTTCAACAATTTCTTCGGGGATGAACGCTGAAAGATAGCCCACAACTATAAGCCCTATAATGAAGAATGGAAGAATCTGTTTTGCTAAGTACCCCGCAAATTTAAGCGCTGCCCAAAGCCTCTCGTCTAAAGGCGGTTTAACAATTTCTACCTTCGCTGAAGTTGCAGCGGAATTGGCTACTTGAAATTCTTTCTCGATGGCTTTGCCCCATGGCGTTTTGGAAATGATTAAGCCTGCGATTAAGGCCACAGCTGCGGACACTATTATGCGTATACTGGCTATTTCCCACGAAATCATTTCACCAGTCATTAGAATTGTTAGGATGTTTGCCGCTGGCGCCATTAGAAGGAAAGTGATTGCGGGGCCTATTCCAGCCCCAGCGTACAGCACCCCACCGAAAAGTGGAACCATCGTGCACGAGCAAACCGTTAGGAAGGGCGCCATTCCAAGAGCCAACATGTATCCGACGGCTTTACCTCTTCCCATGTATTTTGTTATGGTCTCTTTTGGCACAAATTCGTAGATTAGTCCTGCGACGCTGAACGCGAAAAGGAGGCATATCCAAGCGTGGCTGAAGTAGTCGGCAATGTAAAGTGCCGGAATTGCCAAATATACAAGTGGAGAACCCCATAAGCCAAGTGCGTCAAGTTTATTCCTGAAAGTTTCCTTTGTTGGCCTTGCAGTGACGCGACTAAAGATTAGGAGGCCTATAACTATTATGAAGAAGGCTAACAGAATACCGGTTCGAACAGTCCTCTTTGTTTTCTCCTCCATGTTTTTCGCCCTTTTACTTGGCTGCTTCCATTATTATTTTTTCCACTTCTTCTGGGCTTGGAACCCGCCCCATAATTTTGACCGTGTTGTTTATGGCTATGGCAGGTGAGACCAGTACACCGTATTTTTGAACGGTTTCCTTTGACATTATGTTAGCTTTTTCAATGTTCACCACAACACCAACTTGCCTAAGCTTTTCAGCCGCCTTCTCCACAGCCTTTTTTGCTGCTTGGCAACGCATGCAAGACGGCTCCGGCCCGATAACTTCTACTTTGACTTCTTTCATACCCTTTTCACCTTGTAGAGTGAGGAAGAATATAGCAATATTTAAATATTGCTATGGAGTTTGCTTTAAACGGGCATCCAGCAATGAAAAACCTGAGGTTTAAGGCTAAATTGTTCAAGGCCCTTTCAGATCCTGTGAGGCTTGAAATTTTAGAATACTTGCGAAGCGGCGAAAAATGCGTATGTGAAATCGTTCCCCAAGTTGGAATTCCTCAGCCTCTTGTTTCTCGGCATTTAGCCATATTAAAAAGATGCGGGCTTGTAAAAGATAGACAAAAAGGAAACAGGAGGCTCTATTCTGTAACAAATCCGGCAATATTCAGAGTAATCGACGCTGTAAGTGATGAGTTGTTGGATGTCCTTGTGAGGTATGTTGTTGAACAGATTGCATGAGGTGATTGGGAATGGTTGTGAAGGTTGAAACTTTCACGGCTGAACCGCCATGTGCAGGCTGCCTTAAGCTGTTGGAGTACGCGGATCTGATTAAGGCGAAATACGGCGATGGAGTGGAAGTGATAAAGCATATCGGGCCATGCGAGGAGTTCAGCAAATACGGCTTAACAGTGGTTCCAGCCATAGTCTTCAATGAAGGCAAAATAAAGATCATGGGCGTTTGCCCAAGCATGCAAACCATCGAGGCTGCGCTTAAAGAAATGGGGGTTTAGAAGATGCCGGTAAAAGTTGAAGTTTTCACTTCTGAACCGCCATGCTCCGGCGGGAGACTGCTCCTCAAACTCGTAGAGAAAATCAGAGAAGAGTATAAGGATAAGATTGAAGTTGAAATCTATCGTGGAATGAACCCCAAACTAAGCGAGTATGGCATAGCGGCAAGCCCAGCCGTAGTCATCGACAAGGACATACGCATAGTGGGCGTTTGCCCAAGCGAAGAAACATTCAGGGAAGCGTTAAGAGAGGCAGGCGTTCAGTAGTGTCTAGCACACAAGGCGTTGCGAAACCCAATTGGAGAGGGATACCTCGCGAAGAGATAAACTGGCATCCAACGGTTGACCCAGAGCTTTGCATAGGATGCGGCATATGCGTCTTAAACTGTGGGAAAAACGTTTACCTGTTCGACTACGAGAAAAATGTGGCGGTTGTTGCAAATCCAATGAACTGCATGGTAGGCTGCACTACATGCCAAAACACTTGCCCGCAACATGCCATTAGCTTTCCACCACTATCTTACATTCATAAAATCATAAAGAAAAAGGGGATAATTCAACGTAGTAGGGAGGAACTACAGGCGAATCAAGCAAAGTATGCAGTTAAGTGAAAGCTGAAGCCTATGAGCGAAGATTTCGCTGAACTACTTTTTGCAGATGTTATTGTCAGAAAGATTGAGATTAAGGAGATTTCGCCTTGCACCGCCGACCCGGAAAGGATTAAGTTTTTGGCGCAGGCTGACAAGCCTTTAGAAGATGTTTTGCCGATTCTTTATTTGGCTATCGCAAACGCCAAATACTCCGAAAAGCTCGGCGCATTAAGCTACATGCACCAGCAACACTTGATAACCATTTTCGCTAGTGGCAGAGTTAGCATGACCTACGTTAAAGATAGAGACGAGGCAAACAAACTTGTCGAAGAGGCTAGGCGGCTGATAAACCGCGCCATAATATACCTGAAAACCCATGGAAAGCCAAGCCCCGAAACCATTCAAGCCAAAAAGGAACTAACACCCATAAAGATTTACGAGCTACTGCCGAAGACAAACTGCAAAATGTGTGGAGAGCAAAGCTGTTTCGCTTTTGCAACCAAACTTTTAAATGGAGAAAAAACATTGCAGGAATGCCCACCTTTAGACTCTAGGGAACATATTACATGCAAGTTTCAGATAGAGAAGATGATAAGCCCGGTTAGGCTAAAATAGACCTTAGCGTGCGCATTTTTACTTGGAAAATATGTTCAATGGAAGAGCTGACCTGCTGTCAGCTGTGACGGACGCTTTTAATCCATAAGCAGGCGCCTAAAAATCCAAAAATGCAACCTATTAAGGCCCGAAAAGTCCAGCAAGGTTTTGTGGGGATACACTACATAAAACTCAGAAGAACCGAGAAAACTTGTCGGGATTGTGGATGTGCCATTTTATGGGTTACTTGAGACTCTATGGATTTAATAGCCCTTACAGCTTCCTTTCCAGCATCCGAAAGCCTATGAAATCCTGAGGAGTCTAGACAAACGAGATCGCTGAGCTTCCTGACGTGGTGGTCTAGATTTCCGCTACTCTATATCCAGCTTGTTCTTGAGTTGACTGAAACTTAATGGAGAATCATCTAACAACTTCAAAATTTTCACACGCGTAGGATGCGATATTTTCTCAAAAAGCTCGGAAACGTCAGACATCCATGCACCCCATTTCAAGTAGTTTTTAACAACATATTTATTTCCTAACCTTTTGACAAGCAAGTAATCAAGACTTAAGACTAAGCTTTACATTAAAATAAGGAAGTAACTTTCTTTAAACTCATAGACTCATACAATATTCCATTAGGAGACACAAAAGTATAGAAAACTGTTATTAATTAACATTTTTACCTTCAGTCAATAAGCTGAGAAAACTTTATTTCCTACATTAACAAAGTCCATTGAAGGATGTATATGGAAAACATATTAGATCTGCTGCCTACGCCCTTCTGGCTGGGGCCGCCCATCCCATATGGCGTATGGAAAAGCCTAACAGGAGCTGCTCAGGAAGCTGCCCAGAAAAAACCCGCAGAAGCCAGAGCTGAAGCTAAACCTAAAACTAAACCGACATTTGAGACTCCTCTGGGAACGGCTGAAATTGAACTTCCCCCCGCAGAGGGTGAAGGCCCAAGGGCTGGCGTTGTAAAGATCCCATCGTTTCTTTAAAAGGGAAAGTAGTGGCCTGGCTAGGCCCTAAAAGCCATTTAACTCCGTTCCAGAGGGCTGAGCTTGCCTACCCGCTTTTAGAGATTGAAAGGCAACTTGCAAAGCAAAGACAGCTTGCAACTTTAAAGAAGGGAAATAAGCTCCCGATAAGTTCATTTGAACTGAACAGCGCAAGTATTAAATCGCAAGAAACCTTCAGTTCATCTGAACTGAAGGTATCGCAAGATTTCGGACAAGCGCGCGGTTGAGCCTGCTCAGACAAAGCCTAAAAAATAGGGGGAAATCATAGTTATTTCTTAGCAGGTTTAATTTCCCTCTTTCTTCCAAACCAATAGATTATCCCAGCGATTGCCCAGCAAATTATCGTGCTTATAGGGGCGAAAGGGCAGTGTGCTTTATAACCTAGCAACGAAATCTTACCTGCTGGAACAGGAATCAATGTGGATATTCCTAGAATGACGGCGACCACTATTCCAACCCAATAATACCACTTCAAAATCTCACCGCAGCATTATTTATCGCATAATATAACCGCATAATATAACTTAAATAATTTTCCATTGCCACCGAGCTTTCAACCGATTCAGAACACCGAAAGATTCAACAGAACCTTTTCTAACATTTTCACAGCTATGAAATTTCATTTCATGTGGGGCTTTTTTGTCTCCTGGTAGTGGGTTAAGTGCTGGAAGGCCTTGAATTAGGTTTTCAAGGGGGGTTTTATGGGCTTGAGTTTGGTTGCTCCTTGCTTGTTGTAGCTGTCTGAGGCTGTCCCTTACTGCGCATTCAAGAAGGTCTTTTTCAGCCCTAATTTTTTCTCTTTCCTTTTCTAGAGATTCAATCTCGTGTAGTATTCTTTTCCGCTTCTCTTCAGCATCCGCAACAATTCTTTGGGCAAGGTCTTCAACCTCGCTTTTAAGCTTATCAATTTCTTGAACAGCCCTCGCCTTTTCATCCTCTAAAGCCTTTAAGGAGACTTGACTTTGGGCTTTCAATTGTTGAAGCTTAGCTATTTCTTCTGTTAGCTTAAGTTTTTGATCTTCAAGCGTTTTAATTGACTGTTGAAGTTGGCTTTTGTACTGCTCTAGCTTTGGCGCTTCCGTCTTAAACCATTCCATGTATGAGCTGCACTTCCACCTTAGGTTGGAGACGGATTTTTGGAGTTTCTGCTCAGCCTCAAGAAGCCTTTGGATGTTGAGCTTTAACTGGCTTATCTTGTTCTGGCTTCTTGAGGCTTCCATTTTAAGCATGGAGGCTTCACCCTTTAGCCGTTCACTTTCCTCTCTGAGGGAGGCTATTTCCGCTACAATGGCAACGCCCTCATCCCATGAAAGGCCCTGTCTCTCGAAGGCAGCCCTAATAGCCTCAGAATCCCTTTTCAGCCTTTCAATCTCACCTTCTAAAATGGCCTTTCTCTTTTTGTACTCTTCCGTTAAAACCCTATGTTGCTGTTCATACTTGTTTTTAAGCGTGTTAAACTCCATCTGCAGCCTGGAAAAACTCTGTTCAAGATCCGCCAGCGCCTGTCTGCGCTCTTCAATTCTTCTGTCAAGCTTTTTTGCATATCACCTTTGTAAAGTGCTTTTGGGGACGCCGAGCTTGGACTCTAGATCTCTAAAACTGGTTTTTCCCTCATCCAACAGCCTGAAAGCTTCTTCAAGCTTTTCTTGACTTACCAACATTGATGTTATAATGAGAAAGCGGGACATATAAACGGGACGCTGGGATAAATGGGGCAATGGGACAGCGGGACACCAGCAGCTATATAGATATGGCGTTCCGTAGACGCCGGCTCTTCCATCAAAAAACGGTTGGACCCCCACCTCAGTTATCGAGCGCAACTTTATAAGACTCTTATAAGCTGTTATTATCTGCGATACCCATTCTTGAGTCTTTCCGATTTTCCTTGCAAAAACTTCTTGCGTCCAAGTCTTTGGGTCAAGTTCGTTAATAGCGCGTTTTCGCATACAACGCAGATATACAAGCAATCATGCGTTCACGAATGCGTCATCGTATCCGAGCGTAAAAAGGGAGTAAACAGCGAATATGGAAGGTAAGTGAAAACTCATTGGAATGTTAAAAAGTCTGCCAAGAGAAAACGAGAAAGTCTTTGGAAAATCTAGGTACGAGACTTTAAAACAAACTTTACAGAAAACAAGAAAGCGTTTAGCGGCTAAGCTCCAAAATCCGAGACTTAACAAGATAACATTTCACACGTTTAGGCATTGGAAAGCAACTATGCTTTACCATAAACCAAGGATCCGTATTACGTCAAAGACTTCTTAGGCCATAAAAGCATTAAGAACACGGAAATTTACATAACAGTTGAGCAAGCAATATTCGACGATTCATGCAACGATGAATTTACAGCCAAAGTTGCGAGCAATCCAGAAGAAATTAAAGCTCTGCTTGAGGTGGGCTTTGAATATGTTTGCGAGAAAGATGGGCTACTATTCTTTAGAAAGCGGAAGTAACGAAACGTTAAAAAATCTCCGAGGTTAATTCCAAAATTAGCCGAGGTAGCTCAGCCTGGGAGAGCGCCCGGCTGAAGACCGGGTTGTCGCCGGTTCAAACCCGGCCCTCGGCACCTTCTTATATCGCTGCGGCTTTTCCATTGAACTTTGGTTAGCGGCGCAAAATCGTTAACGTTTACACACCATTAGTAAAACTTTCTATTAATAGGTCTGGTGGTTTTCCCATTTTACATGTTTTGAGTCTTCTAGGAGTCGTTTTAGGTTTGGAATTGTTTCTTCTGCGTATTTTGTTATTCTTCTGTATAATTGATTGTATTC
>JAWBZV010000036.1:0-11961 GCA_038865865.1 Bathyarchaeia archaeon | reverse complement strand
GAAGCGACATAACAAAACTTGACACAACAGCTGTGAAGGTTGGAAACGAGTGGGTCATAAACGGCTCTAAACAGTTTATAACAAACGCTCCAATAGCCGACACTTTCATAATTTTGTGTCAAACAGACCCAAATGCTACGCCGCCTCATCGAGGGCAAAGTCTCTTCCTTGCGGAGAAAGGCATGCCGGGGTTAGAGGCAACGAAGCTTCAGGGCAAGATGGGAATAAGACCATGTGTTACGGGTTCCCTAGCGCTGAGCGACCTCCATGTTCCAGAAGAGAACCTTGTCGGCGAGCTTAACAAGGGCTTCTATTACGCTCTCGAGCTTTTTGACGGAACACGAATAACCGTTGCAGCTCAAGCCGTCGGCATAGCCCAAGGAGCCTTCGAAAAGGCGCTGGCTTACGCCAAAACCCGAAAACAGTTCGGACAACCCATAATCAACTTTCAGGGAATATCCTTCAAACTGGCTGAAATGGCGATGAAAATTGAAGCCGCCCGCCTACTAACATACAAAGCGGCTTGGATATATGACCATGAAAAGCCTAGCCCCGCCGCTACCTCAATGGCGAAGGCCTATGCAAGCCGGGTAGCCATGGAGGTAACAGATGATGCCATACAAATCTTCGGCGGATATGGCTATCTAGCAGACTATCATGTGGAGCGTTTTCATCGCTGTGCAAAGATAACTGAGATTTATGAGGGTACAAATGAAATCCAAAAACTAACAATAGTGAACTTCCTTCAAAGACAATAGTAAACCCTTCACTTTTCTTTCCTTTATTTTTAACGGTTCAAACTTTCAATATAGCCGTGAAAAATTTATAAACATTAAACGTATTGATATCAAATTCTAAGGAGAGGAGGAATATTGGCTGAAAAATTGAGAAAGGCAGCGGTAATTGGTTCTGGAGCAATGGGACATGGAATAACTCAACTTCTGGCAATGAGCGGCATTCAGGTGACAATGGTAGATATTAGCGACGAATTCCTTCAAAAAGGCTTAGAAAAAATTAAGTGGAGCCTGGAAAAGTTCATTGAAAAAAGGCGTATAAGACAGGAAGACGCTCAAGCCGCCCTCGCAAGGATAGGCACAACTACAAGTTACGAGCAGGCAGCTAAAGACATAGACATAGCTATCGAAGCCGTTCCTGAAAACATGGAGTTAAAGAAGCAGGTTTTTGCTAAACTTGACAGTATCGCACCACCCCATGCTATCCTTGCTTCTAACACTTCAACATTAAGCATAACCGAAATGGGAAATGCTACTAAACGCCCTGACAAAGTAGCCGGAATGCACTTCTTTAATCCACCGCAGCTAATGGCTTTAGTTGAAGTGATAAAAGGCGATAAAACAAGTCAGGAAACAATAAACACTTTGGTTGAGCTTTCCAGAAAACTTGGAAAAACACCAGTAGTTGTAAAGAAAGATGTACGAGGATTTATAGTCAACAGGGTTCTAGGAGCAGTCTTTAATGAGGCATTTTGGACCCTTTATAGGGGGGAAGCGACGAAAGAAGGGATAGATGCTTCGGTGAAATATAGCGGAGGCTTTCCAATGGGATGGTTTGAGTTAGCGGACTACGTTGGACTCGACATTGCCTATGAAGTTGGAAAGATATTGTACGAAGCTTACGGTGAACGCTTCAAACCATGCCCAGATGTGATAGAGCCCCTTGTGAAAGAGAAGAAGTTTGGACAGAAAACCGGCATAGGCTTCTATGACTGGACCAAGGGGAGACCAAGAATACCCTTTAACTTGATGGAAGAATATGACGTTGAGAGATCTTGGGCCGTGGCGGTCAACGAGGCGGCATGGCTAATTTACGAGGATGCTGCAAGTCCAGCTGATATAGACACTGGAATGAAACTTGGCACCGGATGGCCCTCTGGCCCATGCGAGTATGCTGATAGAACAGGCATAGACATTGTACTCAACAAGCTGAAGCAATTGTACAGCAAATATAACATGGAAATGTATAAGCCCTGCCCACTGCTTGAAGAGTATGTAAGCAAAGGCTGGTTGGGTAAAAAAACTGGAAGGGGGTTCTATTAGATGCATTTTGAGCTGACCGAAGAACAAATTGGAATAAAGAACGCTGTTAAAGAGTTCTGCGAAAAAGAATTCAAGCCAGAGCTTGCTCTAGAGCTCGACCGTAAAGAAGAATTTCCTATAGAGCTTTATAGGAAGGCTGCGAAGCTAGGCTTCACAAGCATGGCGGTTCCCCAAGAATATGGCGGTCAAGGCTATGGCCTCTTAGAAACATGCCTTGTTATTGAGGAAATGTGCAGGGCTGACTCGTCGCTCGGCGTAGCAATTATGAGCGGAGGCTTTGGCAGTGAACTAATTCTTGCCCATGGAACTAAAGAACAAAAGGAGAAATATATCCCTCCACTATGTAGGGGGGACTGTATATCTGCGGCAGCGTTCACGGAACCGAACGTTAGCGGGAGCGACATAACTCGCATGGAGACGACGGCCACAAAATATGGAAACGAATGGTGGATAAACGGCACAAAAACTTTTATAACAAATGCTACAATAGCCGACTTCATGGTGGTTTTAACTCAAACAGACACGAAGGTGAGGCCAACTTATAGAGGCGAAACTCTCTTTGTTGTTGAAAAAGGCATGCCGGGGCTTGAAACGACGAAGCTTCACAACAAGATGGGGATCAGATGTTCTGTAACCGGCGAGGTCAGATTCGACAACGTTAAGGTAACTGACTGGCACATTGTAGGCGAGCTTAACAAGGGCTTTTACCATTCTATGGAGTTCTTTGACAAAACAAGGGTTGGCGTAGCGGCTCAAGCTGTCGGCATGGCTCAAGGAGCATGGGAAATAGCCTTCAAATACGCAAAACAAAGAGAGGCCTTCGGACAACCCATAATACAACATCAAGCTATAGGGTGCACATTAGCCGAACTAGCCACAAAAATTGAGGCAGCTAGACTCCTAACATACAAGGCTGCTTGGCTAGTAGATGTTGGAAAAATGGATCCGATGGCAACAGCCATGGCCAAGCATTATGCAAGTCGCGTGGCGATGGAGGCAACAGACTTTGCTATTCAAACACTGGGTGGATATGGCTACCTAGGTGAGTACCGTGTTGAAAGATACCATAGAGATGCAAAGATAACTGAGATTTATGAGGGTACAAGTGAAATCCAAAAACTTACAGTCCTCAAGTACCTCCTAAGAAAGTTTTAAATTTCCTATAAATGAATTATAAGTTCTCCAAAACGGTTTGGTGAATGGGCTATGAGCAAAGTATACGAAACGCTAAAGATAGAGAGGGAAGATAGCATTTTATGGATTATTCTAAATAGACCACATAGGCTTAACGCCCTCAACGACGTTCTTATGCAGGAACTTTTAGACGCATTGGATACGGCTGAAAGAGATCCCTCAATAAGATGCATCATCATAACCGGCGAAGGAGACAGAGCTTTTAGCGCAGGAGCAGATGTTACAGCTTTTCCAAAAGCAACACCGGTAACCGCCGAGGAGTTTTCTAGACTTGGACAGAGCGTTTTCAGCAAAATAGAACAACTGTCAAAACCCGTTATCGCAGCGATCAATGGTTTTGCCTTAGGCGGAGGCTTAGAGCTCGCTCTTGCTTGCGACTTTAGGATAGCGGCGGAACATGCGGAACTTGGAAGCCCCGAAATAAACTTAGGACTTATACCGGGATGGGGTGGCACCCAAAGGCTCGTCAGAGTTGTTGGGCTTGCAAAAGCGAAAGAATTAGTCATGTTAGGGAATAGAATCAAAGCCGACGAGGCTTTGAAAATAGGCTTAGTCAACAAAGTCGTCAACTACGAGAAGCTTAAGGACGAAGCTCGTGACTTGGCTAAAAAATTAAGCGAAGGACCACCTGTAGCACTTAAATATGCTAAATACGCCGTAAACTTCGGAACGCAGGTTCCGCTGGAAGTCGGACTACGTCTAGAAGCGGCATACATGGGCTTAACTTTCTCTACAGAGGACTTGATGGAAGGCGTAGAAGCCTTCATGTCAAGACGGAAGCCTCAGTTTAAAGGCAAGTAGACACCCCCTTTTTTAATTTATATGCTCAGAAAGGAAGTGACGCCCATGAGGAAAGTGGCAATTATTGGAGTTGGATGCTCTAAATTTGGTGTGAGGAACGATGTGAACGTGGCTGAACTTACCTTTGAAGCCTTTAAATCATCACTTGAGGACGCCGGGATAGCGCCAAAGGACATAGAATTCGTTGCAGTTGGATCTACAGGAGCTGGTGCATGGTATGAAGAACTTCTTCCAGCAGTAGTTTCAGCCGAATATTGTGGACTAACGGGTGCAGGACTGGCTCGATGTGAAGCTGCATGTGCAAGTGGAAGCGCGGCGTTTTCGATGGCTTACTGGGCTGTGGCAAGCGGGCAGGCTGAAATAGCTGGTGCTTTAGGCATTGAAAAAATGAGGGAGATTGATACACCGACTATGATGGAATGGATTGGAAGAGCTGGATACTACTTGTGGGAGTTCCATAACTTTGGCTTGACATTCCCTGCTTACTACGCTCTATATGCAACTGCACACATGGCCAGGTATGGAACGACAGAGGAAGACCTAGCATTGGTTGCTGTTAAAAACCATAAGTATGCGTCGATGAACCCTATAGCACATTTTCAAAACAGGATAACAGTTGATGATGCGTTATCATCTATGATTATAGCAGCGCCTTTAAAGCTTTATGATTGCTGCCCCGTAACGGATGGATCAGCTTCAATAATTCTTGCATCAGAAGAAAAAGTCAAGGAACTTAAAATTGATACGCCTGTTTGGGTTGCAGGAATAGGGTACGCCTCTGGAACAGCTAATATGAGTAAAAGACTGAATTACGTGGGATTAGAGGCAAGTGTTCTAGCTTCTCATAGAGCTTATGAGATGGCCAAAGTAACACCAGACCAAGTTGACGTTGCAGTAGTTCACGACTGTTTCACAATAGCCGAAATAATGGCCTATGAAGATCTAGGGTTCTGCAAGAAAGGCGAAGGAGCTAAACTGGTAAGGGAAGGGCAAACTGAAATAGGCGGAAAAATTCCGGTTAATGTGGATGGAGGCCTAAAAGCAAAGGGGCATCCTATAGGTGCAACGGGTTGCGCAATGATATATGAACTGACAAAGCAGCTTAGAGAGGAAGCTGTCGAGAGAAGCAGACAAGTACCCATGAAAAACTATATAGCCCTTGCTCATAACGTTGGAGGCACGGGGCATTACTGTTATGTAACAATTTTGAGGAGATGATGATTTTGGCATCGATGCCCTCGATAAAATCAAGAGAGGTAAAAATCGTACATGATATACCGATAAGCAAGACGCTAAAGTTTTGGGAAGGCTTAAAAGAAGGGAAAATTCTGGCTACAAAATGCAAAAAATGTGGAAAACTATACTTCCCTCCATCTGCTGACTGTGCAAATTGTTTGTCTTCGGACATGGAATGGGTTCAACTTAGCAATGACGCGACAATAGAAACCTTTACACATGTTGTCGTAAGACCAACGACATTCCAACAGGAAAAACCCTATACGGTAGCCATCGGCATGTTGCCTGAAGGGGTCAGAGTGCTTGCATGGCTAACAGGCTTTAAGCTTTCAGAAGTTAAAGTCGGTATGAAAGCTAAACTAATGGCCAAAACCACACCTAATGGGCGACTTACATACGAATTCACTAGACCAGAAGGAACGTAGCGACGTTCCCTTTTCTAGAGTTACAGTTGCTTTAATATTTTCTGAAATCTTTTAGAATTAAGTTAAGCCATAATAAGCTTAAAATCGTCCATTGAATAGTATTATTGGGGATTTTAAAAAATGGTGCTGAAAACTGGGAAAGAGTATATGGAGAGTTTACGCAAAAGGAAGATTAGGGTCTTCCTTCTCGGAGAGGAAGTGAAAAATCCGGTTGACCATCCAATTATAAGGCCTTCAATCAACTCTGCCGCAGAGACTTATGACATAGCCCACGACCCTCGTTATGTAAATCTTGCAACAGCTGAATCTCACATAACTGGAGAGAGAATTAATAGGTTTAACCATATTCATCGAAGTGTTGAAGACCTTATTAAAAAAGTGAAATTGCTAAGGGTTCTGGGTCAAAAAACTGGCACATGTTTTCAAAGATGTGTTGGTATGGATGCCATAAACACTTTGTCAAGTGTAACATATGAAATGGACCAAAAACTTGGAACCGAGTACTATAAAAGGTTTACAGAATTCTTGAAGTATGTTCAGCAGAATGATTTATTCTGCTGTGGGGCAATGACGGACCCTAAAGGAGATAGAAACTTTCCGCCAAGTCAGCAGGTGGACCCGGACCTGTATCTACGGATTGTTGAGAAAAGGGACGACGGCATTGTTGTAAGGGGTGCAAAAGTCCATATAACGGGGGCTGTAAATAGCCACGAAATAATCGTAATGCCAACAAGGACCATGTCAGAAAGGGACAAGGACTACGCTGTGTCGTTTGCTGTTCCAAGCGATACAAGGGGGATAATATATGTCTATGGCAGGCAATCATGTGATACCAGAAAACTTGAAAGGGAAAAAATGGACGTGGGAAACATTAAGTATGGTGGACAAGAAGCAATGGTAATATTCGATGACGTTTTTGTTCCATGGGAAAGGGTTTTCATGGCTGAAGAATACGAGTTTACTACAGCTTTAGTTGAGAGATTTGCTGCATACCATAGGCAGAGCTACGGCGGATGTAAAACTGGTGTTGGCGACGTTCTTATCGGAGCAGCTGCCACCATAGCGGAGTATAATGGAGTTGAAAAGGCCTCCCACATAAGGGATAAAATAGTTGAAATGAATCACCTAAATGAAACGCTATACGCTTGTGGAATAGCATGTTCTGCGGAAGGCTACAGAACACCTTCAGGAACATATTTGGTTAACATTCTTTTGGCGAATACATGCAAACTTAATGTAACGAGATTTCCTTATGAAATAGCGCGGCTAGCAGAGGACATAGCCGGAGGACTAATCGTAACAGCTCCTTCGGAGAAAGACTTAAAACATCCGAAAATCGGCAAGTATATTCAGAAATATTTAAAAGGTGTAGATAAAGTGCCAACTGAGTATAGGCTGAGAATTTTCAGATTAATAGAAAATCTCTGTATGGGTTTAGGCGCTGTTAGCTATAGGACAGAGTCAATGCATGGGGCTGGTTCTCCTCAAGCGCAGAAAATAATGATTGAGCGGATGGTGGATCTGGATTTTAAAAAGAAGCTTGCCAAAGCTCTTGCAGGTATAGAAGAAAAGCCATGAAATTCTCATCTCCCCCTTAATCTATACATCCTATACTTCCATAAACACCCTAAAGCTTTAACGCATCTTTCGATTGAAGAGTATACTGGTATCCCCTCCTCCTCGAGCTGCATTGCCCAAGAGTCAACAGTTTCCTTATATCCAAGAAGGTAGGCTAGAATGGGCTTTCGCTCAACATTTTTCTCCTTCAAGTATGTAACGGCCCTTTTAATTTCAAAATAAGGGATAAGCCTTGGGACGGCTACTAAAATTAGGATTATGCTGGCCACGTTTTTATCCTTTAGGGCAGCTTCGACAGCTATTTTTATACCCTCTTCAGGTCCAACGGTTTCAAATAATGGTTCAATGTCAATAGGATTACCGACGTTAGCCCATGACGGCATGTTTCGCTTCACTTTTTCCATAGTTTCTTCTGAGAGTAAGGCTAACTCTAAACCATGCTCCGCGCATTTGTCAGCTGCTATTACCCCCCCTCCACCGGTAACCGTAACGACGGCGACTCTATTCCCCTTTGGTAACGGTTGTAAGGCAAAGGCTTTTGTGACATCTAACAATTCGTCGAGGTCTCCCTCCACTCGTAGGATACCGGCTTGTTTGCAAACAGCGTCAAAAATCTCGTCTCTGACAGCTAGAGAGCCCGTGTGAGATAGGGAGGCTTTGACACCGGCGGGGCTTCTGCCAGATTTGAGCACTATAATAGGTTTAATTCTTGAAACTTCCTTGAATGTTTTAAACAGTTTTCTGCCATCTTTAACGCCTTCCATATAAATGGCAATAACTTTTGTGTCAGCGTCCTCTGCAAGGTATTCAAGAACCTCAGCGTCATCTACATCACATTTATTTCCAAGTCCTACTATCTTGCTTACACCGAAGGGCTGTGTGGATATTATCCACCAAAATGCAGCAGCGGCAAATAATCCTGTTTGGGCAACAAAAGCTACGTTCCCCTTCTTAAACTTCGGGAGAGGCACAAATGAAGTGGTAAAATTATTTGCAGAGTTTAGAATGCCCGTTGTGTTCGGACCTATCACACGGATTCCCGCTTTCCTTGCTATGGCGACAACTTCATCTTCAAGCTTCTTTCCATGCTCACCGGTTTCACGGAAACCCGATGAACAAATAACTACTCCTTTAACACGTTTTTCTGCGCAGTCTCGCATTACTTCGGGAACTTTATACGCCGGCACAATTATAATAGCAAGGTCTAGTTTATCATTTATGGCGGTAACTCGAGGATATGCCTTTAAACCCAAAATTTCTTCTGCATTAGGATTAACGGGATAAATTCTTCCATTAAACCCTAAATCAAGGAGATTCTTTAACAGTGAATAGCCATACTTAAGAGGGTTGCGCGAGGCTCCTACAACGGCCACGCTTTCTGGTTCGAAAAAGCATTTTAATTCTTCCGTTTTCTTAATCTCTTTTGTCATTTCAGCAGCCCTAGTAGACTTTTGGATTATCTAGGAAATGATGGTTCCAATAAATATATTTCGTGGAAAGTTCCTCTATGTGACATTTATTTTAGAAGTTAATTACTCGAATACTTTTTCGACCTTTTTATACCATTCCATTGCGTCCATTTCAACATCTCTGTCTCTTGAAGGCATTTCCATCATTTTATAGGCTTCATGTTGAATAAGCAATTTCATTATTTCGTTACTTCCAGTCCAAATCGGAGCCAACCTCATATCTCTCAGGAGTCTTTCAATAGGGTATATTTGAGTGTAACCTATTCCACCTAAAATCTGCATCGCGGTATTAACAACTTCCCAACCAATATCCGTTGCAAAACACTTTGCTTCACTAACTAGGCGTCGGGGATCAACAGGCAACCCTCTGTCTAACGCATCAGCAGCCTTGGCGGCTGTGTAGACCAGCGCTCTTGCTGCGTCAAGTTTCATGACGCTTTCAGCCACCTTAAAGTTTATAGCTTGAAAGCTTCGTAGAGGCATTCCAAAAGCCTTCCTTTGTGTCGAATATTTTATCGCTATTTCAAGCGCTGCCCTTGCAGCTCCAATAGCTCCCGCTGCAGAAGTCAGCCTTTCCGGAATCATCATTCGGTTGAAAACCGCTGCCCCTCCGTTTATCTCTCCAATCCTATAGTCATCTGGAACTTCAACATTTTTGAATAGTATTCTGGCAGTTCCCATGCCCCTGAATCCAAGTAAATTGTAGACTTCTCCAACCTCCACACCCATTTCTCTCTCGACTATGAATGCTGTCAGTGCTTTATGTCCAGGGGCATGGGGATCTGTTCTTGCGTAAATTAGATAGAAATCTGCGACCTTGCCTCCAGCAATAAATCTTTTTTCTCCGTTAATTATCCATTTATTTCCCTTTTTCTCGGCCTTCGTTGTTGTTCCAAAAAAGTCACTTCCTCCCCTTGGCTCTGTAAGGCCTTCTGCGGCTAGTTTTTCTCCTTTAATTATTGGTTTCAGAAATCTTTCTTTTAGCTTCTCGGTTCCAAACTTGTTTAAGGCTTCTCCAACTATGCTGACCATTGCATAGCTACATCCAAGTCCCATCCCGAGAACACCTATTTCCTCTAAGGCTACCATTTCAGCCGTCCAGGAGAGTTCTCTTCCACCATATCTCTTTGGGAAGCGGAGTCCTAAAAGGTTCCTTTCAGCCGCCTTGTGTAAGAATTCAAAGGGGTAGTCTATTTCGTTTCTATCCATTTTTCTTAAAAGTTCTGGGTCTATGCTCTTCACGAACTCTTTTATTTCCTTTCTGAGTTCAATCTCTTCTTGCGTGCTTAAGAAGTCATTTTCGATCATCGTCTTCACCTCTTCTTTTATGTTTTAAAGCTTCACTTAAATGCCTTTGTTAGCTTTATGCCTCATTCCCAAAAGGGATTCTATAAGGTTTCTTCTGGACCATTCTCCATCGCTTACTTCTTCCATTTGAAGGACCTTCTCAGGGGGATTAGGGAATACTTTTTCCACAATTTGGTTAATGCTCAATCCATTTCTGTGTAGAGCTTCTACCTTTTCTTTAAGTTTCAACATGTTGTTTAAGGTATTTTTCACATCGTTTTTCTTCCAGATTCCGTGTCCGCTATAAGCCTTATTGAACTCTAGTTTCAAGACTTTTTTAAGCGAATTTATAACGTCTATAGAGTCTTCCTCTTTCATTATAATTACTGGATTGACATTTGTTACTAGGTCGCCGACAAACAAGTTGCGTTCGATGAGTATTGATACATGATCAAAACTATGTCCCGGAGTGTCAATTACCCTAATGATGCTTTCATCAATTTTCAGTTCTTTCTTAAGGGGCAACGCCTTAACTGGTTTTGGTTGGCCCCAAACAATTTTTCGGTACGCCGGAACTTCCTGCGGATTTGCAAGAACTTCTAAGGATTCCTCCGGTGCAAAGACTTCTACATTAAATCTGTCCTTAAGCAAGTATGCACCGCCGCTGTGGTCTTCATGATAATGAGTTAAAAGGATGGCTTTAACGTCTAACTTCATATTATCTACAAACTCTGCGGCTTCATTCGCTGTGTGAGGGCAACCGGTGTCTATTATGAGTCCATCATAGTAGTAAAAAGTCGTCCAATAGTATGGTTTTCCGTTGTACTCTTTGCCAACGTTAATTGCTATAGAATTTTCTCCGATTTTTCTCCACCTTAGCACACAACATGCCCCAGCGTATATAAAATCAAATCGAAAAATGGAGGTTATTCTTTTTCGATCACGGTTGCTACTCCTTGTCCTCCGCCAATACAAGCTGTTGCCAATCCATATCGTCCGCCTTCAATATTTAATATTCTTGCCAAAGTTCCGACAAGCCTCGCTCCGGTGGCGCCTAGGGGATGCCCAATCGCGATGGCCCCGCCTTTAACATTAACCTTATCTGGATCCACTCCGAGTTCTTTTATGCACCAAAGCGTGACTATGGCAAAGGCTTCGTTTATTTCCCAAAAATCAATGTCCTTGACGTCAAGACCTGCTCGTTTAAGTGCTATGCGACTTGCTGGAACGGGGCCCTTTCCCATAACAGCTGGATGAACGCCAGCCCATCCCATGGATTTTATGGTTGCTAAAGGCTCTAAGCCCAAAGCCTTCGCTTTTTCCTCAGATGCTAACATTATGCATGAGGCTCCAGCGTTTAGCGGTGAGGAATTCCCAGCCGTTATAACTCCTCCCTCGACGAATGCTGGTGGAAGACTCTGAATTTTTTCCAGCGTCGTGTCAGGCCGAACGCTTAAATCTTTATCTATAATCTCTGTGGTTCCATCAGGATTGGTTAGGGGTATCGGTAAGATTTCCCCGTCAAAATAGCCAGCTTGTTGTGCTTTTGTTGCGAGCTGATGGCTCCTCAGTGACCAAAGATCCATATCATCTTTGGTAATTCCATATTTGGCGGAGGCTTCTTTGAAAAGTCTTTCAGCGGTGAACCCCATTACAAAGCCTACATCCATTTCGTACATTTTTCTGTACTCTTCGTTCTCGACAAGGGTCATTGGTGGACTGATGTATGGATTGTCTCCCATGGGGACATGGGTCATATGCTCCATCCCAGTTGCTATCACTATGTCCGCATTTCCAGTCATAATCTCCATAGCTCCAAGATGTATCGCTGTCATCGAAGAGCCACATTGTCTATCAACGAAAAACGCGGGGACTTCTACGGGAAGTTTAGCCAACATGACGATGGAGCGTCCT
>JAWBZV010000035.1:0-12564 GCA_038865865.1 Bathyarchaeia archaeon | reverse complement strand
AAAATAAGTTCGGTTGATGTCATGATGTGGGAGCCTAAACCTAGAGCCTCAGCTGCAATCATGATGTTTTCTGCGGCTAGGGCGCAGTCAACTTCGACGAAACGGGCCCTTTTATCACCCGTCACAAGGATTACTGTTGGGGCGCCGCCGAAGGGATTAAAGTTTGGGTCTTTAGCCCTGCTAGCCAAGAACTCTATCCCCGAGTTGAGCATGTTCTCCCGCATTACGTCCACCATTTCATTAAGCACGTCCCTGTTTTGGATTACGGTGAAGTGCCACTTTTGCTGGTTCATGGCGCTTGGCGCGTGTATGGCGCATTCTAAAATCTCCTGCAACTCTGCGTCGGGTATCTGCGTAGGCTTAAACCTCCTAATACTTCTTCTGCTCTTAATAACCCTAATAGTCTCGTTCATAACGAACCCCCCGCATCTTCCCTTGTGAATTTTCTCCTAATATGTCTTTTGAACCCTTCGCAGGCCAACATGTTCGGGGCATTAAAATTAAAAGCAAAGAGTGCTTTCTGGTTGGTTTAGAGTTTGGAAGGTGTTGTTGATGGAAAAGTTGAAAAAAGTGTTTCTTGCTGTCATTTTTCTCCAGCTTATTATAATTGGATTTTTAGTGTTTTCCCTTCACACTATTATTAGGCAAAGGAATCTCCCGATAGGGGCGTCATTTGTAGTTTGGCGTGAAGGCCCCTACTACTATGCTGCGGACTCTTCTGGGGTTCGTTTCAGCGGAACCAACGCTAGCTTTGTTATTCAGTCGGCTATAGACTCCTTAACTGTGGGGAGGACATGGAAGGAAAAAGTTCTTTTAATGGGCGATTTCGTCATCTCCAACCCCATCATTGTACGATCCTACACTATCTTAGAGTTTTTGGGCAAAGTGGCTGTGAGCGATTACGCCAACATAGATGCGGCGATAAAGTCTGAAGGGTTTGACGATTTAGCTGGCACAAACTCGACGGGCGGGGTTGTAGATGTGGAAATTATAGGCTTGACGCTTGATGGAAATAAGGCTAAGCAGTCAAGGGGTTTCGGCCTTAAACTGTATGGTAAGAGAATAACTCTGAAGGACGTCACCGTATACAATTGTAAAGAGGATGGCGTATGGACTGAGTGGAGCACAAGCCCGGCGGTGGGCAGCCCAGACGAGGCGATGGAGGGAATTTTTTCAAACGTGCGCTCATGTTTTAACGACGGCAGAGGCTGGCGGATGCTTGGACCACACGACAGCTATTTGACAGACATCCTCCTCTATTGTAATCGGCTTGTGGGCTTTGCATGTTGGGGAGGCGGCGCATGTCAAGGAGCAAACCTTCACGCCTACGGGAATGGGGAAGCAGGCTTTTACATAGACGCCCAAGTAATGTTCACAAACATCGTGTCTGAAAGCAACAATCAAAGCGTCGTCATAGTCTTACATAACGACGTCTATTTGGACGGCGTTTTCTTCAACAATAGCCACTACGGGATAGAGATAGGCGATGAGGCTCACTGTCCAGCTGGATGCTACATTCGAGGAAAAACTTTGGGCCACCCCGCGGATAAAGCCGGACTACGTTTAGTGAATGGCAGCATAAACCGCTACGAACTTCACATGTGGGAGAACATCACCATTGCGGGAGCGTTAAACCCCGACGACACCTACATGATTGTTAATACTTTGAACGGGCAGAAAAGTCGAAACAGTGGAACAGCCACAATACCCGCTGGAAGCACAAACGTAACTGTGGCGCATTCGCTTATAGGCGTTCCTAAAACTGTTTTTGTAACGGGAAGAAGTGAGGCTGCTGCCGGCGCCTACGTATGCTTCAGAAACGCAACTCACATAACCATAGCGATAACCCATGCAGCCCCTGCGGATGTGGAGGTGGACTGGAACGCTGAAGTCTAAAGAATTGCCCAACAGAAAGCATTAATGCTTAATCGTCCCTTACCTTTCTGCGGAGGTTCTAGGCTTTGCCTATACTCCCCATCGACACTGGACGTTACGGAACTCCCGAAATGCGGCGTATTTTTGAGGAGGAAAACCGCCTTCAAAAGATGCTGGACGTGGAGGCTGCGTTAGCCTGGGCGCATGCTGAGGTTGGCAACATACTCCGCGGGGACGCTGAACGAATTATGGCTGCCGCCTCGCTGACACACGTTAAGCTTAGCCGCGTAAAAGAGATTGAAAGGGAGATTAAGCATGATGTTATGGCGCTTGTGAGGGCTTTAGCCGAAGCAAGCGGTCCAAGCGGCGCCTACGTCCACATGGGCGCAACAAGCTATGATATTGTGGATACTGCAAACGCGTTACAGCTTAAAGAGGCCCTTGAGCTCATTGAGAAGAGGCTGAACGCCCTTGAAGAAATCTTGATGGAAAAGGCGCAGCGTTATAAGGAGACTTTAATGATAGGCCGAACCCATGGACAGCACGCCTTGCCCATAACCTTGGGCTTCAAGTTTGCCGTTTGGATGAGGGAAATCTCGCGGCACATTGAACGCCTTGGGCAGTGTAGAGAACGCGTCTGTGTTGGAAAAATAAGCGGCGCAGTGGGCACGCAGGCAGGTTTGGGTGAAAACGCCATGCGCATTCAGGAACTTGTCATGAAGCGGCTTGGTCTTAAGCCGGTGGACATTTCCACGCAGATTGTCCAAAGGGATCGCCACGCCGAGCTTGTATGCCTATTAGCCCTAATCGCCTCAAGCCTTGAGAATTTTGCAACGGAAATCCGCGAGCTGCAGAGGCCTGAAATAGGCGAGCTGGCGGAACCTTTCGAAGCTGAAAAACAGGTGGGCAGCTCCACCATGCCCCACAAGCGGAACCCTGAAATCTGCGAGCGGATTTGCGGCTTAGCCCGGATCGTTCGAAGCCTAACGGTTCCCGCCCTAGAGAACGTTGTGACTTGGCATGAGAGGGACTTAACCCAGTCTTCAGCGGAACGTTTCATCCTCCCAGAAGCATGCATCCTCGTGGACTACATGCTTTTCTTGATATGCAACGTTCTGACAGGTTTGCATGTAGACGAAGAGCGAATGCTTAAAAACATGGAGATAACCCAAGGCAGAGCCATGTCTGAAGCCGTCATGATGGCCTTAACCCGTAAGGGGTTTAGCCGCCAAGAAGCCCACGAGCTACTGCGGAAACTGGCCATTAAAAGCGAATCCGAAAAACGGCCATTTAAGCAAGTGCTTTTGGAAGACGCTTTGATTCGTCGCCACTTAAGCGAAAAAGAGGTTGAAGAGTCCTTGAACCCCCGAAACTATTTGGGCACAGCCTTAAGGCAAGTGGAGTTTATGGTGCAAAAAACTCTAGAAGAGCGCAGAAGCCGAGGCATCGTCTAAAACCATCCTAGTACTCGGTTAGGGCTTTCTGTTTCCATTCCTCGCCTTTCTCAAGTTTTTCCCATGTCTCCTTTTTAACGAGGCCGCCAACTTGCTCCTTTATTTTCTTGGCTAGTTTTGGCCCTATGAGGGGAAGGTTCATCAAGTCCTCAAGATGCGCATGTTTCAGGTCTTCTATGGTTTTGTATCCCGCATTGTATAGGATGCGGCCTCGGACTCTGCCCACGCCCTCCAGTCTAACTATAGGCAGAAGCTCTTTTTTGACGCCTTTCTCCACCCTCTCCATAAGCTCAAGGGTTAGGGGTTGCACCTCCTTGTTGCCGAAGAGGGTTGCAAGCTCGTTTGTGGCGTACAACAGCCATTTTGCGTTTTCAACGAGTCTATAGAGGTCGCCGGGCTGAACTCGGAAGCGTTCTATTATTTCGTCCTCGCTAGCTTCCTCAATCCATGCTTTAAGCACCATTGCTGTTTTCACTTCGCCTAAGAACTCTTCATAGTTTATGCGGTCTTCCCACTCGTTGGGCACAGGTGTCAGAAACTCTTCTCTATGTTCTTCGGCGAAAACAGCTATTTCGTCTAGTTCCCGCGTAGAAGGTCTCATGATGGGACGCATGTCAGGCGTGTGGGTGATCATGTGGAGGAGGCTTAGATCTGTTAGGACGGCGGGCTTATGCCTTAACGCGTCGCGGATCACCACCGCCGAAACCGGGTCTATGTAGAGTTCGCTTATGCGTTTTCCAAACCTTGTAGCGTATATCTTTTCGCCCATAACGTCTATCATTTCCTCGTCGTAAAGGTACTTAAGAATCTTTGCTATGACAGTTTTTATTGCGCTTATGTCGTATTGGTAGGCGTAGAAGGTTTTGCTGAAAAACTCGTATATGCCTGGTTCTGTGTGGGCGTAGTCAGCCGCTACGGTGGCAAGCACATGCACCCTTAAAATTCTTTCAACAGCAAGCCTAGACCAGATGCGCTCGGGTTTTGCGAGCACATAGCTTTCCATGAGGTAGTCGGCTTCGTCGGCTGTTCTTGCGACAAGCACAGCTTCGCCGATTTTGTCGTATTTTGGTCTTCCGGCTCGCCCGCACATTTGCTTGTACTCCAGAACGCTTATGGGATAATAGCCGTAACCCGGCTCGTAGCGGCGGTAATCCTGAATTATTACGGTTCTTGCTGGGAGGTTTACACCGAAGGCCAGCGTGGGCGTGGCTGTTAAAACCTTGATTTTCCCAGCTCTGAACGCGTCTTCTATGAGTTTTCTGTGGGCTCCGCCTAGGCCTGCGTGGTGAAAAGCAACCCCGCACTTCACAAGCTCTGCAAGGAATTCGCTTATCCTTGTTTTTTCGCCTGCTGCCAAAATTCTTTCAGCCTCTCGCTCCAAAGCCCGCTTTAAAGGCTTTGATAGGACTTCGGCGATTTTGGGAGCGGCCTTTTTTGCTGCTGTAACTGCGTTTTTTCTCGTTGACGTGAATATGAGGGCTTGCCCGCCTGTTTTAACTGTGTTTAGAGCCAAGTTTAATGCTGGGTTGCCTGTTTCCTTCTCTATTTTTTTGGCGTCTCCGTCTTTGAACTGGATTTCATTGTGTAATAATACGCCTTCTTTCAAGGTTATGGGCCGCCATTCTGTGGTTATATGGTCTGCCTTAATCCAGCCTGCGATTTCTTCAACATTGTTTATTGTGGCGCTTAAAGCCAGAATCTGGAGGTCTGGGTTTGTCTGCATAAGCCTTGCCAATACAACCTCCAACGTTGGACCCCTTTCAGCCTCGTTGAGCAGGTGCACCTCGTCCGCAACCACCAGTGTAACATCGTCCATCCATTTGGCCTTATGCCTCAAAAGCGAGTCCACCTTCTCGTTTGTGGCTACAATGATGTCATAACGTTCAAGCCACGGGTCTGAACTGTCATAGTCGCCTGTGGATATGCCTACACTTACACGTTTCCCATCAGGCTTGGTTATGGCTGAATACTTTTTAAACTCCTCGTATTTTTCGCTGGCCAAAGCCTTTAAAGGCGTTAAGTAAATGACTTTCCCATCCTTTTCCAAAACGTGTTTTAGGGCGCAGAGCTCGGCGACAAGCGTTTTTCCCGAAGCTGTGGGACTTGCCAAGACAAGGTTTCGCCCTTCGAGGGCTCCAGCTTTTATTGCCTCTTCTTGAGGTGGGTAGAGCTCAACAATCCCAGCCTTGATTAGCACTTCTTTGACGGGTTCTGGAACCGGCAGCTCTGCTATCTTCACCCTTTTACACGCCTTTATGCCTTTTACTGCAAAATAGCGTTTGGCGCGGATTTAAAGTGTTGCGTGAAAGCGCGTTTTATTTGCCTTTGCGTTTAAGGAGGCTTATGGAGTGGTATAGGGCTGCAGCCAAACTTAGGAGCAGGCATAGGATGTATGGCGCGTTCTGGGCGTAGTATTCTGAAGCCATTCCGCCCGTCGATGAGCCTAGGAGTGTTCCCACGCCTAGAAGGCTTTCAAAGATTCCGGCGGCATACCCCCTCGCATGGCTTCGGCTTTTTAGGATGTGGGCTATAGACGAGGCGTAAAGCATGCCCATTCCAAAGCCGAAAATCGCGAAGGCCGAAGCGAACAAAAGCGTTGTGGAGCTTGCTGCCGTTAAGGCTGAAGCCGCTGCAAGCGTCAACGCACCAGTCAAAAACACGCGGGTTCTACCAATCTTCGCCTCGACTTTGTAGGCTTGGGTGAAAGCTAAAAGCCTAAACAGGCCGTTTGCAAACATTATTAAGCCGATTTCGTAGGCTGGTATGCCTAGGCCTGTGGCTTGGGCTGGGAAAAGGTTGTATATTACGCCGCCTATGAACGCGAAGAGGATTATTGCGACCACTGCGGGGATAATGGATTCTTTACTGCCATGGTTTTCAGGCTGGCCTGCTTCATGTTTAAGCTTTAGGTCGCCTTTTGGCGGCTCCTTTATTTTTGCGGCTGAAGTGAGGGCTAGTATAAAGGAGCCTGCCGCGGAAACTGTGAAGGGCGTTTTTACGCCTAAAAGGCTTATTAGGGCTCCGCCTATTATGGGTCCGATTATGGTTGCCGAGCCCCATGAAAGGTTAAACCTGCGCAGGTTGCGCTCAATCCTGTCTTGGCTTAGCTCCGCAAGAAGGGCTTCGGCTGAGGGCCAAAAGGTGGCAACGGCGATCCACTCCACCACCTTCACTGGAATAAGCATGTCTGGAGTTTGAGTTAGAAGGTATATGATGCATGCAAAACCATAAACAAGCATAGCTGCAAGCAAAAGGCTTTTCCTCCGAACCCTATCGGACAGAAAACCCGCAACAAGAGGCATGAAAGAATAAGTTAACCCGCCCATAGCGCCAATAACCCCCACAAGCAACGGCGAAGCCCCCATGCCCGCGGCGTAAATGGGCACAGCTAAACCCACAAACCCAACAAGCATCTGCACCATAAAGCAAGATGCCAACAAAAATCCCAAAGACCCGGCGAAACCATCGCCGCCTATCGCTCTAGCCATAAACAACCATGAAAAGAACATCCGCTATAAAACAATATTCCCAAAACATTAATTAAACAGGCTGGTTCCACTCTTTGCTTTAATTTTATGATTGTTCTCGGCGTATCCGAATTTTCCTTCAAGGGGCGAACCTATCCTTTCTTCGATGCTTAAATACGCGTTTTAAATGGTCAACAAGGAAGTAATTAATATATAAGACGTCGACGGAGCGTTGGCTTTATTCCCTTCGCTTTACTAATTGCGTTAAGGTGTTTTAAGTTGACTCGACGCGCCGCGAATCAAAAATGACCGAATCTGCCCAATTTGAAAGTCTGGAGGGATGGGAAAAATAAGGCCTAAAAACAAGTCTAAATTCTATATAGGGGGTAGTGTATTTGTTAAGGGTGAACAGCCACAAGTATGACTTTACGTCCCGCGTCTAGCCAAATGCCTTTTCTATAAGCTTAAGCCTTTATAGCCTATTAGAGGACTTGAAAGGGTATGGTTGAAAACGTTAAAGAACTTCTAAAAGCCCATGAAGGCCTAAGAAGGGAGGTATACCTAGACATTGAAAACGCAAGCATAGTTCCCCAAGAAATATTGGAGGCCATGCTGCCATACTTCAACCAACGCGCCTATGGCAACCCAACATTAACCCATAAACCGGGATGGGAAGCCTTCGAAGCTATAATGGAGTCAGCCCAAAAAATCGCAAGTTTTCTAGGCTGCAAAAACCCTGAGGATGTTAACTTCACGCCCGGCGAAACAGAAGCCAACAACCTGGCACTTCTAGGCACAACCCTCCAGAAAAGGGATAAAGGCAAAAAAATTGTGATATCCGAAATTGAACCCCTAAGCATAATGCACGTGGCTGAAATGCTCACAAAATATGGCTTTTCGGTGGCGAAAATCCCCGTGGACAGTGAAGGTTTCATAAACCTTGAAAAGCTGTCGGAAGCCGTAGACAAAGAAACGGTTCTGGTGAGTATATCCGCCGTAAACCATGAAATAGGCACAATCCAACCCATAAAAGAGGCTGTAGAAATTGTGAAAAGCAAAAACGTGGACGCCATATTCCACACAGACGCCTCAGACGCCTACGGAAAAATCCCATTCAACGTCCAAACCCTAAACGTGGACCTAGCCACCATAAGCAGCGCCAAAATCCTAGGCCCTAGGGGGACAGGCGCCCTATACACAAGAGAAGGCGTAAACATAGAACGCATCCTAGAAGGTCAGATTGGAACCCAAAAACTCTGGCCAGGCGTAGAAAACACACCCCTAATCGTCGGGTTTGCAAAAGCCTCCGAACTGGCATTCCAAAACTTTGAAGAAAACGTGAACCACATGCGCAAACTCAGAGACAAACTCATAAACGGTATATTCGAGAAAATTCCAGATGTACGCCTAAACGGGCCTAAAGGCGAAAAAAGAGCCCCAGACAACGCAAACATAAGCTTCCTGCGCTGTGAAGGCGAAGCCCTAACCATAGAACTAAGCCTAAACGGTGTATACGTATCCAGCGGGAGTGCATGCACAAGGCGGGTTCTCCAACCAAGCCATGTTCTTGTAGCTATAGGGAGAAAATTCGAAGAGGCCCACGGAAGCATCCTAATGAAAGTAACCCGCCAACACAAAGAAGAAGACATAGACTACGCGTTAGAAGCCATACCCAAAGCCGTTGAAAGAATAAGGCAGATAACAGGCTCCACAGGAGTGGAATAACATGTCCCGCGCACCCCTACCCTACAATCCAAAGATCATAGAACTGTTTAGAAACCCCAAAAACCTTGGAAAAATGGAGGATGCCACCATATCAGCTGTGGCTGGAAACCCCATGTGTGGAGACATGATAACCTTCTACCTAAAAATAAATGATCAAGACGTAATCGAAAAAGCCACTTTCGAAAGCTACGGATGCGCCGCAAACATAGCTACCTCAAGCATACTAACAGAAAAAATTAAAGGGTTGAAGCTTGAAGACGCGTGGAAAATCTCATGGAAAAGCGTAGCCGAAGATGTAGGCGGACTACCAGCTGTAAAATTCCACTGCGGCGTCCTAGCTGTGGGCGCCCTAAGAAGAGCCATAAGAGCCTACTACAAAAATAAACAAGCCACACCGGCGTGGCTTCCCCAAGACCTAACTTTTGAAGAAAAACAAGCCCTTGAAGAGGAAGAACTTGCAAAAAGACTGGAAAAGAGGATGAAACTTCCAGAAGAGGGCACATAATGTTCGATCCCTACAAGGTGAGGGAAGACTTCCCAATATTTAAAAGGAAAATAAACGATCACCCGCTAATATACTTCGACAACGCGGCGACATCCCAAAAACCAAAACAGGTCATACAAGCCGTAAAAGAATTCTACGAAAAGCACAACGCCAATGTCCACAGAGCCGTTCACACGCTTTCCCAGGAAGCCACAGAACTCTACGAGGAAGCCCGTGAAGAAACAGCGAAATTCATCAACGCAAAACGCTCAGAAGAAATAATCTTCACGAGAGGCACGACAGAAGCCATAAACCTCGTCGCATACTCGTGGGGTCTGAAAAACCTAAACCCAGAAGACGAAGTGCTGTTGACGCTTATGGAACACCACAGCAACATTGTCCCATGGGAAATCCTTTCAAAAATAAAAGGGTTTAAAATAAAATATGCAGACATCAACGAAAACGGCACCCTAAACCAAGAATCCATGGAACAAGCCATAACCAAGAAAACAAAACTTGTCGCCATAACCCAAGTCTCAAACGTGACAGGCGCCATAAACGACGTAAAAAGAATAGCAAAAGCCGCCCATGACCACAACGCCTTAGTGCTCGTAGACGGCGCCCAATCCGTACCCCATACACCAGTTGATGCTCAAGCTTTAGACGTCGACTTCTTAGCTTTCTCAGGCCACAAAATGCTCGCGCCCACAGGCATAGGCGTACTCTACGCAAAAAAAGAAATCCTCGACGGGATGGAGCCCTTCCACGGAGGCGGGGAAATGATCCGAGAAGTCTCTTACAACCCCACATCGGGACGCTGCACGATATCATGGAATACCCTGCCATGGAAGTTTGAGGCAGGTACACCCAACATCGGCGGCGGAGTAGGCTTAATGGCTGCTATAAAATACCTAAAAAAGCTGGGGATGGAAAACGTCTTCACACACGAGTGTGCATTGACCCAATACGCCCTAAAACGCCTCCAAGAATGCCAAAAAGTAAAAGTTTACGGCCCGGAAAACCCCTCGGCAAGGTGTGGAATAATCCCTTTCAACGTTGAAGGCCTAGACTCCCACGATGTCGCACTTCTCCTCGACAGCTACGGCATCACTATAAGAAGCGGATTCCACTGCGCTCAACCCCTTCACCAAAGGCTAAAACTACCCTCCACAGCCAGGGCAAGCTTCTACATATACAACACAAAAGAAGAAATAGACAAGTTCATTGACGCTTTAAAGGAAGTGGAGCAACTCCAATGACCAACGTCGAAAAATATATTTCAAGAATAGAGGAGACGTGCGGAGAAGAAAAACACTTCATAGTTTTCCTTAAATACGAGCACAAAGACGAGGCATTAGCGAAAATCCTTAAAAAGGCAAAAGTGGAAAAATCCATAGCCTCCATAATTCATGAAGCAACATTCAAGGAAACCAACCTACGAATCTACACGAGCGGCAAAATTCTTGCAAAAAAAGTTAAAGACAAGAACACCCTGCTAAACATTTTATCCGAACTCCTAACTTAAAGCCTACAACTCGAAAACTTTCGCAACACCCTGTAACCATAGGTGGCGTACGAAATTTCTAAGAATTAAGACGCGATGCAAAAGCGAAGCCCATAGGCTTATAAAAGCTCTAGTTGCCAAAGGCGTGTTATACGAAGATCCAAGAAAGCTCTACGGCGTCCTAGAAACGACAAACTGAAGCTTATCACGGTGGTTTTTTGAGTTGTTCCCCTCAATCTCTCCTCCAGATATAAATCTGACAAGTTAAAACAAACTTTTGCATCTTCACTTCCATAAATCAACACCAAATATTTTCAAACATACAACATTAATTGCTAGATTGAAACGAATAATCGAAACTATATTTCAGGTTCATATTTTGAATTCAGAAATGTAAAATATCAGAATCAAAATCGATTTCGGAGATAGAATTAAAGGGGTTTAAATTGGAATTATCCATTCAAAAGCCTGAAAGCATAATAAAACTTTATGATGAAAAAAGCGGGTTATGGAAATTTGTTAAGGCTGACAGGGGATCGACTAAATCAATAGAGACTATAGAGAAGGCACTTCGTGGGCTTGGGTTATCAAAGAATGAAATAAAAGTTTACATTTACCTCGCCAGAACAGGAGAACACAAAGCAAGCGAAATTTCTGAGGCCCTATCTCTTCACAGAACTGAAACCTACAGGATCTTGAAGGATTTAGAAAAACGAGGGCTAGTTTCATCTGTTTTCGAAAAACCCTTAAAGTTCATAGCAACACCCTTTGAAAGAGCCTTAGACATACTTATAGAAACAAAGAGGATGAAACTTAATCTTTTGGAGAAAAAAAGAGAGAGTCTAATAAACCTCTGGCTATCCCTCCCTAGGCCGGAGGTGGAACTTGAAAGAAGAGATGTTTTCCAAATATTAGAGGGCGAAGAACAGATAAGCCTTAAGGCGGACGAGCTATTGGGCAAGGCTGAAAAAGAAATACTGGTTTTCGTGTCAGAATGCGATATTGCAAACTTTTACCATTCCGGTTTCCTAGACACGCTGGAAAAAGTTTCCAAAAACGGTACGAACGTACAGCTTTTGACAAATTATTCTCCCAAAACATGTTTCTTCATAGAAAAAACTAAGCTTAAAAAAAGCAGGTATGTGCGCTCAAGCGTGGAGGGACTGCCAACATTTCTGCTGGTAGATGACACGCAACTGCTTTTGCTGATCAGAAAGGGAAATGGGAAAAAGAAGGTTGCAGCCCTCTGGACCAACTATGACGCCTTCATAAAAGCCCTTAAGACACTCTTCAATAAATTGTGGGATGATAACACTTAGGCTACCCCCCTTTTAAACCTTGACTCTATTTCCCGCCAAACCGCTTTAACCAGCAGCCTCGCTTCCCCGTCTATAGCTAAAAGCAGCCCAAAATATATTATTCCACCTAAGGCGGTTACAGCTAATGTTAAGGAAATTCTAGTCGGATGAGGGATCAGGTAGAGAACAAAACCCATAACGGCGGAGGCAAAAATGTATTTTGCAATGTTTCTCCATGGAATCTTTATTTCAGTCACCCCGCAGACCATGACGTATAGAATAAGGAACATGGCAAAACGGGCAGCTGAATTTATAACGGCAACGCATAACGCTGACTGAAGAGGCTGGCTTCTTGTGTAATTTGTTAAAATATAGAAGGTTGCTGGAAGAGTTATTGCTGAATGAATGTAAGTTAAAGAAAAGGCCACAAATAGCCTACTTTTAACAAGCTCTCTAAAGGATATTTTCGCTTTCTCGTCTATTTTTTCAAATCCGTAGAGCACATAGATGAAAATTGTTGAAATCGTTGCAACGAGCCCGTCGACCGCCAAAACCATCAGTATCGGCCAAGCTTCTCCATATTCAACCTTCAAAATTGTGAGGTAAGAGTCAGGTATAGCTAATGCCCCGGCCGCCATTGGTATTGCAAGCATTAAAACAGTTTTCAAGGAGGCGGTGACATCTTTGCTGTCCCTTTCGGCTAAGAGTTTCGGGTATAAAGCAAAAGCCAGAAATGAAGAATATGTAACCATACCTG
>JAWBZV010000034.1:0-12794 GCA_038865865.1 Bathyarchaeia archaeon | reverse complement strand
CTTCTGTTTGAGGAGACTTTTGTTGCCTCCTTCTGAAAGGATTCAAACAGAAGAGGATCTCAAAAGAAAGGAGCTTACTGGAAATAGTTGTAAGCATCGTTTAAGAGTTAAAGGAAGCTTTGAGTTTAAGCAGAAAGTGAGGGAAGCCCTTAAACTCGTTAAAACAGCGGGCTATTACGATTTTCTTCGAACCTACATTCGGGAAATATCCGAAATTGATGGTTTCACACAACTTCGTGAGGCTGAAGCCATTATTTGGGCGAATAAATATGCCGTTGCAAACTCTGTGGATGCTGCCAGTCTATTCGTTCAGAAGGCGAATCATATGAAGGAGTACCTTGAAGGTAAAATGTATTTTGGCGGTGAGGCTGAAAGGCGTTCTATTCAGAAGCGCATAGAGTTTCTTGAGGCTTTAAAGTCTAAAAGCAGAAAACGTGAAGTTAAAGAAGAATGCGAAAGACTGCTGAAGAGCTGGGCTGAAAGCGTTTACCTATAGTTTTTCCACTTTGATTACTGTGCCGCTTTTCACTTTGCTGAAAATCTCAAGGTTTCCAGTTATTTTTCCAAGAACATTTACCGGACTGTATGGCTGGGATTCTCCATAAAATATGCAGAGGGCGCTTCCCATGGGCCAATAGGCTATTGTGCCCTTTTCAACAACGCTTTTCGCCTTTTCCTCCCCCATTTTCACTGGTATTTCAAAATAAACCTCCTCCTTCCAGAGAGCTGCCCTCCCTTCAAATGGAAGTTTTCGTACAACCATTTCAACTGTTCGTGGAGCTAGATGACGGATTAGTTCGCCTTCCGCCTCACCTAAGCCCTCGATTATGAACCTTACTTTTACCCTTGAAACCTCTTTTTCTTCACTTTCCACACTTGGGCACCTTCTCGAGAAATCTGTCTAAAATCTGTTCTAGTGATGTCGGCCCCAGAACTTTCAGTTCATACTTCACCCTAACGGTGGGCTTGTTTATTTTTATAACTCTCCTTAAATCGACGGGAGTTCCGATGACGACAACGTCACAGGGAGTGTGGGAAATAGTTTCATCCAATTCTGCTATCTGTTTTTCACCATAGCCCAATGCTGGAAGCACGGCTCCTAAGTGCGGGTATTCCTCATAAGCTTCTCTTATAGAGCCGACGGCATAAGGTCTTGGATCCACTAGTTCGCTAGCGCCAAGCTGCTTAGCCAATATTGTTGCAGCACCATAGGGCATATCCCCATGGGTTAATGTGGGACCATCTTCAATGACTAAAACACGTTTGCCTTTAATGAGTTCCGGGGTGTCGGCTGTTATCGGTGATGCTGCTTCTAGGATAATAGCGTTTGGGTTCACTTTCCTAATGTTTTCCTTGACGTGGTTAACGTTTTCCACTGGTGCTGTGTCAACCTTATTTATTATGACGACGTTCGCCATTCTAAGGTTAGCTTCTCCTGGATGATACGTTAATTCATGTCCAGCTCTGTGAGGGTCGGCTACAACTATGTGTAAGTTAGGCTTGTAGAAGGGTACGTCGTTGTTTCCTCCATCCCAAACAATAACGTCCGCCTCTTTTTCTGCTTCTCTCAAGATTTTCTCGTAATCCACTCCAGAGTAAACTATAACCCCATTGTCTAGATGGGGTTCATATTCCTCTCTTTCCTCTATTGTGCAACCGTGTCTGTCCAAATCTTCATGGGTGGCGAAGCGTTGACAGACCTGCTTCCGTAAGTCTCCATAGGGCATAGGATGCCTAACCACAATCACGTTTAAACCCTTATCCTTCAAAATTTTTGCAATCTGCCGCGAGGTCTGGCTTTTTCCACAACCAGTCCTGACAGCTCCAACGGACACCACTGGAACGTTAGCCTTTAACATTGTTGTTTTTGGCCCCATTAGCCTAAAGTCTGCTCCATTAGCTAGCGCTATGGATGCTCTATGCATGACATATTCATGTGAAACATCGCTGTAGGCGAAAACAACTTCATCAACATTGTATTCTCTTATTAACCTCTCTAAGTCTTCCTCTGGGTATATGGGTATGCCTTTTGGATAGTTTTTGCCAGCAAGCTCAGGCGGGTAAATTCTACCTTCTATACCTGGAATCTGAGTGGCTGTGAAGGCAATAACTTCATATGCGTCATTATCTCTAAAATAGACGTTAAAGTTGTGAAAATCTCTGCCAGCTGCGCCCATTATGATAACGCGTTTCCTGTTACTGGCAGAGCATGGCAAGTTATCCCTTAACATAACATAAACACCATTTTAAACCGCGAGGTTTAAATTAGTGTCCAAGATTCTATAAAACCATTTTGGGTTCCAGAGTTGTTGCTGACATAAAAATGTTTTTTATTTGGGAGGCATTATTAAGCGGTTGATGTCGCCATGCCTACGACTTGTGGAAAATGTCGTTCAGCTCGTGTTGAAGTGCAAATTCCATATGCCCGCTTAAGCCTATGCCCTAAATGTTTCATCGACTTTTACCTAGCAAGGATTAAGAAAACCGTGGAGGAATTCGAAATGTTCCCCGAAAACGCTAAAGTCGGAGTGGCGGTTTCAGGCGGGAAGGACAGCGCCGCCCTCCTTCATGCTTTACGAAGGGCTTATCCAGAAGTTAAACTTGTAGCATTGCACATAAATTTAGGGATTCCAGAGTATTCAGATCATTGTCAAGCCAAAGTTGAAAAGCTCGCCGCCATACTTGATGTAGAACTACACGTTTTCAACATTCACAAAGAGTTAGGCGTAAAAATAGGAGACTTTAAGAATACATCTTTTAAGGGGAAAATTTGCTCCGTCTGTGGAACCATAAAAAGGCGAATTTTTGAGGAAATGGCTGTAAAAGCCAAAGTTCAAGTTTTAGCCACGGGGCATAACTTAGAGGACGTTGCCGGCGTGATGTTCAACAACTTTCTCTATGGACGCTGGGAGCAACTTGTTAGGCTTAAACCAGTTTTGCCTCCATTGGCAGAGGGAATGGCTTCAAAAGTTAAACCGCTCATTCGCAGTCCGGAAAATGAGAACTTACTTTACTGCCTGTACGAGGACATCCCGTTCAGAGAAATTGACTGCCCGTTCTCTAAGAGAACTGGTGTACGTAAAAGAACGGACATTTTAGAAGCTGTTGCCAAGTATAACCCGTACTTTAAACATCAACTCTTAAACAGATTTTTAGAACTTGTGCCGCTTCTAGAAAACATTAAGCCTAAACCCCCAATTGGCAGATGTAAAGTCTGCGGCTTTCCGTCTTCAAGTGGAACATGTGCCTTTTGCAAGCGCATAGGCCTTGTTAAAGGAGACAAACTTTAAGACTTGGAACGCTAAACATTGTTTTGATGGACAATATCGCAGAGCCTTTACACTTTTATCTTGTTAAAAATCTTAGGGGAATAATCTATTTTTCAAAGCGTTTCTCTCCTAAAGCAGAGTTTGATTGGCTTAAACGAAAGTTTAGATATCGAGAACTCGGGGTTTCCGAAAGCCTGAAACTTGAATTAAAGTGGAAAAAGCTTTTGACTTTGCCGAGAATAGAGGACAACCCTATTTTAGATTCGCTTTTTCAAGCCTCCCGCTTCATATGCCCCCTAATAGTTTTAAGGGAACAAAGTCTAGAAGATTTTGGAAACGCTGTAATCACCCAACTTAAAACTTCAGAAAAGCTTAATGACAAAGACTTAAAGTTCAACATCAGATTAGTGAACTATTCCATAACAGATTTTTACCTGCAATCCATAGAGTTGGCGTCGAGATGTGACATAGACGGCAGAAAAAAGCTCGCTGAGAAGGACTTGAAGCGCTTTTGGAGGATAAAGGAGGATGTGAACGGAAAAACATTGATCGCGTACATCGACCCCCTTATGGTTAAAGAGGATATCCAAAATTTGTTATACTTGAGTTTGATTCCATGCATGGTTCTTGATTTTAGCTAAGGGTAGCTCGGAATCTGACTTGCAAATACTTTTGATTATTACTCGAAATACGCATAGTTTAAGTCGCCGCTTCATAAAGATTATTTGCTGAAACTTGGTGGTTGTGCGTGGGTGAGCAATATTACTGCATAATCGAGGTTCGGATTCCAAGCGGTTCAAAAGGATGGCAAGACGCCGTTAATGATAAAATGAAACAGATTCTAGAAAAGCTCAAGCTAAGTGTTGAAGAGCTTGGCGGCAAAGTTTACATTAGATATTGACTTGTCAAGATTTCCTTTGCGGCTTCCTTGTAGATTTCAAAGTCGCGTTGACTGAATAGGACTAGCACAACCTTGTCAAGTTTATCTTCTTTCTCGAGGAACTCTTTAACCGTTGTTAGGGCTATTTTGCAAGCCTTTTCTATGGGGTAGCCATAAGCCCCCGTGCTGATTGACGGGAAAGCTATGGTTTTCAGTCCCTTTGAAACCGCCAACTTCAAAGAGTTGCGATAGGCTTCAGCCAAAAGCTCCGGTTCGCCATGGCTTCCACCGCACCAAACGGGTCCAACCGTGTGAATGACATATTTGGCCTTCAGATTACCTCCAGTGGTGATTACTGCTTTTCCTGTTGGAAGCCCGTTTGGATACTCTGTTACTCTTATCCGTTTACATTCTTCAAGGATTTTAGGTCCGCCTTTGCGGTGGATTGCTCCGTCTACTCCGCCGCCCCCCATGAGGGATGGGTTTGCCGCGTTTACGATGGCGTCCGTATCCATCTCAGTTATATCGCCCTGCATGATGCAAACTTTCGCCTTGCCAATCTGGTACTCGGAAACTTTTTCGTTCATGCTTATGCACCATTCTCTATGCTTGTCAATTTTCCCTTTAAAGGTTTAAGCTTATCAATAGGGTTGCAGATAAAAAGGGGATGGTGAAAGTTGTTGGATTATGAAAAGCTGGAAAATTTCATTTTTGGGAAAATGTCAAAAACGCACCTACCAGGGTTGAGCATCGCGGTAATTGAGAATGGTGAACTAGCCTACAGTAAGGGCTTTTGTTTCAGAGACCTCGATTATGGCTTAAGAGCGACGCCTCAAACTCTTTATGGCGTTGGTTCGGTTACGAAGTCCTTCACCGCCCTATCCATCATGCAGCTTGTCGAAAAGGGAAAACTAAGTCTCAACGATCCCGTCAACAAGCATGTTCCATTAAACTTGGAAGTTAAAGGCGAACCGGTTGGAGTATGGCATCTGCTTTGCCACGCGTCCGGCATACCCGCCTTAGCTTACGCAGAAGCCTTAATCCGCTATGTCACTGGAGCTGGCGGCAAATGGGTTCCAATAGCAAGCTCCGAGGACTTGATCACTTTTATGCGGGAGGCAAATCAGTGGGCTTTCTCCAGCCCCGGGGAAAGGTGGTTCTACCTAAATGAGGGATATGTGATACTGGGGCACATTATCGAAAAAGTTTCCGGCATAAGCTATGAGCGGTATGTTAAGGAAAACATTCTCGCACCATTGCAGATGAATCGAAGCTTCTTCCGTAAGGAAGACGTGGATGCCGATGTGGACGTGGCAACGCCCTACATTATCACCAGAAACGGCGAATGTATAAAGTCCAAGCATCCTTATGGCATATTTGCTGATGGCGGGCTCATAAGCAACGTAATTGATCTGTCACACTATATTGGGATGTATCTTAACCGTGGAGAATACCGTGGGCATGTAATAGCGTCGCCGGATTCTATTAACGAAATGGAAAAGCCCAGAGTTAAACTGCCTTTGCAGGTTTTCGGCGGAGAGGCTTACGGTTATGGGTTAAGCGTGATCCCAAATTTTTTCGGCTACAAGGTTGTAGGACACGGGGGTTCTGTGCTTGTCTATACAGCCTACATTGGCTATGTTCCCGAAAAGAAGGTTGGAGTTGCTGTTCTAGCAAATGGAAGCGGCTATCCACTATCCCAAATTGGTCTTTACGCGCTTGCCATGCTTATTGGCAAAGACCCGGAGGAACTTCCCTTTATTAAAGTGGAGAACGCGTATGAGCAGCTTTCTGGCATATATGAAACCTACAAGGGAACCATGAACGCTAAGGTGGTTGCCAAAGGAGGCATCCTTCAAATAGAAATCAGCGACAAGTATGTGGACATGGTGGTCCCACTGATACCTGAAAACATTGAAGGCAACGTGAAGAGGTTTTATGCGCTTCAATCGGGCGGCAAGCTTCCCGTCGAGTTCATAGTGGAAAAAGACGGCGTATATCTATTCTATGAGCGTTACAGGCTTAAAAAGGTAAGTGGCCTACCATAGAAAGGCTGAAACAATAAACCATAAGCCAAAAGCTGTCAAAATGGCGAAACAAAAAGTAAACACTATGTTGAACACTTTTTGAGTCCAAAAGCGCCTCGACTTAAAAACAGCTACAGCCACAAGTGTGTCCCAAGCTAGGTCACAGGACCAGTGAACAGCAGCAAATAGGATGAGCCCTACATAGCCAAATAAAGAAGCGTTTAGAATGAGAGCTGCGCCTACGGTTGCCCACCAGAGGAAGAAGTATGGGTTTGCAGCTGTTGCTATAAAACCACTAGTAAAGGGGGAGCTCCTCAAACGTTGTGGTTCTACACTTTTCACTTCACGTTTCCTAAGCATTCCAAAACCCATGTAAACAAGGATTATGCCTCCAAGAAAACCAACAATTTTCTGAGCAAGTATAGAACGAAAAAACTCTGAAAGCCCTAAAAATAAAAGAAATATTAAGGGAATCTCTATTGCACCATGACCGATGGCTATTAGAACACCAGCCTTTTTATCCTCATACCCCTTTGCGACAGTCACTGCAAAAACAGGCCCGGGCGCCATAACCCCGGATAGGGAGATTAGGGCTACGGAAGCCAGAAACAATGGTAAATCGTTTATTGGTTCCATTCGTTTACACTTTTGGCTTATCGGTTATTTCGTTAGTGAGAGCAGTTTTTCTTGGGCGGCTGCTACTCCTTTTCCAATCTCCACTTTGCATCCTAACCGTTTAAGAGTGCTTTCTATGGCAGCTATTGTGGCGAAGATGTCGTTTTGGTTCACGTTCCCCATGTGGCCTACACGGAAGCCTTTGCCCTTCAACGGACCAAGTGTTCCAGCGACAACTATTCCATGTTCTTTCATCTTGTTTCTGAACTGGTTGTCATCCACCCCTTCAGGGTAGCAGATGGCGGAAACGGTGTTGGCGGCGCTCTCTCTTTCAGCTACAAGTTTTAGGTTTAAGGCTTCTATGGCTGTTCTAAAGGCCTCAGCTAAAATATAATGTCTCTTAAACCTGTTCTCTAACCCCTCTTCGAGGACAAGTTTTAAGGCTTCATTAAGTGCGTAAATCATGTTAACCGCCGGCGTGGCAAAGTATTTTGTTGGGTCACGCATCACTGGAAGCCAGTTTTTGAAGCTTCCGTACCATGAACCAACGGGTACTTTACGTTTTTCCACGTATTCCAGTGCTCTGGAATTTGCTGCAACCAGCGCCAAACCAGGCGGGACGCCGAGGCACTTCTGGGAACCAGACACGCAAACGTCTATGTGCCAGTCGTCAACGCGGACTTCCATTCCACCCAGCGAGCAGACAGTGTCAACTATGTAGAAGGCGTTGCTGTTTCTCCTAACAACCTCGCCTATCTCCTTAATAGGGTTGACCAATCCAGTTGAGGTTTCTACATGGGTAACCGTTACCACCTTGTAATCATCCTCTTTCAAGGCTTCCTTGACAAGTTCTGGTTTGACGGGTTTTCCCCATGGCACTTCTAGAACACGGGGTTTTGCCCCATAAACCTTTGATATTTCAACGAAATACTGCCCAAAATATCCAGAAACTGTGTTGAGCACTTTGTCTCCGGGCTCAACTATGTTGGCTATTGCCATCTCTAAAGCTAGTGTACCGGATCCAGCCACCACGAAAACTTCGTCCCTTGTCATGAAGACTTTTTTCAAGTTGTCTAGAGCTTCTTTAAATATACTGGCAAACTCCAGACTCGTGTGGGATAATGGGGGCTTACACATGGCACGCAAAACTCTTGAATCAACATTTGTTGGACCGGGAATCATAAGAAGCTCTCTTTCAAACATTACCGCACACCAACCATTGGGGTTAAGGTTATATCTGTATTAAAGAATTTAAGTTTAATCGGAAGACTGAGCTTGTCAAATAAGATTGGACCTCGGTTTGGGTTTCTGCGGAAGCTTAAAGATTTCTTAATTGGTGCAACCGTTTATAGTGCCATAAAGGACCTTGAGGAGAAAAGATTGTTGATTGATTATGGGTTAATGCTCGTCGTGTTTGGCGACATGTTTGGTCTTTTGATTCCTACATACTACCGTTTAAGGCTTCTTCCATACTGGCTTCCAAGGCTTAGTGAATGGAAGATTTTTCTACTTAGGGAAAAAGACGTAACCGAAAAACTATGAAAATAAACTCTGAGATAACAACATTTTTATCCCAAATGGGCTTCCTATATGCTTGTAGTGGAGAGCTATGGCTAAAAAGGAGGCAAACGAAGGGAAAAAAGAAAGCGAAGTTAAAAAGGCTGTAAAGGGCTTAGTCTACGGCATGGCAATGCATGGCATGGTAAGTTATGCTTTAAAAACAAGAATGCACCTAGAAAACCTTTTCATGTTAATCACGATGGGGGACATGCTCGGCGTCCCAGTTTTACCACCATATTATTGTCTTAGGCTTCTGCCTTATTGTGTGCCGCACATAAAAACCTGGAAACGCACTCTGCTTAGAGAACGAGACGTCACAGATTCAGTTTTTGCCTAAAAAGGAGGCTGAAATTTGTCCAAAACTATTTCAATTAAGGAATATTTGGCAAACCATCCCAACATAAAGTATATTCTCTTCGGTGGTAAAGGAGGTTTAGGCAAAACAACCCTTTCTGCAGCAACAGCCTATTGGCTTTCCAAAAGAGGCAAGAAAGTTGTGGTTTTCTCTACAGATCCACAGGCAAGCCTTACCGACATCTTTGAAAGAAACATTTTTGGCAAAGGAGAAGTCGAAATAGCCCCCAATCTTTTCGCTCTGGAAATAGACGCAGACAAGCGCATAGCCGACTATCAAGAGGAAATTCGACAGAAAATAATCAAAATGTACGGCGAAGTCCCCAAAGAAGTGGACGATTACATCAAGTCTTCTGCTGCTGAACCCGCCATGGCTGAATCCGCCACTTTTGACGCTATGGTCGAGCTCATGACCGGCGGAGCCTACGACTATTACATTTTCGATATGATGCCCCATGGACATGCCATTCGATTTCTCGGAATGTCGGAAATCCTTGACGCGTGGGTGAACAAAATAGTTGAAACGAGGAAGAAAGCCGCCGAATACGGCGATGTGGCCGCTGTACTGAGTGGTAAGGGCAGTCTAGCTCAAGAGGATAAAATCCTAGAGGAGTTAGACTTTATCCGTTCAAGGCTGAGCTTCGTGAGTAACATGATGCGGGATGAGGAGCACACAGCCTTCTTCTATGTTCTCATCCCGGAGCTTATGCCAATACTGGACACAAAAAAGGCCTTGGAAATGTTTAGGCAGTTTAACATTCCCTTAAGCGGGGTCATAGTGAACCAAGTTTACCCAGTTGAACTTTTGAAGCAGAAAAACGTCCCAGAGTTTTTGAAAAATAAGATACTTATGCAGCAAAAGCACATGAAAACTATCCAGCAAGAGTTTGGCCCGCTTATCCGTGGGATTGTTCCAATGTTTGACCGTGAACCTAAAGGGCTTAAAATGATTCCGGAAGTGTCTAAAGCCTTGTTTGGGGAGGAGTGAACATGAGCGCTGATCTAGGTTTCAGCGACTACATTGCATCTAAACCGAGTCTGAAATACCTGTTTTTTGGAGGGAAAGGCGGAGTCGGCAAAACTGTAGTAGCCGCTGGAACAGCCTACTATCTGGCTGAAAAACTTGGCAAGAAAACATTAATCTCGTCTACAAACCCTGTCCATAGTCTCTCAAGCGCTTTCGGTCAAGACCTCTGGGGTAAGGGGATCCAAAAGATCGAGGGTACAAAGAACCTTTATGCTATTGAAATCGACATATCAAAAACTATTGAACGATACAAGGATGAGATTAGAGAGAAAATCTACACTTTCCTAAAGTATGCTGACATACCATTAGACCCTGAACCTTTCGTGGACATTGCCACAACCAATCCTGCCTTTGAAGAGTCAGCCATGTTTGACGACATGATCGGTCTAATATTAAAGGGTGAGTTTGACGCTTATGTGTTTGACACAGCTCCTGTAGCCCATACTTACCGTCTTTTGGGCATGTCGAAAGTTTACGATCTTTGGCTGCACAAAATGATTAAAAGCAGAGAAGAGGCCTTATCACTACGTGTTAAACTTTCTTTCCGCAAAGATAAGATATTGGAAGAGATTAAGAAGGACCCACTTCTTGCGAGTCTATTGGCTACGAGGGAGAAAACTGAGAAGGGCCGTATGCTTTTAACAGATAAAGACAAAACAGCCTTCTTCTTTGTAACTTTGCCCCTTTCGCTTCCAATAGCCGTCATTGAACGCTTCATCGGCTGGGTTCAGGCGTTTGATATCCCAACAGGCGGAGTAATAGTGAATGAAGTTTTGCCAAAAGAGGAATTCGACCTAAAAAACGCTTCATCCTACATAGTCAACAAAATTAAAGAACAGGAAGGATACTTGAAAATTATACATGAAAAGTTTCCAGGAATGGTCCGCGCATACGTGCCCCTGTTCGAGACAGAAGTAACGGGCCTAAAAATGATTGCACGGGTCGCAGAAGCCTTAGCCAAAAAATAAAAATGGGAAATGTTTAGGCAGTCTTTGCTGCAGCCCTTAACCGTTTAAAGGCGTTTGCCCCCTCATAACACATGAATAACCCAAGTATAAGTAGAAATACGTTTACAGCTGCGGCTATCAGTGCCCCAATTTTCGTTGGGTCCGCCATGTACCCGGTAATTCCCTGATATGAAAGGAATGCTAATGCTGATAGAGTTGTGACTAACATAAAGAGCATCGGAATTAACGTATATATCGTTGGACGTTTTTCCTTTGTAAGCCACAGCGAAACAATCATTAATGCTAGTCCTGCCATTAGCTGATTAGCTCCGCCAAAAGTTCCCCAAATATAACTGAAAACAGCTCCAACATGTGGGCTTGTTATGAGATAAACCACTATGCATACCAAGATGGCGCTGAAATACTTATTTTTGAAAATTCCGCCAGCGCGCGGTCCTGCAAGATCAGCCAAAACTAGTCTTGTGATTCTTAAGCCTATATGCATAATTGTTATGGCAAGAATGATTAGCATGACCGACGTTAACCCGTTTGCAACAGCTGTTGGAATGCCCAAATATCCAAGGATTGTAGATCCACCTTTGACGAATATAGCGCCAGCACCTGTTGTTTCCGCCACGCTTGGATCTAAAATTGCACATGTAACCAGTGCAACCGTTGCAAGTATCCCTTCAGCCAGCATTGCACCTCCGCCTATAAAGTGGGCGTCAGGCTCCGAGTCAAGCTGCTTCGCCGTAATAGAGGAGCCAATAAGACTGTGCCATCCGGATATTGCCCCGCAGGCAATAGTCACAAACATCATGGGCCAAAGCGGCCCTATGGCCGGTGAGCCCACCCATTTTCCGGTAGTCCAGAAAGTTGTAAAGGGTACTTGTGAGAAGTTAGGGGCGCCTATGAAGGCACCTATGATTATGCCTATGATGCCCGCGTAGACTAGGTAGAATGATAGATAGTTGATGGGCTGAATGAAAACCCATATTGGTAGAACAGCTCCGAGGAAACAGAAAAGCAATGTTATAAACATCCAGAAGTCTCTCACGTTTGGAAACGGACCTGTGGACGGTAGTGGAACTGATAGAGGTTGAACTATGCCCGCCCATATTCCGAGGAACATTATTATTATGGCGAAAATTGTGGTGTAAACGATGTTAACCTTAAGTTTATAGGTCATGTAGCCGGCTAAAACGCCTACAATGGTTACTATGAGCACTGGTATTGGGCTTACCGCGTAGCTTATGAATAATCCGGAAACAACATTAGTAAAAGAGGATAATATAAGCACTATGTACCACAGAATATACCATAGCAGAATTGTTCGCGCCCTTGGCGATATCAGTTCATAGGTTATGGGACCAAAGGATGCACCTTCCGATCTAACCGAAACCATTAAGCTACCATAGTCATGGATCCATCCTATGAATATGGTCCCGAATAGGACCCATAAAAGGGCTGGAAGCCATCCCCACTGAACCCCTATTATAGGTCCCAATACAGGTCCTAGGGCTGCTATGCTTTTCCATTGGAATCCGAAGAGGATGTATTTGTTTGTTGGGAAGAATTCTACGCCGTCCATGTATGTGTGGGCTGGTGTTTCGCGTTTTGGATCTGACATTATAACGTTTTTGTCGAACCATTTGATGTAGCCCCGGTAGGCAATGGCATAGAGAATTATACCTATCAGAATCACTATTACTGAGAGCAATACGGTCCCTCAGACTTTATGGTTTGTTGGGCATATTAATATAAGACTTGCGATAGAACTTCATTGTGGAAGGAGCGGTGACATGTACGAGATAACCATAATCTTTGCTTTAGCCTTCATATTTTTAATTGTCTATTTTGTTGGGATGTACCGTAACCGAAAAATCGCTGTTAACTATGCAAGAACCGTTAAAGAGCATATGTCCAAACGAAGCACCTTTGTTGGTTTCCGCCCCTATAGCCGCGGCGGCTTCAGAGTCCTTTGCAAGCTTAAAGAGAAGGAGCCTTTCACTGAAGTTGGAATGGCTGTAAGCCTAGTAGACCGTGAAAACCTTATGCACTATCCGCTATCTCTACTTACGAAAGATAAGGATCGCCTTGCATGTTGGGGCTTCT
>JAWBZV010000033.1:0-12804 GCA_038865865.1 Bathyarchaeia archaeon | reverse complement strand
GAATAGCCTAGCTCTATCTGTTGTAGTATTGATCACTAGATCGTCGAAGGTAGCATTTGCGCTGAATGTGTCATTCACTCCCTCATATATATTCGACCAAGCGCTACTGCCTACTTTAAGCGTCACAGCCGTCTGATTCTTTGCCATGGCAACATATTTTACGCCGTAGGCCCTGAGCGGAATCATTATAGCGTCTACGCTAGTTCCCGTGGAGCGTAGGAGCACAGACCCGTCTACGCACAGCGGCGTACTGGCGTGCTGCAACCCTTCTTGAACCGCGGTTTTTCCGCGTTCTGTTGCGAACAGGCCTTGGTTTATTACCATGAAGCTGAAGGCTCCGGCGATGATGACGAAGGCGATGAGGATTATGGCAGCCTCTAAGCCTACCATGCCTTTCTTATCTCTGGATATGTTCCATTTGCACATTTTAACCACCTACCGTAATCCATTCATCTTGCGGCAGAGACTCTGGGACGTAGAAGTCTATGGTTAACGGTGCAGCCTTCTCTGGCCTAATCTCGACGACTATATGTGTTCTTGGAGTTGGGTGATGGCCAGTCCAGTTTAAGTTAAATACTAGATATCCTTTCTCGTCTGAATCCAGCGATGTGTCCGAGGCAGCGTTGTTGTTTTGAATGAAAAGCTCAGTTGTATTAGCACTTGTTACCTCCGTGTATAATTGTGTTAGGGTTTTATTGGTTGGGTCAGTTGTGTCCAATCCGTTATACACGTTCGGCCAGGCATACTGACCCAGTTTAAGTGATATGACTGTTTCGTTTGACCCCATTGCAACATATTTTACGCCATAGGCCCTCAGAGGTATGACCATGGCTTCAATGCCGCTTCCTTCCTTGTTAGTTTTTAGGAATATGGATCCGTCAACGCATAGGGGTGTGCTAGCTTGTTTTAAGCCTTCTTGGACTACGGTTTTTCCGCGTTCTGTTGCGAACAGGCCTTGGTTTATTACCATGAAGCTGAAGGCTCCGGCGATGATGACGAAGGCGATGAGGATTATGGCAGCCTCTAAGCCTACCATGGCACGTTTCTGCTTTGCTAGTTTGGCTAAAGTCTTTTTCCAGTTCATTTTCCTCATCTTCCTTTTTGGCGTTTTTGATTTCTATGAAATTTTATATTAAGTGTTATGAAATGATAATTTAGATTGGTATAATTGTTAGTTTCGATTCAAAAACTAGATTAAAACTGAATTAGATTCGAAATCCGATTAAAAAGAAGAAGACAAAACTACTATAGCAAATCCTGAAAGAGTCAAAAGGGGGAAAGGTGCCTAGCCTAGATCTATGTAGGCGTTTTGGGGCATTCCGCCTGGAGCTGTTCGCACTATGGATAGGGCGGCGCCTTTGGCACCCTTCACCTCAATCTTAAAGACTTCGTAGTCCGCTATTGTGTGACGAACTCCCGGAAGGCCCGTCACGGTACTGTTCAAATGTATCACCAAGAAAGCCTTTTCAGTAGGCTCTAGACATGTGTCTCCATCGTCGTTGTATAGGGCGAACATAGCCATGTCCGTTTCATTCATTCTATATTGTTGGCTTAAGTTTTTAATCAGCAAGTCGCAGTCAGCGTCAGCCCCTAAGTAGGCACCATTATATATACTTAGAAGCGTGGCGTTTGGCAAATACACTGAAATCACCATACTGCCATTTTTTAGATCCATTTCGCCTCTCCCGGCAGAAAGCTTCACTGGGAGGATCACCCACTCAATGTAGGCTTGGTCGTTCGTCTTTGCTGAAATGGAACCGTCCAACTGCAACGCGCACAGCGACTCTTCAAGGCCTGACTGCATGACCTCCTTGGTTTTTTGGGTTGTGTAGAAGCCCATGTTAATAACCACATAGCTGAAAGCAGCCGCAATTATGATGAAGGCTATAAGGACAATGGCGGCCTCAACGCCCACTATACCCCTCTTATTCCTAAATAATCTTCGCATTTCACCTCTCTCCTATATGATGGGTACATAGGTGTCCGGGGGCATCGATTCCGGTATAGTAAATTCAATGGAAAGGGTGGCGCTCTTCTCAAGCCTAATTTCAATATTTAGATTGTCTCTAGCTCGGACAGCGTCATCTGAGTTAAAAGTAATTATTAGGAAGCCCTTCTCGTTTGTGTCTAGGGCTTCATCCCCGTTGCTGTGGGCGATGGCGATAACGGCCCCTGTAATAAGCCCTTGGCTACGTCCAATGGTGTATGTTTCATTTACATAAACGTCTCTAGGTTTTCCGTCCCTAGTTTGGTTAGCTCTTTGGAAGCCAACGAAGTCGTCAAACTGTTTCCCTGAGGGGTTATACGTCGTATCGTCGGTGTAGTAATAGTCCGGGTTGGGGTAGGCCGTACCATTATACCCAGTATACAAAACGCCGAGATATACGTTTGCCCACGCCTTGTCACCAGCCTTCAAAACCATAACTGTCTGGCTTCGCTCCACAGCCACAAACTTAACTCCAAAAGTTTTTAAGGGGATTATTATAGCGTCCACCATCTTGCCTTCTGGAGTTGTCCTAACAAAGATAGTGCCATCCACGGTCAGGGGGGTGCTCGCCTGCTTTAAGCCCTCTTGGATAACCACCTTGCTCCTTTCTGTGGCATACAAGCCTTGATTCACAACCATGAAACTGAAAGCCGCAGCTATTATAACAAAAGCAATCAACACTATGGCTGCCTCTAAACCTATTATCGCCCTCCTCTCAACAAGGGCTTTTACCAAATTGTGGCGCCTCAGCGAAGTATTTGGAATTTTCTGGTTACAAGATGGACATGTTACCATCCGAAGCTTTGACTTTGTATGCCACTCGTACCCGCATTTAGGACAATGTATATTGGGCTTACCACTCCCCATCATCCCACCACTGCCACTTCCACTTACTCCACCACTACCTCCACAAAATATATCGAATATTAAGTCTTAATAAACGTTATTTAAAATTCATATTCCGAGCATAATCTCAGAATATGAACCCAAAATACATAGTTGAAATACGTATTAGCTACTAAAGGCTTGGCTCTTTGATGGGCGATGCAGATGAACTGGGGTTATGCTGTTGGAAATGTCAGCTCTAGGGTAGGCATACTGCCCAAGATTGTTTGTACGAAGTAGTTTGCCACAATCCATGATACACCGCTTGTAATAAGGAGGATTCCGCAGTTTAAAAAGAAGCTTCCCCAGTATCCGGCGGAAACTTCTTTAATTATAAGGGCGTTCACAACAGCAAATGTGAACACAAGTATTGTGTTGCCAATCTGAACTACGGGCATGGGTATAGCGTTAAACCCAAAGTACGGTAGGGTGACCAGGTATTTTGACATGAAACCTACAAGCACCTCGGTGACTACAAGCAGCACAACCGTCAGCGGTTGCATGACCATCACTATCATCTGGAACCCCTTAGTAGTCACGTCTCGGGCCTTTCTAAACTCAATGAGTTTGACAACTCTGTTTCCGAGAGCGTTACCTACCTCAAGAGGATTAGCTCCTCTGGCCACAGCATCCAAAAATATCTTGTTGCACACGTGCACTTGATACGACGCAGCCTCCGAAGAGAAGCTGTCCATAGTCTGGGTGTTTCCGATGCCGAGCATAAGGCGGTTCCAAGCATTTTTTACAAGACTTTTTAATGGTCCAAGCTCAAGGCCAATAACATAGGAAAAGGCTGCCTTTAGATCCAGAGTGGACGCCATGTTTTCGCCTATTGCCTTTAGGAAGGCAGGGTATTCTCTGTCAATTCTGTTGACGTATCTCTCAAGAGAATAGCCGAAAAATCCAGGCAGAATCATTCCTAAGCCGAGAATAATAAAAGCAACGGAGCACCCCCCTGAGATATATGACGCCACCGCAATAGCTATTGAAGGAAGCACAGAGGCGAAAAAACTAATCCTTAGCAGAATGTATTGTTTCGGCGGATACTTTCCAATGTAAATTATTTTTTCTTTCGGGGAGGCTGACCTAAATAGAAAGTACATCATAACCATGGAAAAACCTGAAATAAAGTATCCAAACACTATAGCATTGGGGTCTATCATGAATATAGCCATGATGGCAACGGTCATTATAAGAAAGACTGTTACGCTCTGGAAGGATGCGAAAATGCCTCCTAAGGTTTTCAGCGCTTCGATAGACCGCGTATAATAGCCTGAATACTCTTCAATAAGCATTGAAGCCTCAATTTCAAGATAACCTCTAGGTTTAACGCTTGAAAGTACATTTGTAAGTCTAATAAGTATGTCTTTGAGAGGTGGCCCTAAGCTCTCAGCTACGTAGGCTGTTGCCTTTGTAAAGCCATAGCCGAACTGCTTGGCGAGAATGAAAATTTTCTCAAAAATTTTGCTGTAGAAACCGTACTGTTTACTTTCTGCGATGGTTCGGACGAGATCATCAGGCGAGGTTTCACCCATGGATAAGCTGTACATGTGAAACACAGCAGTTGTAAGGGTCAAATCTACCTTTTTTGGACCAGTTTTATGTGAAACACGCCAAATTATGAAAGATATGCCGATCCCCACTCCAAAAAAAAGCGATGCCTCCAAAAACCTGCCTAAAATAAGGTAATAGATTGCAAACACCGCTGATGGAATAAGCATAAGCATCTGGGGCTTAGGTTTTTGGCCGTTGAAGTTTTTTATTCCCATGGAGCTTTACCTTCCTTAACTTTCTCATGAACCGCCCAGACACCTTTATCACGAACAGCTATCGTGGTTTTCCAGAGGTCACTGTAGGACGGGTGTTTTTCAGAAAGGAGCCTAAGAATATCAGCCCGGGCCATCATTTCATTGTAGAGCTCTTTGAGACGATCCCGCCCCCACCCCCTAAAAGTTAGCACTTTTGTCTCTAAATGGAAGCTTGATCCTGTGAAGCGTATCTTGTCTTGGTCGAAGTCGTATAGGAAAACAGGTAAGTAATTCAACCTTCCCTCGTCGGGTTCATATCCTATAATCTCGTTAACTGAAGTAACCCTTCTTATAAAGCGTTTACCTCGCTCCATTCTTGCCTGAAAAATCGCCAAGTTTAATCCGTCTATGTGAGATTTCGGCACATCAATGGGGTAGGATGTAAGCCTTTGAAAAAGTTGGCCTAAGTTTCCCGCGTGCATTGTAGATATAACAGGATGGCCCGTTTCAATAGCTTGGAATGCTATGCGTCCTTCCTCACCTCGAATTTCACCGACTATAATGTAGTCAGGTCTCTGCCTAAGCGCAGCCTTCAAAAGGTCGAACATAGTCACTGGAGAACCCGTGTGCAACCTTGTTACTTCTCTAACCCAGTTCTTATGGAAAAGGTTTATTTCTGGAGTTTCCTCGATGCTTACGATTTTGGCGTCTGAGCTTATAAAGGCCATTAATGCGTTAAGAGTCGTGGTTTTGCCTGAGGCTGTTTCCCCGCACACCATGGCGGATATGCCTACTTCGAAGAGCATCCATAAGTATGCACCGAGTTCAGGAGAAAGAGTGTTCCAGCGGATCAGTTGGGGAACTGAAATTGGTTCTTTCGGAAACTTCCTTATGGTGAAGTTGCTTCCACGTAGGCTTATGTCTTCTCCGAAAACTATGTTGAACCTTGAGCCGTCTGGAAGGTGTATGTCTATTATGGGGTTTGTGTAGCTTAGAACCTTTCCATATCTTTCAGCTATGTTTCTTAAAGCACGGTTGATCTCTTCCTTTGATACATAAATGTTGCTTTCAAGATAGCCAAACATTTTATGGTAAACAAAGATTCTTCCTTCGCCTGGAATGCTTATGTCCTCAAGCCATGGGTCCGCTAGAAAGCCGTCTACAAATCCATGTCCAACTTTTTCCCTTAGAAAGTGATACAGAAGCGATGTTTTGTCAATGTCTTCAGGGACTTTGACCAGTTTTTTACGAAGTGTGTGCCAGAAAAGTGATGCCAAAACTTTGTCCCGATCTCCCCTATAATCCTTATCCTCTATAAGCCTCGCTACCGCCGCTTCGATTTCGTCTAGAACCTCCTTAGGTGGCTTTTTAGGCTCTATAATATTGTATCTACCTATCTCGCCTCCGGCGTCAATGTGAATGTAAATTCCCAAACCAATGGGATAAAGTATGTTTGTGGATTTTTCCTCCAAGTCTGGGCTGACCACATATTTTGGCTTCTCCTCCAGTCCATCAAGGTACGCCGCTAAATAGGGATGTTCTTTCACAGCCTCCTCGAGTGTCTTGCAAATGTCCCTTTTGAATGGCCAAGCATCCTCCTCTGCAGTTGCATTCTTTTTTGATAACGGTATCTTAAGGTTTGAGGCCCTAAACTTTATGGGAATTTTAAACTTTTGAAGCATACCATTCACCTCTAGATTTTCACGCCGCCGAGGGGCATAACCCTAAGCCCCACGTGTGGGCTGATCTCAAGGGTTATGGCGCTTTTTCTTTCACCGCCCACGCCCCAAAGCTTCACAATCCTTAAAATTTTGACGTCTATGCCCGATATGCTCGCGTTCTTCAGCACTAGGTAGACGTCTGAGCTTGCCCTAAGCTTCATAATCGTCTCTTCCGAGAGGAACTCGGGATGAAAAGTAACAATGATGGTTTTATCGTCGGAAACCAAGTTTTTCATCCTGGTGACAAAAGTTAAAAATTCAGGAGCAGGCGTGTTTACTGTTAGCACACTTAAACTGTCGATGACTACAACGTCGTAAAACCTCTTTTTCAGCTCCAAAAAGTTTGATGTAACCCTGAGGAAAAAGGAGCTTAGAAAATCGTTCCACCTGGCCCCTTCAACATGCAATGGGTAAATGTTCAGCTTTCCAGACAAGTAGTAGTCATCTACATTAAGCTTAACAGACTTCATCATGGCGAGGTACTCTTTCACAGTCGCCTCACTGGAGATCACATAAACCCTTAATCCCTCTTTGAGCATGGCTGAGACTATCTGCTGGATAAAAATGGTTTTTCCTGAGCCGTAATCCCCTTCGATGGAAATTAAACTTGGGTGGGGTATGCCTCCGCCCAAGTCCCTGTCAAGTTCAGCTATTCCCAGACTTATGACGCGCATTACTCCCTGACAGCCTCCGTCATGGCGGCGACGCCGTAATGGGTGACAAAAACAACTGTAACTAAACCTTGATGGGGGATTTCAGGGGCTCCATTTGGTATGCTAAACGCTATTTTTGCTTCTTCCCCAGGGTTTATGAAAACGTGGCTTTCTGGATTGAACGTATAGTTTGCTCCTGAAACTTTAACTTCCAAAATCTCATACTGCTCAATAGGGTATGACCTCCAAACGCTCCCGTCTTCATAAGACAGTATTATAGTATTCCATTTGAAGCCTTCCTGACCTTTCAGGATAATGACTTTAGAGCCCTTGTTTGCAACGGTTATGTTGCATGTTGTGGCGCCGATAGAATCCACTGTTAAATTAAGGGCAACGTCGAGTTTCTCCCTTTCAAGGCGGGTATATTCCTTAGCCAGATAGGATAGATCCCTCAACCCTTGAAAAAATGTTATCAAAAAAGAGGTTGATATGGCAAGTATGGCTATTAAGACAATTGACGACGTTATTGTAACTGAAAAACCCATTTAACCACCTCAAGAAGGGGGCCTCGTAAAGAGAAAACTACTGCCTACCCCCTTAGCTGGGACAATTTTCGCCTCGAAAATATCGCCACCTATGCTGTCCGTTGGATACGCCTTGATTGTGGCTGTTTCCCTCGGTTCCCAAACACCGTCACCATCCGCATCTATCAAACTGAACTTCCCACTTCTCGGCCCAGCAGATGGGTCATATGTGTAAAGTTGAGCCCTTCCGTACTCGCCGACATAAACGTCAAGATGAGTGAAATCGCTAAGAGGCAGGTATCCAACGTTTTTTGCGTATATAACAAAATGGGGCGGATTTGTTGAACTATCTATTGTGGCGTAAACTATTTCCAACTGCATGTTCACTATTCTTCTGTAGTCACTTACGTTCTGTATCAGCTCGTTCTGAACCAAATTCCCTGTGTAGAAGGCGTAGGCTGAAAAAACGCTTGCTAGGCAAATGGAGGATATGACCATTATGATATGGGACATTGTTAAAGAGAAGCCCATAGTCTAACCCTTTTCATCCCCCGACTTCCTAAGCCCCTTCTCGGCTATCGATATAAGTCGCTTAAAATCCTCTACACCCATTCTAATACCAGAAATCAGCGACGCCTCATACATGTTAAGCAGCAGCATGCTCATGGAGAGTCCCTTTGACCTAGCCTTTTCAGCCGCTACTGCCAGGGAATAAACCTGGCCGCTGACGCCCTGCGGCAAAAACCCTAAATGCTCGTAGGACTGGGCAAGCTGCGCTATATCGCCTGAAGAAAAACCTAAATCAAGAAGAGACCAAACCCAGTCCAAGTAGGCAACCTTTAAGGGCTGCTGTTCCCGCTCAGGTTTGGTTTCCAAGACTAAAGCCTTTTCTTCCAAAGCTTGTAGTCCTAACGGTTTCTCTTCGGCTTTTTTCACATCCCCTTCTTCCTTTTCAGGTTTTCCCAAAATAAGGGATTTAACTCCGGGGGGCAGCCTTTCACTGCTCAGTTTCTCCAAATCCTTCTCGCTTTCAACAGCCCTTAAAAGGTTGAAAGGATTTTCAATCTCGCTTACAGCGGAGCGGATATCTACAATAGACTTTTTAAGTTCGTCCACGGCTGTTTTCAACTCTTGGGACAACCTGTCAACGTCAGACCTTATCTTTTCAATTTCCTTCCTCTCAACCTCAGCTTTCTCACCATGCACTCTATTTTCAGTCTTTTCTTCATTTTTTGACATTTCAACCCACACAGGCGCAGCTGATTTGTTATACGAATCCACAATTTACATTTAAGTTATATGAAAAGCAGATCTGTATTTGTAAAATTTTTAATTTAGAATCCAAAAATTGTAACAAAACTAATTCGGAATCGGAATTAATTGAAATTTAATACCCAAACATTTTTGGCGCGGGGTGCGGGATTTGAACCCGCGCGGCCGAAACCGGCCACAGGCTTAGCAGGCCTGCCCCCTACCAGGCTAGGGCAACCCCGCCTTATTTTCACTAACCCCGTAGGTTTTTATCCATTGACTCGTTATTTTCCTTTTCGGAAGAGCATTAGACCTCTTCTAGAGACATATTCCCCATTCTAGCATGTTATTCATGGATTAATTACGATTCATACGATTCCTGAGTAACAATGCATCCGTTGTATGATGAGATTATTTGAGAAGCAAACCACCTTCAAACAAGAATGCTTAAAAGTAACAAAGAATGGCAAAGAAACAGATCAAATGTTTAAAATTTGGAAGGTCCTACCTTCAACAATGTATTCCTCTCTAGACGTTTAAATTTTGCTCGTTTTCCACGTGTTAGGCCGATGTTCTATTAGAAGCATCAACAAAATAGTTATTATTGATTTTCATTAACGTTGTTGCCCTGTTCTCCTTGTAAAAGTTGAAAGAATAAGGGAATTTTAGGCTAAAGGTTGCTGTTAGTCATGATGGTGGTGGGGGCGGCGGAGTAGCTTCTGGAGGTTTCCATGTTAAACCAAGTACGCTCCCTACAAGTCCTAAAATGAAGCCTATTACAAAAACCGCCTGTTCCACCCGCAAAGAGGCTCAAGATCGAGAAGATAAGCACGATTATTGATCCTGTTTTTACTTTATCTCGCCCCCCACTATTAATCATAACCGCGCCAACTATTACGAGTATCCCAAATATTAACCCGAGAAAGCCCAAGGCTACGATTAGTCCTCCAAGCCATCCAAATCCTGGGATTACACCAATAATAGTTCCGCCAATTATGCCTACTGTCGCCCCAAAAATTCCGCCCAGCAGTATCAAGATGCCGGCAGCCAAAGAGAGCAAAAGCAGCTGTGGGTTTCTCAAGCAACTATACCCTTAATTGTATGAATATCTTGCAAAAAGAAAATAGCGTTTAGCGCTAACGTCTACATCAAGAGCGCGAGAAAACTCGTTCCTTATCTTTATTAAAATGCAATATGTAAAAATAGACATTGATGAAAATGAGAAAAATGGAATGCGCTTATTCTATTGTTTTTATCATACTTTATAGTTGGGTCGTATAGTTCAAGCTCTAGAGATGATGATGGATGCTTGACAATTTTAGTTTGACATGTGCCGCGCAACTTGCGATAGAGTGTTTTGCCTCGCAATTGTCCGCTGTATTTTGCGCAGTCTTACCTTTCTTTGAGGAATCCTTCTTTTCAACAATAATGATATATAAGGCGCCGGGGGTGGGATTTGAACCCACGAGGCCCAAAAGGGCCACAGGCTTTTAGGCCGGTGTGCCTCCAGGCCTGCTCCCTACCTGACTAGGAGACCCCGGCTCGGAAAACTCACATTTATTTTACGCATCTTACCCCTTGTTGATAAAAATTTGTCACAGCGTTTATTATTCTTTCTTGTACCCGCTTATGCGAAAGTTCTAAGCTATTTATTAGATTAGCGGATCCTTTCTGCAAGTCCTTATAAGCGTTCACGTATTAATTTACCGAGCTTACTTTGCATTCCTGCGGAAGGGGCGCCGTAAAAAATAAGCAGTATGACAATGTCCAAAGACATGCTCAAGCGTGCGCGCTCGTGGACGAAAATACTGCCCAGTTCGATAAATTTCTCGAAAGTCATATAAAGAAATAGGTGGCCATTACAGTTCGGAGGCTTTGATTGATGTATGGGTATGGAGGCAAAATTCTTCGAGTAAATTTAACGGATAGAAAGGCTGTGGTGGAGCCTTTAAGGGACAGCCTTATTAAACAATTCATAGGCGGGCGTGGGTTCGGCGTCAAAATATTGTGGGATGAACTTTCGTTTGGAGTTGATCCCCTTAGCCCGGAGAATAAGCTTGTGATTTCCGTTGGGCCGATAACTGGCACCAAGGTTCAGTCAGCGTCTAGGTGGGTGGCCCAATTTAAATCTCCTTTGACGGGTATTTATTGCAGAAGTGTTGGGGGAGGTTTCTTCGGCGCCGAGCTTAAGTTTGCAGGCTACGACGCAATAATTGTTGAGGGCAAGTCGGAAAAACCTGTATATGTGTGGGTCAATGATGGTAACGTGGAGTTTAAAGACGCCTCTAAAGTTTGGGGGCTAAACACTCTTTCCACAAGGGAAATCCTCCAAGAAGAAACGGACAAAAGGGCTAGGATGATAATGATAGGGCCTGCTGGGGAGAGACTTGTCAAAATATCCGCTATTGTAACGGACGATTCAAGAACAGCTGCGCGGGGAGGGGGAGGAGCGGTGATGGGATCAAAGAAATTGAAGGCAATAGTGGTAAGAGGATCCGGGAGAACCACCGTTTATGATGAAAAAGCACTAAATGAGGCGGTAAACGAACAAATTAAGGCTTACCGCGAGTGGCCGTCTGCGCCGCCTGCAGACTTTAAGAGGCTTGGAACAAACACGGGCACGTATGTATGGTATATTGTGGGCAATTTCCCAACATACAACTTTCAACAGAAAAATTGGGAGGGCATAGAAAGGTTTAGGCCTGAAATCCTGGAAACCTACATAATAGGCCATAAAGGATGCTATGGATGCGCCATGCAGTGCGGAAAAATTTTCAGGATCACCGATGGACCATATGCAGGAATAGCCTGGGAGTTCCCAGAGTTGGAGACAGAGTGGTCTTTGGGAGGAATTGTTGGAAGCAACAACATAGAGGCGATAACGTATGCTAATATGCTTTGCGACCTGTATGGTTTGGACACGATCTCCACTGGGGTTGCGATAGCTTTTGCTACAGAACTTTATGAGAGGGGTATTATAAGCAAAACCGAAACAGACGGGCTAGACCTAGGCTGGGGAAAATCCGAGCTTGTAGTGGAACTTGTAAAGCGCATAGCCCTGCGCATGGGAAACCTTGGAAATCTGCTTGCTGAAGGAGTTAGAAAGGCCGCTGAAATTATTGGAAGGGGCGCGGAAAAATACGCAATGCATGTTAAAGGGATGGAGATGCCCGCCTATGACCCCCGGGCAATGAAGGGCCAAGGCTTAGGCCTTGCAACAGGCACAATTGGCCCAAGCCACGCTATAAGCTGGAACAAGTTTGAAATTCTTGGAGTTCCTAAAAAAGTCGACCCCTTAACGGTTGATGGGAAAGCGGAGTTAACCAAATACGTCCAAGATGAAATGGCCGTCTGTGAAACAGCCGTATTCTGCAAGCTCATTGTAAACCACGACGTTATAAACCCAAACTTCTATAGCAGAGTTTTATACGCGGTTACGGGCATTGAAGTTTTCAAGGATCCAAAATACTTGTGGAAGGTTGGCGAGAGAATATGGAATCTTGAAAGACTCTTTGATGTTAGGGAAGGCATTGACAGCAAACACGACACTCTCCCCGAAAGATTGCTGAAAGAGCCCCATCCAAGAGAACCAGCGAAAGGTCAAATAATCGAGCTTGACGAGCTTCTAAAGGATTATTATAAGGTCAGGGGTTGGAACGAGCAAGGGATCCCAACTAAGGAAAAGATTGCGGAATTGGGATTATCATAGCGTTTCCTTTTCCCTTTATGACGCATGAAGGCATTTTCTGTATAGTGCTTAGGTTATGTAACACATTAGTCTTTGCAGTTATGTCCATAATTGAGTTACTGATAAGCTCAGCCTTACGCCAGAATAACCGTTTAAACCCGCGAATAAAGGGGCCTTTTAGCTGTTTTATGCTTAATCGCGTCGTTTTTAATAAGTATAATGCCTTTTTCACCTTTTTAGCTCGTTAATCACTTCTTCGGTTTTTAGGACTCGAGCCAAGCCTAAAGCAAAGGTTTTAGCTATGCCGCTTGTATGTCTGGCCATGGGCAAGCAACACCATCACTTAC
>JAWBZV010000032.1:0-12983 GCA_038865865.1 Bathyarchaeia archaeon | reverse complement strand
AGTATTCTGTTCTAGGAATATCTTTTAAATCCTCCCAACAAGAAACTCAAGGCCATGAGTAAACTTGACCTCATGAAAAAGTTCATGGAAACATTTGTCGGCAACGGACTTAGCTTAATTGTGAAGGACGGGAATTATTTCCATGTATATAGCATTGAGATTTTCCAGAAAATGGATGAAACATGCCCGCTTAAGGGGGTCTCCGTTGGAGATTATTTTCTCCGACTTTGGGTTAAAGATGAAAATGGCAGGGAAGCAGCCATCCTTTGCGACTGGAGTGAACAACTTATACAAAGCTTACTTGAGCATGCTGCTTACGCTAAAGAAGCTGGATACAATGTTTTGATGATGCAGCGAGCACCGCAAAACCTTGGTGGGTGGATCATACTTTGGGGAGACAAAATACAAAACTTGACAAAACAAGAAACTTTACGAAAAACAAGGATGCATTATGTAAGTTAACTTATGGATTTGCCACTTTTAATGTGGTTAAACGTTTATTTTTTCGTTATTCGCATGTTAAGTTTTAAATATTATGATTCAGATCATTTTTCCGGAGCATCTGTCAATGAAATATGACTATGAAGCATTGCTTAAGAGGGCACGTTCCCAACTTCCTGAAGTTAGCTCTAAATGGGAGCGTTTAGAGATTCCGGAACTTAATTATCTGGTTATTGGCATGCGTACAATGATTCAGAATTTTAAGGATATTGCGGAAGCCCTTAACCGCGACCCTCAGCACCTTTTGAAGTTTTTAACCGGCGAGCTGGCAACAGCTGCTACAATTCAAGATTCAAAGGCTATTTTTCAGGGCAAATTTTCAAAGGAAACCCTTAATAGGCTTATCCAGAGATATGTGGAAATTTTTGTTAACTGCCCTGTGTGTAAGCGTCCAGACACAAAAATTGTAAAAGAGAAACGCCTGTCCTTCCTTGTGTGCGAAGCGTGTGGAGCAAAGTCCTCGGTCCGAAACTTGTGAGCAGTGTGTGAAATTGAAGTGTTACACGAAAATCAGAAAAATTGGCAACCACGTGCTTTTAGCAATATGTGACGCGGAAATTTTGGGACAAACTCTACGCGAGGGGAAAATAGTTTTCCGCATTACGGAAGAATTTTACAAAGGTGAAGAGATGGATATTGAAGAAGCCATAGAGCTTATAAAAAATTCCACAATAGTCAACATGATTGGCAAGAATATCGTTAAAAAGGCTATTGAAAAAGGCTATGTGCACCCAGAGGCGATTCTAAATATAGAGGGTGTCCCCCACGCTCAAATAATTAAACTATGAAACCAAAACATACTCTGTTTTTAAACATGTAACGCAAAAGTTTCCCTATTTGAGCGAGAATTTTAAGGGGGTTATGTGATCTTGAGGATAAGCATGCTTTTAAGGGAGAATTCTTTTTTCTTTATAAGAAATATTTGAGGTGCGTGATTGGGCAAGAAAAAAGTCATAAGCGAGGAAGAATTAAGCGAGATGGTGCTTCCATCCGAGAACGATGTTTTAGGAGTGGCTGTGAAGCTTCTAGGTTTTGACCGTGTTTTGGTTAAATGTCAAGATGGGAACGAGCGTTTATGCCGCATAAGGGGTAAGATGAAGAGAAGGGTTTGGATTCGGGAGGGTGACGTTGTTCTGGTTTCTCCCTGGGATTTTCAGTCAAATATTCGTGGAGATGTTATTTGGCGTTATACCCACGCGCAGGCCGAGTGGCTTCGGAAAAAAGGATACCTAACAATTTAACGTCAGACGAGGACTTTAGAGTTGAGTTTTCGGGAACGTGTGGAGAAGAGGCTTCAAAGAGAAGAGAAAAACTACGAAATTGAGCAGTTGATGAAGGAGAAGCGAAGCGAAGAATATGAAGTTTTGGAGGAAGTTTTTGATCGCTCAACCCTTATGGTCATCTATGATTTTTTGAACAATGGAACAATAGACAAAATTTACGGTGTGGTTAAGGCTGGAAAAGAATCCAGGGTTTATTGGGGAAAAAATAGGGAAGGAGAAGAAATAGCCATAAAAATTTACTTAACCGTCTCCGCTGAGTTCCGGAAGGGGATGTTGAAGTACATTGAAGGCGATCCAAGATTTAAGGGTGTCAAGCATGACACGCGTTCTCTGATTTTTGCATGGGCTCAAAAGGAATTTAAGAATCTTGAGCAAGCGTTGGCAGCTAAGGTTAGGGTGCCGAAACCGATTGCCGTGAAAAATAATGTGTTAGTCATGGAGTTTATTGGCGAAAATGGTGTGTGCGCCCCATCCCTAAAGGAACAACCGCCGGAAAGTCCAGAGAAAATTTACAAAATTCTCCTTTTATATCTTAAGCGGCTCTACCGCCGGGCTGAGTTGGTCCACGGAGACTTAAGCGAGTACAACGTCATGATTTGGAAGGGACGACCTGTGCTTTTTGACTTATCCCAAGCTGTCCCCGTTTCTCATCCAATGGCACATTTCCTTTTAAATAGGGACATAAATAACATTAACAGGTTTTTCAGTCGTTTAGGTGTTGAGGTTCTACCGGTTGATGAAGTTTATAGGAGGATTACGAGTGGAAGTTAGGCCAAGCACCTTTGTGAGGATACCGCGGGAACGGGTCGGCGTGTTAATAGGACAGGGTGGAGAAACCAAAAAACAGATTGAAAAGGCGCTCTCTGTGGAGCTTCAGATAGAAAGTGACAGCGGCGGCGTTACCATAACCTTGGCTGAAAACGCTAAAGATCCATCCGTACTTTTAAGAGCAAAGGACGTTGTAACAGCTATTGGACGAGGGTTCTCCTCCGAACACGCATTTAGACTGATCCGCGACGAGAACGCGGTTTTAGACATTATAGACTTGCGAGCAATTTTCGGAAGATCTGAGTCGGATATAAAACGTGTTAAGGGACGCATAATTGGAATGGATGGTAAGACTCGGAAAATAATAGAGGAGTTGACGGACACATACATTTCTGTCTACGGCCATACGGTGGCCATAATCGGAAACATTGAGCAAACTCAAGTTGCAAGAGAAGCCATCCAGATGCTGATTCAAGGAAGCCAGCATGCTACAGTTTATAGGTTTCTGCATAGGAAGCGTCGCGAACTTAAAAGAAGAATGCTTGAACTTTGGAATAAACCAGAGTAATTCAAACAGCATTTGATTCGTAGTTTTCGTGGATCTAAAAATATTTCATCATGCTTAAAATGCAGCGGAAGACATCAACGCTGCTTTATTTCCAAGTGTATTTACGCAACCTATTTCAAGGCCAAGTTCTATGACTTTGGTGCCTCTATTCCATCCAACGTGGTGATTATTACTTTTCTTTAATGGCACCCCATTCACTTTACCGAATTAAATATTTTGTTGCACGTACAAAGGCCTAACTTAGCAGTTTTCAAAGAAGAATTGGCTTGAGCAACCAAAAATCTAACTTTGGAATGACTAAAAGATTTGCTGTGAAAATAGTTCATACTATCTGTTGAGCGTGTGCGTTTTGTTCCTTATAAGATGCAGGAGCAGAATAGTCACTGCTTGTAGTATGTTAAAGAGCGACATTATATACAGACTGTAAATGTACTCGCCAGTTAAGTCCTTGGCCAAGCCGGCAAGATATGGGCCTATTAGTACACCTGCGTTTGAGCATGTTACCATTATACCAAAGGCAAGTCCAAGGTTTTGAGGCTTTACGATTTTTGAGGGTAGGGAAAAGATGGGTGCAGGGACGAGAGCTGCAAACAATGCTATCAAAACAGTTAGGGGTATTGGTAAATTGATAACTGAGAAAGAGAATATTGAGGTGGCAAGGGAAAGGCCTCCAATCATTATGAATACTTCCTCTCTCCCAAATTTCTTGACAAGATATCCTATCAGCGGGCTGAGGAAAAGTGAGCCCATCATAACTGTGCTCGTCAAAAAGCTTGCCGATGTGATTTCGTATCCTTTAATCATAAAAAGATTGGGGGCGAACGTTAAGAATGAGATGAAAGACGCGTTAAACAAGGACCATGTTAAACCCGTAAGCCATATGGGTTTTCCAATCCTTAACAGCGAATGCATGGCAATTGCTTGAGGCTCTTTAGATTGAGGCTCCGGGTCTTTGAAAAGAAGCAGGAATAGTAGAAAGGCTCCCATCGATGAAACTGTGGTCAAGAATATTGATGCACGCCACCCCAAGGTGGCGCCCACGAAACCCAGAACGTTAAAACTCGTTATAGTGCCCAAGGGCATGGCTGTATTGAACACGCCCATAGCCATTCCTAGCTCTTTATGCATAAACCACCTTGAAAGCAGTTGGGGGAGGACAACAGCCATTAATGCACTTCCTATTCCTGAAACAGCTCTCGAAAACGCCATGGGTACAAAGCTGTTGCTTAAACCTAGAAAGAATGTTCCTAAAATCATAAGGCTTAGTGAAGCTAAACCAACCTTCCTTGCACCAAAGCGATCACAGATCATCCCACCAAGTATAGAAAGGAACACTCCTGGAAAGGCGAACAGACTCATAAGCAAACCTGCTTGCGCCTGAGTGATTTTAAACTCATCAACTATCAAATTGAGGAGTGGAGGTACAGATTGAAACACTAAGGCAAAGGAAAGTTGACATACATAAGTTAAGCCTAATATCTTCCACCGATAACTGTTAACATCCATTGAAACACCAGAAAACGAATATTCCGTTATAAAAATGGGGTTTTAGTTGAGGACTCAACTCTTTAGCTGTCTGTTTTTAGTCTAGCCTAGTACACGTCGAATCCTGTTTCCACTTTTCCAGCATGCATGTATGATCCTGGGAATATCAGCATGAAGGCGAAAGGCCTTTTGGAGTATTGTGTTATGAGGGGTGTGTGCGCGATCCATGGTCTCGGTATAGTTATCGCTGTGGACCTGTCAATTACGTATACTTCACGCTCCGTGCCAAACCAAAATTCAAGCGAGGCCCCAAGGTCTTGGGGATTGTTTGGATCTAACCCTAGGGCTATAAGCAACTCTGGTTCAGAGTGCACATGCCCATACCTGGGTGACATCCAGTAACCAGGTGTACCGCAAAACTCCCACGAAAAACTTATGTTTACTCCTTCTAGATCTTCAGGGTGCATCTGCACGATTTGATAGGCTTCCCCTGGACCTATTGCCCGCAAGTCCATAACACCCCTCTCATCAACCTTTATAGGTCCTTGGCTTCGATAAACTTCAAGGGCGCTTTTTGAAGTCGTTAACCTCTTCACGAAGCGCTTGTATTTCTCGCCATGGCAGGTTTCCTTCTTTGACTCTTTGAAGCTTGCTCTATATTCTGGACCGTCGGCTAAAGCAATTTGGATTATTGGAGAGTCCAACCTTTTTATTTTTGCTGGGCCGTGGGGTAAACCTTTTGGGATTATTGCTACCGACGGCTCGTTAAAGAAATATTCTTCTCTTTCTTCACCAAGCACAATGGAAGCTTCAGCTCCAAGATATAGTATGTCTTTTGGGTTTGTTCCAGCGAAAATCAGCAGCTCGTCATAGGGATGGGTAACCATCATGTTTTCTATTGTTGGATGAAGAACCCTTGGCGCTTTAATATACCCGAGGTAAAAGTGGCCTGGGTAACCCTCCAAATCTCTAGACTCCATCCAGAAGAACGCCTCTTCCTTTGGCAAAAGTTCAGGTGGGGTATGGCGCGCAACTAAAGGTTTTATGAAGTTGCGGTATTTATAGCCCACAAACTTCCTCCACAAATCATGTTTAATATTATTTAGGGTTTGTATTAAAACATTAGCTTCTAATTTTTAAGCTTTGTTGCTGATCCTTTGTTTTGCTTATCTCGTTAATAGATTTTCCAAGGTGATTTAATCGGAAGCAGGCTCAGCACTCAAGATCTCAATCATCCTTTTCAGCGGGGCCAGAGTCGTCATTGCCTGCCATGCAAGATTAAAATTTGGCTTGGATAAAAAGTTATAGTTATGGCGGATGGGGGTATGCTTAAACATATTCATGTTGTTCCGTTAGCCGCTGAGAGTCTTGGCGTTCGATCCATGTGCACATATGTAGAGACTTCTGACGTAAAAATCCTTCTCGACCCTGGGGTTTCACTTTGTCCTAACCGTTTTAATTTGCCTCCCCATCCTTTAGAGTTTAAAGCCATACTCAGGTGTCGTGAGAAAATCGCGGAGGCGGCGATGAAGGCGGATGTTATAACTCTAAGCCATTACCATTTTGACCATCATACTCCCTCCTACGAGGATTGGCTCTGCAACTGGACTGAGAGGGATGAAACCGCTAGGGAGATATACGAGAATAAGCTTGTACTGGCTAAACATCCTAGAGAAAATATAAATTTTAGCCAAAGGCGTAGGGCGTGGATTTTCCAAAAAACTGGCGGTAGTTTCGCTAAGAAGTTGGAGGAGGCTGACGGTAAAACATTCTTGTTCGGCAGCACCAAACTTAGCTTCTCTAGGCCTGTATTCCACGGCCCTGAAAACTCCGCCCTAGGCTGGGTTATAATGGCAACTGTGGAGTTTGATGGTGAACGGCTACTTTTCGCTCCCGACGTGCAGGGTCCAATCTCGAGGCAAACCTTAAATATTATCCTTGAGGAGAAGCCACGTCTGCTTATTATAGGCGGTCCACCCCTCTATTTAACTGGTTTCAGAATAGATGAGGAGCAGGTAGCTGAAAGTTTTAGAAATTTGGGGGAGGTAGTTGCCGCCGTTCCGTACGTTATTTTGGAGCACCATATTTTGAGGGATGCCGATTGGCGTACAAAGGCTGAAAATGTTTTGGCCAAAGCTGAGAGGCAGGGGCATAAGGTGATGACAGCGGCGGAGTTTCTGGGTTTGGAAAATTTGTTTTTGGAAGCTAACCGTAAACGCCTTTTCGAAGAGAAACCGCCTTCAAGGGATTTTGAAAAGTGGATGAGGAAGAGCGACGGTGAAAAGCGGAGGACACCGCCTCCACTATAGGTCTTCTACCTTGTAACTTTGTCCGCGACCCCATAAAACGGTTGCTGGTGTATGGCGATTTCAATTTGCCAGAAGCTGGAAAGGAACATTGTGGGGAAAGGTCATCTCTCTATTGTAAACACTTTTGCATGTCTGCCTTCCAGCGGGACTGTTTCTATTAGCATATGTTCATCCCATCTTTTGCCCACACCGATAGGCTTTAGCGTCTCCGCCAGCTTTAGGGCAGCCTCCAACTTGTTATTTCTTTCAGCATATATCTCGAATAAGATGTCGCCCCTTCTAACGTATTCTCCTAACTTAGCCCGCAGTTTTACGCCAGCCCCCTTATCCTTTGGGGCGCCTGCTTCCCTGGCTATTTGGGCAATATATTGGTTGTTTATCCATAATATCATGCCCTCCGCATCTGAAACCACTTCAACGTGTTCATCGCCTATCTTTACATCTTCAGGTTGGATTTTCGGGTTTCCTCCTTGTGCCTCTATTATTTCCCGAAGCTTTCGTTCCGCTTTCCCTGACTGAAGGATTTTTTCAGCAGCCGTTTTTCCGTTCTTGAAGCCCACCATCTCCAAAAGTATGCCGGCAAGGTCTGTGGCTTTCTCCCGCAGGTCCTTTGGGCCGCCTCCCATGATTGTTTCTAAGGCTTCTTTTGCCTCGAGGGCCGGGCCAACAGCGTATCCGAGGGGCTGCTCCCCAAAAGTTATTGCACATTGAACGTGAATATCTAAGGCTTTGCCAAGCTCGATGAAGTTTTGGGCGAGCGCATGGGCTTCTCCGATGGTCTTGACTTTGGCTCCTCTTCCGGTGGGAATGTCTATCACCACATGCGTTGAGCCTATTGCCTTCTTCTTGCTCATGATGGAAGGCAATAGCATGGGGTCTATGCTCAAGGAATATTCCACTTGGATGAATATATCGTCGGCTGGCGCAAGTTCCAGTGCGCCTCCCCAGACCATGCAACCGTTTGTTTTGTTAACAACTTCAACTATTTCGTCGATGGATAGGTTTACTGGACATAAGCTTTCAACACGGTCGGCGGTTCCCGCGGGGGATGTTACAGCCCTTGAGGAAGTTTTGGGTATAATGAAGCCGGCGGCTGCAATTATGGGCGTTACAAGAAGGGTTGTTTTGTCTCCTGGTATTCCTCCTATGCTGTGCTTGTCCAAGATTGGTTTTTTATCAAGTTTCAGGGTTTTTCCAGTCTCCACCATGGCTTTTGTCAATGCAACAGTTTCATCCATGCTTATTCCGCGAATGTATAGGGCTGTAAGAAAGGCTGCAATTTCCGCGTCGCTGAGGTGATGTTCCACCACGTCTTTAACTATAGCCTTTATTTTTTCTTCCCGTAGCATCTCCCCTCGAATTTTTTCTTGAACGTATCTGAGAGATTCGGGTAGGCTTGCGTATTGCACCTCCACTTTTTCGCCAATTTTTATCCCGAGCATTTCTGAAATTTCTTTGTAGAGGCCTATGTGACTCTTGGGAAAACCGCCAGCCACGTTGACTATCGCAATAGCCTGTTTGTCCTTAAATGTAATTTTAACCCTGTCAGACGAGTGCACTCCTAGTTGGCTGGCAGTCTCATCGTCTAGTATTACTATTCTCCTTTCGCCCGCGCTTAAATCTAAAGGTACGGCTTCAAGCTCCATTCACACCATCTCTTTTAGCAATACTTAATTTAGGGGGAGGTTTTAAATGAAACGCATCAGAAATAGTTATGTGGGAGCCATAATGCGTTACGTTGATTTTGTAGACCTAAAATACGAGCCTAAAGACGATGATGTTGTTTGCGTGTTCCATATTGAGCCTGAAGGCATAAACATTGAAGAGGCTGCGGGCGGGGTGGCTGCTGAAAGCTCCATTGGAACATGGACGGAGCTCGCTACGGAGAAAGAATACGTAAAAGAGCTTGCCGCCCGCGTCTTCGAAATAAAGGGAAACCTTGTCAAAATTGCCTACCCGATGGGACTTTTCGAGTATGGCAACATGCCAAACCTTCTAAGCAGTGTGGCAGGAAACATTTTCGGGTTAAGAACCCTCAGAAACATTAAGCTTTTGGACTTAAACCTTCCCGCCAAGCTTGTCCGAAGCTTTAGGGGGCCAAAATTCGGCATTGGAGGGGTACGCAATCTTTTTAGAGTTTATGATCGGCCGCTGGTTGGCACCATAATTAAACCTAAACTTGGCTTGAAAACGGAGGACCATGCGCTTGTGGCTTACGAGGCTTGGGTTGGGGGATGCGATATTGTTAAGGATGACGAAAACCTAAGCGGTCAAAGTTTCAACAAGTTTGAAGATCGCGTTTCAAAAACCCTTGAAAGCCGGGACAAAGCTGAGGAGGAAACAGGTGAGAAGAAGGTCTACATGGTTAATGTGACGGCGGAAACTAATGAAATGATAAGAAGGGCGGAATATGTGCTCTCCATGGGCGGTGAATATGTCATGGTGGACATTATTACATGCGGCTACGCCGCACTGCAAACTCTGCGCGAAAAAGACTTTAACCTCGTGATTCACGGGCACAGGGCTGGACATGCAGCTTTCACGAAAAATTCAAGGCATGGGATATCGATGCGGGTGATTGCGAAAATTGCGCGAATGATAGGCGTTGACCAGCTTCATGTGGGCACGGTGGTGGGCAAAATGTATGAAACAAGGGAGGAGGTTAAAGAAAACATTGAAGCATTGAAAATGGACATGGCTGGATTGAAACCCTGCATGCCCGTGGCTTCAGGTGGACTCCATCCGGGGCTGGTTCCGGCATTAGTTGAAATTTTTGGGAAAGACGTCGTTATACAAGCGGGCGGAGGCATTCATGGCCATAGGGATGGAACTGTGGCTGGAGCCAAAGCAATGCGTCAAGCTGTTGACGCAGTTTTAAAGGGAATATCGTTGCACGAGTATGCTAGAAACCACAAGGAGCTCGAAGCGGCGCTAAAAACGTGGAGAATGTAAGTTTCCCATTATTCTGTTAACTGAAAATCCAAGGGTATCGCCTATGCACAACTTCCGTCACCGAGTGGGGTGATATTATCCCCTCTTCGCAGATTATGCCATGAATAAAATCCCGCCTTGTCACATCAAAAACAGGGTTCCTTATTATAAGGCCTTTAGGCGGGTTTTTCCAAACCTCCTCAGGGCTTCTCTCCTCTATTTTTTCGTAGTCGCCGTACATGGTTGCGGGGTCAAATTTTAGAAGTTCTGAAGCCACATAGAAGGGGGTTCGCGCCTCTTTGGCTATTAGTGCGATTGTGCTTGTTCCAATCTTGTTAACAACGTTTCCTTCAGACGTTATGGCGTCCGCCCCTACAATCACCAGATCCACATAATTCATGAAGAAGCGAGCTGCAGAATCCACTATGAGGGTTGTTTTTATGCCCGCGTCCAAAAGTTCCCTTGCGGTTATTCTTCCTTGCATGAAAGGCCTTGTCTCGGTGCATATTACTTCGAAGTTTTTGCCTTTTTCCTTGGCTTTTTTTAATAAGTGGGTTACAGTTGAGGAGTGACAGTGTGTTAGCACAACAGAATTTTCAGGAATTCTTTTGGCTCCTATCTCCGCAATTTTCTCTTTTGAATCCTCAAGGTCTTTAAGGAATTGTTCAGCCACTGTTGAAACTACGCCTTTAAGGGTTTCAATGTCTCCTTCCGGGCTTGCCTCAACTTGGCTGATTATTCGCCGAATGGCATTCCGCATAAGGGGTTCTGTTTCTCTGGAGGCGAACAACATGTTTTTTGCTTCATAAAGCTCTTTAAGAAAATCTGTTTTGTTTTCAACTTTGGTTTGCCTTGCCAACAATTCTATGGAGTTTATGGCAGCTATGGCTATGTTTCTTGCTCCTCGAATTTCAAGCCTCTTTATTTTTTCAGCGGTTTCTTTGACAGGCTCCAACATTCGTCGCCATTAAGGTAATGACTCTCGCCGCGTTTAAAGTTTCCATGGAGCTCTTCTTCTAAAAGGGTATTTGTATCTTGGAACTTTGCCCTTTTCCTCCAAATATTCTATGCAGGCTTCCATACATCCCGTGGCGCCACGAAAGACGAAGGCAGGGAAGCCCGTGTGACGTCGCATCATCCTGTAGCAGTCGACAATTTGGTCTATGGATTCCCTTGGGGTTGGAGGGGGTGGCCCGGCGGGTGGTCGTTGGGGTGGTTGGGCTTCGGGTGTTTGACGCATGGCTGCGAGTTGTCTGTGAAGCGCCTCGACCTGTTCTAGTATGGCTGGTGAACGCTCAGCCTCTTTTAGTATGAATGGCGAATGCTTTGTCTGTCGGATGCAGTCTGGGACGCACCTGCTTAGGTCGAGGTCTGAAAACTCAACGGTTCTCCCCGCAACATTAATTGTGATTTTGCGGGTTTTTGGCACTGCGCCGTTTGGGCATTCATAAACACATCGATATCCGCAGTCCTCTGGATCACATAGTTTTCCATCGTAGATTGGGTCAGGCTCCAGTTCTGCTTCTGTTGCTATTATGCCAAATCTTACTCTTGGACCGAATTGCGGGGTGATGAGTAGTTTATGCCATCCTATCTGGCCTAATCCAGCGGCGAAAGCGGCTATTCTGAAGTGTAGTCCCGCGCCTTGTGTCGGGACAGCCTCAAAGCCGTGTCTCTCTATGAAACGTGCAACTTCATAGTCCAGCCTAATCATGTAGTATCGATGTTGTTGGAAGAAGTACCCACAATAGGCGTAGCTTGTGAAGTTTGTTCCTTCAAGGTTGCCGCGGTAACATCCCCGAGGGATCCTTTTAGCAACAACAACTATCGACTTAGCTGTTGGAAGCAACGTTTTTGCTGGGTGCAGGTGCGGCGGGGCCCCTTCGAACCGGTCTATCGAAGCGATGCCCACGAGGTCGGCGCCTTGCTCTTTTGCAAAATTCTTTATTTCCTCAGAGCTTAAACTCTCCATGAATTTCACTTTTCCCCAGTGATAGGTTTGCCTTCCAAATCAAGTACTTGCGGCTTTCTCCGCCTGAATGGACTGGAGAATTTTCTCTTCAACGCCCCTACTTCCTCTAGGTGAGCGATGCATGTGCGGTTGCAGAGCGCTGCCAGCCTATCTGGTTTGCCTGCTTCGTGGAATCTGTTCGGTCTTGCCCCATTTGGGCATTTATTACATAGGGCATAGTCTATGTTGCCAAGTATCATTTTTTTACCCGCAATAACGATTTCAGATTTTTTATCTCGGCTTATTGCTCCGAAGGGGCATATATCTGCGCATTTCATGCAAAGATCGCATATTTTACCCTCGAATACGGGATCTGGTTGAAGGGGGAGTTCGGTTAGTATGAGTTGAATTCTTTGGCGAGGGCCGAACTCGGGTGTTAATAGAATATTATTGTAGCCTATTTCGCCTAAGCCTGCGGCTACTGCAGCGAATTCTGGGTCTGGATGAACGTTTGGTGCAACTCTGCCTGGTGCTACGCTGATCCCTTGAGGCCAAGCCTCTGGAGGATATGGGAAAATAGGCACTGCCTCCCAGCCTTCATCTTCTATTGAACATGCCACATTGTAAACGGTTGAGGCAAGGAGAACATCTTCAACATGGACTCTGCCGAACCTCTCATAATCGCTTACAGGTATGCTTGCAAAATCGTAGCCACGGTAAAGCAGGCTTTCTTCTATCCCACGAAGGGCTCCTCTGACAACTTGATATCCAACCACGATTACCGATCTACATTCAGGAAGTATGGATGCGGGGTGCAGTTGGGGCGGGACCCCGTTAAACCTTTCAATAGAGGCTATCCCAACTAAGTCTGCACCATATTTCCGGGCTAGATTTTTAACATTTTCTGAATTCATGATAAAACCTCAATCTATAAAGTAGGGTGCACGACATATATGGTTTGCTTAATTTGAATAATGGGAGATTAGCGTGGTACAGGCGGGGCTCTGTACAGGCTTTTGAATTTTTTTACTTGTTCAGCGTACCATTCTGGCTCTTCTTGCTTCAACCTTTTAATGTAGTTTATTAGGTCAACAACCCCCTGTACAACAGTGTATTTTTGAGTCCATCCGAATTCTTCCTTTAGTCTTTCCATGGCGAAGGGGCCTCGGATAAGCGATTGCCTCTCA
>JAWBZV010000031.1:0-13503 GCA_038865865.1 Bathyarchaeia archaeon | reverse complement strand
CGAAGCCTTAAAAATTCTGAGGGAAGAAGGGTTGGAGAAAAGCATTGAAAGGCATAGGAGATGTGCAGAAGCCTTCTATAACGCAATAGAAGCCTTTGGGCTGTCCGTATTCCCAAAAGAAAGGGAGATCCGCTCAAACACTGTGATAGCGGTTAATGTCCCAGAAAGAGTTGATGAAAGCCTCGTGCGCAGTATAATGCGGGACAAGTATAAAGTGGTTATAGGCGGCGGAATGGGCGAATTAAAAGGCAAAATCTTCAGAATTGGAAGTATGGGGAAAGTAACACTGGCTGAGGTGGTTACAACCTTAAGCGCCCTTGGAAATGCTTTAAGAGAAGCGGGACACCGCATAAACTTTGAAGCAGGACTCGAAGCAGCAGTCAAAGTGTTTGAATAGTCAAAACTTGAGAGAACGTACACTCAGAGTTTTATACATTCCTGGCACGGTTTTTCACACACGCTTTCGGGCCTTTGCTTAAACAGCATAATTATCTTTGTCGCGATGTCGATTGATGCCTCCCTTTGGGCCTCCACGGTCTGGGCGCCTATGTGTGGCGTGCACACCACATTTTTCAACTCAACAATCGAACGACCATTAGGCGGCTCTTTCTCATAGACGTCCAACGCTGCCCCCGCTATTTTTCCAACTTTCAACGCTTCAAAAAGGGCTTCCTCGTCAACGACAGACCCCCTAGAAGTGTTTATTATGTAAACCCCATTCTTCATTTTACCTATCTCATCCCTGCCTATCATGTGATATGTCTGGCTTGTTAATGGAACATGCAACGTTATAATGTCACTCTTTCCGAGAAGTTCATCGAAGGATACGAGTTGCGCGCCGAGTTCTCTGAAGATGTTTTCAGACGGCTTATTCAAGTCGTATACAAGAATTTTCATTCCGAAAGCCCTGGCGAGTTGTGCCACCCTCTGGCCTATCCTCCCAAACCCCACTATGCCAAGAGTTTTGCCGCGCAACTCACACCCCTCTATCTCACTTTTCACCCATCTCCCGTTCTTCATTTCATGGTCCGCATGAGGTATCTGCCGGACAATGGACAACATGAGGCCCATGGTTAACTCCGCTACAGAGTTAGCCACAGCGTCCGATGCGCAAATAACTTTTATACCCTTTTTCTCAGCGTATTCAACATCTATGTTGTCTACACCAGCTCCTGCACGGGCTATTACCTTGAGATTTTTGCCAAAGTCGATAATCTCCTTTGTCACTCTGGTTCTACTTCGGACAATAAGCACGTCGCAATCAACCACTTCCCTCTTTAAATCTTCATAGGCGATTCCAGGCTTATTAACAACTTCAAACCCGAATTTTTGGAATAGCTCTACGCCTTCCCTATCTATGGGGTCACATATGAGCACCCTTGGTCTCAGCTTTTTTACACCAGCGTTTTCCTCCGCTTGTCTTTTAGAGATGAACTCTTTAACTATGGGTAAGGCTTCGTCAAGCCTCTCGGCGTTCACCATTACCCTAGCATATTTTGTCAGGATTGGTACTGAGTTAAAGGCTATTCCAAGCCCAGCCTTACTGATCATACTTGCGTCGTTAGCCCCGTCGCCTATGGCTATTACGTTTTCCATCTTAACACCGTAACGTTTGGCAAGGCATTCCACGTGTATATCCTTGTTAGCATCCACCACAAGTTCAACCCCTGCAAGCTTGCCATCCTTGAAAACTAGTTTGTTGGCCACGACAAAGTCTAGGCCGAGCTCTTCTTTTATAGGATCTACAACCATGTCGAAACAGCCCGTTACAACTCCCACTTTGACATTTCCAAGTTTCTTTAACGCTTCAACAAACTCCCGTGCGCCCGGATATAGCTTTAAAGCTTTAGCAGCTTTTAAACAGTTTTCGTATTCAACTCCCTTTAGCAACTCAATCCTTTGGCGTAGCGTCTTCCTCCACTTTAAACGTCCCTCAACACCGCCTCTGGTAAGCTCTTCTATGACCTCGCTTTTGCCAACAATCTTAGCCAGTTCTAGAAGGTATTCCCCTTTTACAAGCACCCCTTCAAAGTCTAACGCTACTAGAAACATGGCGAACACCTCTCCAAAAGCATGACATTACAAGCTACGAGAGATGAGGAAAGAAAGGCATACTTCAATCGGATTGGCGAGCCATCACTACCGAACCGGATTCACAATGGTCCATCCAAAATAAAAACTTTTCCCTTAAAATGAAAGCGTTGTCCAGCCGAAGGACCAGGGATGCTGCCACTTCAATGGTTAGCCATGCTTTGCATGAATACTTCGAAGAGCTTCGAAAATTACAGAGGAGACTATGGGTGTTACACTGAAACTGCACGTAATGGAGGTACTACGGTGGCAAGTTATAAAACTTGCCCAGGTTGCTAATGCATTCCAAAAATGGAATGCGCAAGGCAAATCCGCCAGGTACGACGTGAATAGCCGGGTTGCAACGGAAAACCATCGCTTACTGTTCAGTTGTTACCTCATATTCTGGGTTGAAATTTATGGCTATGGCTGCAAAAGGTTTTTCAACCCACCACGTTGCAATTGGGGTGTGTACCAGCCCCCTTGGCACGATCACAACGGTTGGCTTATCAAATACGTATCTTTCATGCTCCGGCCCTAAGTCTATTTCGATTTCCGCCCCCAAGTAGTTTTTAGGATCCCTTGGGTCTAAACCCACGAAGACAAGTATTTGATCATATGGATGCATGTGCCCCTTGACGCCTGGTTTACGACTCCATTTTCCAGCGTTAGCGTAAACTCCATAAGTGAAGCTTAGAGACACTCCTTCCAAATCTTTGCTTGAATAATATACTAGCTGTTCCGCGTTGCCGGGACCTTTATTGGCTAAACTCCTCACGCCAACGTTCTTGAAGGGTTTAATTAGATGCTTATGCTTGGTTTCGTTGGTTACTGGAATGTGGCCAACAACTTGAATCTGGTATTCCGGAGCTAGCAAGGCGTGGAAAAGCTGGTAGGGCTTATCCAAGCGCAGGGTTTTGAAGGGTAAATGCGGCAAACCTTTAGGGATAACAATCACGCAAGACTCGTTAATCACATGTTCTTCGTCGCCAAGCTGGACCGCAACAGTCGCCTGCAAATCAGCAATGTTATAGGGGTTCATGCCAAAGAAAAACAAAAGCTCGTCGCAAGGATGTATCTGCGAACCTTCCTGGTGAGCAACGCCAATCCTGCTTGGAATGCCACGGCCCATGTTAAAGGGTATGCCCTCAAGGCTTTTGGAATCCAACGAAAAATGCATTCCTGGAAAAGGGCTTGGCGGCAAGGCCTTAACTAAGTGGGCGTATTTACGCTCCATTTTAAACAGCTTCCTTACGAGGATGTTGTTTAAACTGTCATATAAAAAATTAGTTGGTCAAGCAGCTGATGTTGTTAGGCTGTTTTTTGGCCTTTCTCTGAAAGCTTGTATTTGCCATCTATTTCTTCTACGAACCCCGCGTTTCTCAACTCCCTAAGACCACTTCTAACACTATATAGAGGTCTGCCAGTTCTACTTGCAACTTCCTCTGGAGATAATGGTCCATCCTTCAAACTTTTTAGGAGGGCCATCCCAGTGGTTGTGGGCTTTCCGTCTGGGGACACGCATGGCATGTTTTGCTTCCCCTAAAGTTTTTTCATGCATAGGTACCAGTCTTTACACTCGTAACCTTCTTTAAGCCTCTCTTCAGCCTGTTCTATTGTTGTTGGCGGCGGAACTACCACCGGATCGCCGGGTTGCCAATTTGCAGGAGTTGCCACATTGTACTTGTCTGTGGTTTGTAAAGCGTCTATTATGCGCAGTATCTCCTTCACGTTCCTTCCGGTGGTTAATGGATAGTAAAGCATGGCCCTTATCTTCCCCTCCGGATCAATTATGAACACGCATCTGACTGTTTCGGTTTTGCTCTGTTCCGGGTGGATCATACCATACTTTTTAGCCACTTCCTTGTTTAAGTCGGCGACTATGGGGAAGGGTATTTTAACCCCCATTTTCTCTTCAATGTTCCTTACCCACGCGATGTGGGAGGAAACACTGTCCACGCTTAAGCCCAAAAGCTCCGTGTTCCTTTTCTTGAACTCTTCATACAGTTGGGCGAAAGCGATAAACTCTGTGGTGCAAACAGGCGTAAAGTCGGCCGGGTGGGAAAACAGAACAAGCCAGCTGCCTTTAAAGTCTGAAAGCCTAAGGACGCCGTGAGTTGTTTGAGCTTCAAAATCCGGCGCTTTCTGACCTAAAACTGGAAGCCCTACAACCTCCTCTTTACTGACTCCTCCGCTCATAAAATTTCACCTCCCAATTCTCACCCTAAACATTGTCGCCAAAAGTTATTTATTTATTTCGGAAGAAAAAAGGCTAAAAAAGGGAAAAGATGATCCGAAAATCGGAAAATGTGGCCGGCATCAGCAGACATTATAAGCACAATGTCTTACTTACAACTTGTTCAGGCTTGGCAATCTATTCATATCTAAGGGCTACAACTGGCGGTATCTTGGAAGCCCTATAGGCTGGAAGGATGCCCCCAGCTAAGCCTATGAACATTGTTAGAGCAATAGTCTGAGTTATCAGGATGGGCGTTATCAATGGGTTTAACTGCAGAACCAATCCCCCTTCACCTATGCCGGCTATGGTGAAACCCTTCGATGAGAGAATGTAGGCGCCAACTATGCCCAAGGAGATACCCAACGCTCCTCCAATAAGGCTCATCACAACAGACTCCATGAGGATTATCATTAGTATTTGACGGTTTGTGTAGCCTATAGCCTTCATGACACCTATCTCCCTTGTGCGTTCCATTACGGATGTTATCATGGTGGCTGCCACACCTGCAACCGCCACGGCGAAGGCGGAGAGGGACGTAGAGAAGTTTATGAAATTTATAGCTCCAGTAACGCTTGATATGGCCTCGGCTATAGAGCTGAAAGCGATTATTTGAACTTTTTCTTCGAAATGCTGTCTTAAAACAGACACCGTAGGTTTTACGTTAGCCGGCGAGTTAACGAGGACGAGGATGCCTGACCACCTTTCAAGGCCCAAAAGTCTCCTGCCCGCCTCCAGGCTAATAAAAATTGTTGAGTCAGGGTTCACTATTAGGGCTCCGCCGTACTCTGCCAATATAGCTGCAGCCACAACGTTCACGGTTCGCTTTCCAACAATTTTTTCACCTTCAACCTTTGGCACAATAACTGTTAAAACATCGTCTACACGGAAGCATCTCTCGTCATCCTTGTATGCTATTTTCCTTCCTATTACAGCTGAAATCACACTTGTTTCAGGCGGGATTTTTCCCTCATCAATTTCAAGGCTTCCTATAGCCTGAAAAAGCAAGTCGTAGTCGACGGCGAATATTGAAATTTTTAGTTCTTCTCCTCCCCGTTTCACTATACCCTGAGTGTTGTAGAAGGGGTCAGCTCTAACCACAGTGGACAGCGTTCTAATGTAGTTTAGATCCTCTATGTCCAGCTGGTAATTTTCTGTTGGAAATAGGGCTATGGCGTTCTGCCCAAGGGAGGTCACCCTCTCAACAATATAGCTCGAATAACTTCCCACGACGGAGCCCATCATGACAAGAACAAGGGGACCTATGGCTATGCCTATGATGGTTAGAAGGGCTCTAGTTCTCCGCTCGCTCAAGGCCTTAAGGGACAACCTGACAAAGTCTAAGAGCATGCAGGGGGTACCCCCTCTTTAGAGCCTTTGGGCGTTTGCCTCCAACTTGGATTTCTTGAACATCCTATAAATGAGCAATGCAGCCACGGTAAGGAAGACTATTACCCCAGCTATTATTATCCACCTCTCTATAGGCAGGGGCTGCTCCTTCACCTCTGGCGGGGGCGGCACTTCCATCTTGACGTTTACGGGGAGCTCTCTGCTTTCAAGCTCATCGAACACATTGTAATAGTTTATTGTTAGGATTGCCGAGCTGTTATATGTGTCCAAATCAACTCTAAAGGCCACTTCTGAACCTGGGTCAACATCCCCTATGAAGGCTGACTGGCGTCGGTTGCCTATACGCAATTCAGCCTCCACCCTGTACGCCGTTGATGAGCCATGGTTCACTATTATTCCTGTCACAGTAGATGAGACGTTGGTTCCCACGGCTCTAACGTCCCTTAAAACCAGATCTATGAAGGGTTCCACGATTATGGTTATAGAGTTGTTGGAAGTGCGTGTGTAACCGCTTGCATCCCTATATATAACGGATATCATAAATGGAACAGGCCCGTAGGTCACTGTTGCCACACCACCCGCCTGCGAGTAGAAGCCTAATGGGTTATAGGCTAACAGCACTGGAACACTGTAGCTCCCTTCAGGCGGGATCCTCTCAACATAGCTTACGGCTGGAGAAGCTATGAGGATCGGTGTTCCTTGATGTGGTGTCACTATAACGTAGGCGTCGTAGATAGGTGAGGTTCCATGGTTTATAACTGTCAAGGAAGTGTTAACGTATCGGCTTCGAACGCTTAAGCTTCCGTTTACAAGGATTTCTATGTACTCAACCCTGCCGAGGATGGGCATCGACACTGTTATAGGGGTTTGCCTCTTTCCTCCCCAAGCATCCACGTATGAAATTTTTCCCTCAGCAGCGTAATTTCCAGGCTTTACGTCAAATATGTTCAAGGTTGCCGTGAAGGTTAGAATGTCACCTCTACTGTAAGCTTGAACCGGGGCTGCCTGTTGGGCGCTTAAAACAGAGCCTAAAATCTCAGGAAGGCTTTGGGCTTGAAGGGGCTGTGGAAGCTGCATCGATAAGGGTGCAGCCCTGACAATGCTTGAATTGTCCGCCGCGTTTCTTATGCCCTCAGGCAGCTCTAATTCGAGCACCGCGCCCTTGAGAACATCCACATAAACGTTTCTAACAAGTACCATGAGATGAACACCGTAAGTGTTTGGGCCGACAGACCCCTCATACCACCTGGAATCCACAAGCTCTACAGAGTGGCTGTCATTGTTAACATCCATTGTCAAAGTGAAGTTTTCTGTTTGCCTGACGCCTGGGCCTCCAGATAGGATGATGAAGTCGGCGGCTAGTGTTGCGTTGTAGCTTCCGGGCGAGACGTCGCCGACGGAGACTGTGAAGCCAACGGTGAACGTGTCTAGACTCTGCAGGGGACCGTCAAAGTATGCTGTGGATTCATTTTTGCCTTTTGAGACCATACCCTCCGGAAGCTTCAGCGTCAGTTTCACGCCGCTTATTGGGTATGGCGCCCTATTCGCTAAGGTGACTTGGAAAACAGCGTTTTCCGTCATGGGGAAAACGTTGTAGTTGTTTTGCCATCCATAAGCAACAAGGGAGAGAAAACTCTCGAAGGCTGGGTAGCTTTCAACGGGTAAGGTCGCTGTAAAGCTGCTGGAATGGGCTATGTGAACCCCAAAATCTGTGAACTTGTAGCTTACGATGAAGCTTACGTCAACAGATGACTTGCTGGTGTTAACGTCAAAGTAAAGCACGCCGGTGCATGAATCCCCGCTGGCCAGCGTAGCTGCGAATAACTCTGAATCTTTTATAGGTCTTAAATCCGAAGAGAAGGCGGTTACAACAACTTCTTGGACGCTATAACGCCCCTCATTAACGAAGATGGCGGTTAACGGTACGTACCTGGATGGTGTGTATACTGGTGCGGGTTCAGGGGAGCCCCAATAAGCCTCCAGAAGGGACACTTGGGGCATATAACTATGGACGCTTTCAACCGTTAATGGGAAGTCCACCAATTGACTTAATATAATTGAGGTTGAGGTTCCGGAGACAGTCTTCGTGTACATTATATCCAATTGTCCGTAACTCCTCCCTATGTGTGCCGACGGGCTTACGTCAACAGTGACGTCAACATAACATGAGCCTCCAGGCGCCATTCCCTCAATATAAGTTCCGGCGATCGCCCGACTGTATATCCCCGCCGGAAGGGACACATCTAAAACCATTGAGTTTACAGCTTCAGCCAGCTTGTTCGCTAGGTAAATTCTTATAACAACGTTTTTAGCTGAAGGTAAAAGGGGTGATGGCGACCCTCTGTATAAAACGTTCACGGCGGCAAGCATAATGGGCTCTTCTGGGGGTAGGGTTTCAACCAAAACTTGAGCGCTGAACTCTGTGGTCTCAGGGGTCGGCGACGCTGTTGTTGCGTTAACTTTTACGGTAATTATGTATGGGCCTGGCTGCGCGTTTAATGGTATGGACACGCCTGTAAACCTTACTGTAAAAAAGTCTCCTCGGCCTATCCTAGTCGACACTCTTACAGTAGGCTCCTTAATCGTGAAGCCTTCAGGCAAAGTAACGTTGAAAATTGCGTATAAAATGTCGCTGCCTGACGTGTTATTTAGAACCATATACAGGTTTGTGTTGCTTGTACCTGGGTAGGCTGCTGGAGAAAAGTAGGCGTCTACAACTTCAAATGATAATGCAGGACTGCCGTAAGACTGTTGTGGCATAATCCCTATCAGTTGCACAATCATAAGAGCTAAAGTAGCCGTAATTATCAGCCGTTTAAGCCTTTTCAACTTTGATCTCCCCACAGCATATTTGCAAACCTCATTTACTGATGAGGGCTTCCATCTTGTTTGGTTTGGCTTCCGCCACGATCTCCCCGTCCCTTATGATATATATTTTATCCATGCAGTTAGCCACCTCAGGATCATGGGTTACGGTTATTATTGTATGTCCCGCTTTGTTTAGGCTTAGAAAGGTTTCAACGACAACCTTTGCAGAGGCTGTGTCCAAGTTGCCAGTTGGCTCGTCGGCAAGGATTACGGTTGGGTTTCCAACTATGGCCCTTGCTATGGCTACCCGTTGCTGCTGCCCTCCCGAAAGCTGGTTCGGCTTCTTTTTCAGCCACTCCTCGTCACCTCCAGCTTTTTTCAAGGCTTCTTTAACCATCTCCGCCCTTTTCTTTCTAGGGATGCCCTTTGGTATTAGAGGAAGTTCTATGTTTTCATAGACTGTCAACCTGTTAACTAGGTTGAATGTTTGAAACACGAAGCCCAACCTGTTGTTTCTTAGGTATGCCAGGGCCTTATCATCAAGCTTCGAAACATCAAAACCGTCAAATATAACCGTGCCCTTTGTAGGCCTGTCAAGGAGTCCAATCATGTTAAGAAGGGTGGACTTGCCCGAGCCTGACGGCCCCATGATAGCTATCAACTCACCCTCGTAAACCTCAAAATTCACGTTTCTTAAAGCTGATGTTGAGACGCTTCCAGCCCTATACTCCTTACAAACGTTGACTAACTGAATTATAGGTCTCTGCAGGACTTTTTGATCCACGGCTGTTCCTCTTCCAACCCCTACATAATTTAAGACGACTTTTTGCAGTCTAATAGGTTTCTTTGCGAAACCATTTAGGTATCATTTTCATACCCTAAGGGTATAAGCTTAATAAGCAGAACCTTCTAATAATGTTTTTGCTGTTAAACATGTCCCACCCACCCCCAGACATGCCTGAATTTGACAGGTTGGGACACGAGCGGCACAGGGCTATACTAGTATGGCTTTACCTTAGACGCAACCATGGAAAATGGCTCACGCCAGACGAGATAGCAAAGGGGACAGGACTAGCCGTCAGCACAGTCCAAAGCGCCCTCTCAAGAATCTTCGGGCTTCCCCCAGCCCTCCGACCCCTACTGGAAAGACGCGTCATAGAAGACGCGGGCGGAAGGCGAACCGAATACAGATTTAGACGAATAATCGACATAATTTTTGAAAAGTAAAGATAGCCTCCATCACGCTCGCTGAAGACAATTATTAAATTCATAAATCAACGGAATTGACTACGGACTAATAGGCGGTCTATGGCGGTGATTTTCCTGGAGATTGACGGGGTTTGAACGCTTATAGGCATGCCGACTCCATGGACAGATATAGACTTCGAAAGAAACACCATAAGGATATCACCAGAAAAGGGCAGCAGCCCAAGGATGCTCAATCTCAAACAAACTCTAGTCAACTTCAAAGAAGATGAATACATTGCAAAAGTAGCCCCATACAGAAGAGGAAATATGCCAACTCGTAGAAGCAGGCTTCGAATATGTCTGCGATATAACGGAAACAAAATCTTCAGAAAAAGAAAGTAACCACTATAACAAAATTTTAGCAAAGTGTCCGGGGGTTCATTTTAAACGGGCGGGGTGGGATTTGAACGCTTCTAAGGCATGGCGAAAACTCCCGCAAACCCCTTTTTATTTGTTATTTTCGTGTTGAGAGTTTTTAGTTGTTCGCTTTAGCATATAAATGCTCGCTATTAGCGAACGCTACAGTTTTAAGTTTGCTGTCACGTTTTTTAAGAACGCATTTGTTCTTGCGTAAACGTCTGCGTCTATATTTGTGCCGATGAATCTAGAAACTGAGTGCACACCGTACGAGTCAAGCGTTTTGAAAGCTTTGCTAATTATGTCTAGGCTTAGGCGTATTGTCGCTGTTTCCTTTTTAGTTAGTTTTGTTTTTCTGAGGTGGTCCATGTATTCTTTTGCAGCTTCTTTTGGGTTTCCTTTGTAATATCCGGTTATTGCGTATATGTCGTAGCTGTCTTTGTCGTTTAGACGTGGGAGTGCGAGGCCTTTCATTGTTAGTGCTCCAACGATGTTTGCAGTATTAACGTTAACTGAGATTTTGCCGTTATTGGGAAGTGTGGCTTCTATTTCGTTTTCGTATTTGAATTTGAAAACTATGCTTGAGCCTTCGATTAGGCATGCGGTAAGGTCTTCTTGCACTTTTATTAGTGGGATTATTTGTTTTGCCGCTTTAGGCTCTGTTAGGAAGTCTAAGTTTATAGTGTATTCTTTTTTATCTAATGGTGAGATGACTTTTTTCTCGTATCTGAAGGGGTTGGGGGTTTCTTTGTAGCCGAGTTCCTTTATTATTTGTTTGATGCTTTCATATTTTGTCATTATTGTAGGCCTAAGAACTAGGTCTATGTCTTTTGAGCCGCAGTGGTCAAAATAGTTTCGTGTTAGGAAGTATGGCGCCCATCCTCCTGCAAGGACAAAGTCGTTTTTGTATATTGTCAAAGCGGAGCAGAGTTCTGCTAGGGCTGATTTGGATGCTTCTGTTAGGTTTCTGTCATACAATTTGTTCGCCTACCAGTTCTTTTCCCCATTTTCGTATTATGTGTTGGTATAAGTGCTCTGCTGCTTCTTGTCCCCTTTGGGGGAAGTTGTATAGGTCTACGTAGAGTTGGATGTCTGAAACTACGCTTACTTTATTGTTAGCTTTAGATGGTGTGAGACTAACTTTTTGTTGTCCGTAAAATACTCCTTCATCATAGGGTATAACGAATTTTACGTTGCCGCCTCTGGGGATTGGTTGAAGGTTTAATTTTTCGGCAAATGTCTTAGCGTCTTTTTCGTTGCTTACATATATGTGAACGTCTACGGGTCTAACATGAGGAGCTATTAGATATGCTCCGGCAAGAGTTGTCAATGCGTAGTGATTTTTAAGTTTGGAGAGTTCTTTTAGAAATTTGTCTATTTCCCTTTCGAAAGTGTAGTATTCAAGGAACTTGTTCACTTTGTCATATTGATGATATGCTGCCCATCGCCGCAGCAAAGTTGTCGGATTTGTAATTTTTATTTTGTAGTTTGTTGTCCGCGTAACATAGCCATATTGAATTAAGGTTAATATTACAGCATGAGCATAGCCCGGTGAAATATTTACCTCTGTTGCCAAGCCTCTAAGGGTCCATTCTCTCGCCGGGTTCGTTAATAATGCCCTTATGACACGTGTAGCCTTAACTTCGAAAATATTAGAGACTTGCCTCATGCTTTGGAATGATGTTCGCTGCAATATATAAATATTCGCTAAAAGCGAACATTTTTAACAGGTTAATATAAACCAAACACAAAAGCTAGCGAAATCTCTAGCAACTCTCTTTTTCTTTATAAGAAGAAATGAGCAAAGCTTTACCAGGAATATTGAGCACTTTAGAATTAGGGATCTTTTAACTGAGTTTTCTTTATGCGACGTATTTATTCGGTAATGGTTTATAGATATGCGCTTATTTTTAGCCCTTTTCACTTTGCTCCTCGATTTGTGTTATTTGTTTGAAAAGGTCTTTCAGATGAGTTTGTTTTTTGTCTACATCTATGGCTTTGTTGTATGCTTTTTGGATATGGTCATAAAGGATATTCCATTCTTTTTCTACGTCCTTGAGCGAAGCAGAAAGTTTGCCTAGGTTTTTCTGGATTTGTTCTGCTTTTTCGGATATTTCCATGGCTTGGAGACCTACTGCGATGAGGTTTAGGTTTATGGCAAGTGTGGCCGGTGAGACGAGTAGTGGAAGGGCAAAAAGGTCAAGGTTAAGCTGGAAAACCAAACGGTGCGTGGCGAGCAGAAGCAGATTATTTTCGGAGTTCCTTACCGCGAGCCCCAACAATCTTTAGCAGCGCATGCAAATCCTAAAACTGAAGAAAACGAGTTGCTATCAAAAGTTAAGGCTCTGCCTGCAGAACAGAAAAAGGGCTCTGCTTGAGGCTTTAAAAGAGGTTGGCGCGGATGCTTCGGCAACTGGCTAGCGCCATCAGCCCTAATCTGCTTTGAATGCTATTGGCGGCTTTTCTGCCGTCCACTCTAAACTCCCCAATTTTTGTTTCCAAAATGGAATGGTGCATTGACGTGTTTGAGGCTGATGTGGAGGCTGGCGTCAACAACAAAAATTCAGACAAGCATAACCAAACAAATCCTAGCGTCCAGCCTCCCTCACAGCCTCAAGCCATAACATGTCCACAATGCAGCTCAACCAACATAATATGCAGCGGGAAAAGATACAACAAACAAAACATCATTCAACGATACCTTTGCAAAAACTGCTATTACAGATTCTCCGACCCAAATAACCAGCAACCTAAACAAAACATCGGCAATCGAGACGTACTTCAACACGTTGAGAAAGTTCATACGTTGAATTTAAAAAGCACAGACCCCATAACTTTTAGTCGCCAAATATGCGCCGCCCAGCCATTGGGGGCGAAAAATTTGGCCGCAGCCATAAAAGAAGGCGAAAACTGGGATGCGGGAGCCACAGAGCAAGCAACTAAACACCTCACCACTACTACTCCAGGAATTTCAAAGATACTTGAATACGCGTTTGCTCTAAAGAAGCAGGGTTACGCCACAACAACAATTGAGGGACGCGTTAAAATCCTAAAAAGCTTCTAAACTTGGGCGCAGACCTCTACAACCAGAATCCGTTAAAGAAGCCATCGCCAAAAACAACTGCAGCGAAGCCAGAAAAGAGTTGATGGTTGAAGCATACAGCAATTTCCTACTATTCCTCGGAGGCAGATGGGAACCCCCAAGATACCGAAGAGTCGAAAAGATACCCTTCATCCCAACTGAAAGAGAAATTGACGACTTTATAGCTGGATGCTCAAACACAAAAAGACTGGCCACATACCTACAACTGCTAAAGGAAACTGGAATAAGAAGCGGTGAGGCGAGCAAACTCAAATGGACAGACATAGACTTCGAAAATGCAGCCGTAAGAGTCACACCAGAAAAAGGCAGCAACCCAAGAATCCTCAAAATT
>JAWBZV010000030.1:0-14394 GCA_038865865.1 Bathyarchaeia archaeon | reverse complement strand
TAGTGTATATGGATTTTATAATGTTTTTTTCCGCTTGTTTTAATGTTCTGTTGAAAGCTCCGCGACTTAATTTTGCCTTCGTTAGCCGTAATTTGGCTTTTTCTTCGTATTTTAACGGTTTTCCGGATATATTTTCGGCTAAAACATCTATTAATAAAGTTTCAAGCTGTATTTTTGTTAAATGGCTGTTTTTTGCCAATATTTTGATAATGGGGTCTTCTAGCGACTTTTTCAACCACTGCTGAACGATGTCTTTTAGTTTCATTCTTTCAACCACCGAGTTAGTTTCGGTGAATACAGTTTTGTATACGAGATTTAAAAGCTTGCTGAAACATTCAATTTTGTTCGCCTTAAGCGATAACTATTTTATATACTGGATTTGAATAACACGTGATGAGGTAGACTGTTGTGCCCCAATTGAAGACTGCTGAACGTCTTAAAAATGTAAAACGCTCCGGAATACGTCGCTTTTTTGCAGCGGCGCAAGAAATGCCCGACGTTATTAATTTAAGTGTAGGAGAACCTGATTTTTCTCCACCGAGACAAGTTTTGGAAGAGGGCTGGAAGGCTCTTTTAGAAGGGAAAACTCATTACGCCCCTACTAATGGCATTTCTGAGCTTAGGGAGGCTTTGGTGGAAAAGGCCTATAAAGAGTATGGTTTGCGTTACGACCCCGACTCTGAGGTCTTAGTCACGGTCGGTGGGACGGAGGCAATTTTCCTTGCTTTGCTTGCTTTGGTGAATCCCGGGGATGAAGTGTTGATTCCCAACCCGGGTTTTGTATGCTATGAGCAGAGTATTTCATTAGCTGGAGGTATCGCTGTTCACGTTCCACTGTTGGAGGATAAAGGCTTTAAACCTTCCATTGAAAGTGTGACCTCACTTGTCACAGATAAGTCACGTGTGATGATATTTAACTCGCCAAACAATCCTACAGGTATGGTGCTTTCCTATGATGAGGCAGCTGCTTTAGCAAAGATAGCTGTTGAACGTGATTTAATTGTGATTTCTGATGAGGTTTACGAGAAAATATTGTATGATGATGCCAAACACTATTGTATGGCAACTTTTCCGGGCATGAGGGAGCGGACACTGGTTGTTGGTTCTTTCTCCAAAACGTATGCTATGACGGGCCTCAGGATTGGTTACATTTACGGACCGAAAGAGTTGATTTCCCCCATATGGCTTGTTCATCAGTATCTTGTTGCATGCGTGGACAATTTTGCTCAGTATGCAGCGTTAGCTGCCTTAAGGAGCTCACAGACTTTTGTGAGAGAAATGGTTAGAGAGTTTGATAAGCGGCGGCGCTTTGTGTTTAAAAGGTTGAATGAAATCGAAGGTTTTAGCTGCATGCTTCCAAAGGGCGCTTTCTATGTTTTTCCGAACATTAAACGCTTCCAAAGGTCCTCTGAGGATTTTGCTTATCTGCTTTTAAAAGAGGCTCGTGTAGCAACTGTTCCGGGGTCCACTTTTGGGTCGTACGGTGAGGGGCATATTAGGATATCCTATGCTGCTTCTTACGAGCAGCTTAAAGAGGCCATGGATCGCATAGAGAAAACCGTTAAGAAATTGGGGCCTATAGCTTAAAGTTTTTCAGCTACATTCCTTAGTTTGTCGAAGATCTCTGGCCGTAGATCCTTTAATGTCGGCACGAATGTTTCTATTGGAACTATGTCTGAATAGTCCACTTCGCCTATTGCTAAATCTTCCTCGTCATATTTTGCGGTTGCTAATATCCTTCCATTTGGCCCTATTAGTCTGCTTCCTCCCCAAAATTGCAGTCCATTTTCTATGCCAACCAAGTTCACGTAAGCTAAAAACGCTGTGTTTTCTATGGCTCTTGCAAGGGTTAGGGCTTCAAAGAAATGACGTCGTACTGCTGGAGAGGCTGAAATGCACACGATTAACTGGGCCCCTTCCAGACGTGTTAGACGGCTTGTTTCTGGAAAGAAAATATCGTAACATATTATTAGACCTATTTTACCAAGTTTGGTGTCAAACACTCCTGCCTGATAGCCTGGCCTGAAATACCTTTTTTCTTCGAAAACGCTATGGGTTGGCAAATACATTTTACGATATTTTCCAACAAGTCCTTCCGGCCCGACCAAAACAGCAGTGTTATATATTGTGGCTTGTGTTTTTTCACTTAGTTCAGGCATGCCAAACACTATGAAAGTTTCATGGTTTCTGGCGATCTCTTCTATGACTTCTGTGGATGGACCTGGAATTGGTTCTGCCAATTCATAAAGTTCATCTCTCACCGTGTACCCGGTTAGTGAAAGCTCCGGGAAGATCACAAGCTCTGCGTTGCATTGTCGTGCCCTTGCTGTATATTCTTCAATCTTTTTTATGTTTGCCTTTTTGTTTCCTCTTTGGCAGCTGATTTGGGCAAGGGCTACTTTAAACTTTTGTTTCATGTTTATCACCGCGTCAATGACTAGGCAAGTGGCGTTCTGAAATCGAATCCGACAGTCCTATATTGAAGTTTTGTTGTTAAAGGTATTCTCCTTTTGTGTTCCGTTTGTTTCCATCGGTTTTTTACTTTCTCTACAAGGTCTTTCCGCAGTCCCAGATGTTCTGCTATTTGTTCCACCTTCATAAAATGTTCCAAGCCATAAAGGATTAGGTCGAGAACCTCATACTTTAGGCCTATTTCCTCTTCAGCTGTCTGGCCGGGCCAAAGTGTTGGAGAGGGGGGCTTATCAACAATTTCATCGGGTACGCCTATATATCTTGCCAGTTTTCGGACTTGAGTCTTATACAAGTCCATTAGGGGCGCTATGTCCGCGGCAGCGTCTCCCCACTTTGTGAAATAGCCAATCATAACTTCAGATTTGTCGGAACTTCCGCAAACAATGCGATTTAACCTGTTGGCATAATAATATAGATAGAGCATGCGGGTGCGAGCTTTCAAATTACCTTTGGCCAATTTATCTTTCGGGTCGAAAATTGGTATGGCTTTCTGGAAGGTTTCAAGGGTTGGCGTGATGTCGATTATTTCGGTTTTTATGCCAAATTTTTCCGCCACAAGCTTGGCATGCTTTATGTCCAGAGCGTTATACGTTTCTTTTTCGGGAAGAATCAGCCCTAAAACTTTGTCTCCTCCGATGGCTGTGGCTGAAAGGGCGGCGGCCGTGCTGCTGTCAACTCCACCAGATAAGCCTAGAACTATTCCCTTTGCCCTTGCCTTTTCAAGGTAATCTCTTATGAAACGGGTAATTTTGATTTTCACTTCTTCCCAATTCAGGTCTAAAACCTGTTGAGTGAGCTTCAATTTGAACCCTCAATGCTTATTGGATAAGGCAAGTATTTAAGGACGAAGATGGAATAATGTTAAAGGCAAATTTAAAACTAACATGAAGGACTAGATATGGGGCGTAGAAGGAGAAAGGTTGTTCGAATTCCCAAGAAGAAGCTACCCAAGTTCTTTTCATGTCCCAACTGTGGCAAGCAATCTGTCCGTGTAGAACTGCTCCGTGAAGAGGACCGGGCTGTTGTAAGCTGTGGTAGTTGCGGCGCAAAAGAGGAGTTTCCGTTTAAGCCTGCTTTGAGCGAGGTGGACTTTTACTGTATGTTTACAGATAAGTTTTACAGCAGATTAAAGCAGGCAGCAGAAATCAAAGGAGCAGGGTGAAGAGGGAAAGATATGATAGGCACTGTGGAGCAGTACTTAATTAATAAAATTAGTTCCGAAGGAACTATACATATAACTTTAATAGATCCTGAGAAGGTTACACCTTCTCAAGCGTTAGCAATTGCTGAAATGGCAAAGACTAGTGGGACCTCTGCCATAATGGTTGGAGGTTCCACTTTTATTTCAACAAAACACCTTGATGATGTAATCAAGACAATCAAACGTGAAATCAAGATTCCAGTAATCCTGTTTCCAAACAACGTTACAAGCATAAGCCCTTACGCGGACGCCATCTGGTTTATGTCGCTGTTAAATTCGGCGGATCCCTACTTCATAATTGGAGCCCATGTTTTGGGCGCCCCTTTGATTAAGAGGTACGGTTTAGAACCAATTCCTATGGGTTACATTATTGTTGGTGAAGGTGGCGCAGCAGGAATTATTGGTAAGGCTATTCCAATTCCATATGATAAACCCGAATTAGCCGCGGCTCATGCTTTAGCCGGGCAATATCTTGGCATGCGTTTTATATATCTTGAGGCTGGTTCTGGTGCTAAGCAGCCCGTGCCTCAAGAAATGATTCGTGTTGTTAAACAGCGTATAGATGTTCCCTTGATTGTTGGTGGGGGAATAAGGTCTGGGGATCAAGCGTCGGCGGTGGCTTCGGCTGGGGCGGATGTAATTGTTACGGGAAACGTTGTGGAAAACGGCAAAGTTAAGGATAGAGTTTCAGAAATTGTTGAAGGAATAAAACGCAGCAAATCTAAAACCTGAAACGCTACAAGTTTTTGTTTCTTATGTTAAGAAAACACAAATAACCTGTTGTTCTAACGTGAATGAAGGGTCTTGTTTGAACGTTCAAATGAGCGGTGCCTACGCAGAATATGTCAAGCGTTTGGAAAGACAGCTTGAACAACTATACGACATAAGCAAAAAAGCCAGAGAAAAAGGCTTAGACCCGTCGCTTAAGCCGGAGTGTGAACTAGCCAGAGACATGGCTGACCTTGTGGAGGGGCTCGTCGGTCCCAAAGGGGTTGCACAGCGAATCCGTGAATTAAGCGCCCAGCTTCCCAGAGAGGAGTTGGCTTTCAAAATTGCCGAGGAAGTTGTCTATGGAAAGTTTGGGCATTTAGAGCCAGAGACAGCAGCTGAACAAGCCATACGCACTGCTTTAGCTATTCTCACCGAAGGGCTTACTGCTGCTCCCGTCCAAGGCGTAGCGCATGTTAAAATTAAAACAAATTCAGATAATTCGAAGTATCTAGCCATCTATTTCGCCGGCCCAATTCGCTCCGCAGGCGGCACAGACCAAGCCTTAACATTAGTTATTGGCGATTTTATCCGTCGGCTTCTAGGTCTCGACCGCTACAAACCTACAGAAGAGGAGATTGCCCGCTTCATTGAAGAGATTAGGCTTTATGAACGCTCTGTCGGCCGTTTCCAATATCATGTCTCCGACGAAGAACTGTCTAAAGCGCTTCGATGGCTACCTGTGGAAGTCACCGGGACAGAAACAGATCCATATGAAGTGTCCTCTTACCGTAACTTGCCACGCGTTGAAACCAATCGAGTGAGGGGCGGCGCGCTACGTGTCGTAAATGATGGTGTTGTAGGTCGGGCTTCGAAGGTTTGGGCTATTGTGGAGAAGCTTGGAATCCAAGGATGGGATTGGTTAAAGGAAATTCGGAAAATGTCTGAGAAAAAATCCGCGGGTTTCATGGACGATATCGTTGCCGGCCGTCCAATCTTCTCGTTTCCATCTAGACAAGGGGGGTTCCGTCTACGTTACGGGCGTTCAAGAAACACCGGATTAACTGCTGTTGGCGTTCATCCCGCCACAATGCTTGTTTTGCAGGGTTTCATAGCCGCTGGCACACAGCTCCGTTTAGAGCTACCAGGGAAAGGAGGCATAGCGTTACCAGTCGATTTCCTAGAGTCTCCTATCGTTAAGTTGCGGGACGGTTCCGTGGTTAGGGTTTCGTTGGATAACTTCCAGGAAGTTAGGGATCAGATTGAAAAAATTCTGTTTTTAGGCGACATTCTAGTAAGTTTCGGAGATTTCCTCTATCAAGGAAAGAGTTTGGCTCCCGCTGGCTATGTGGAGGAATGGTGGGCAGCCGAATTACAGAAGATTGTACTGGACAAATTTGAGGGCAATTTGGAACGCGCTGCAGCAGAAGCTGGAACAACCGTGGAAAGGCTTAGGCAGTTTCTCGAGGACCCCTTTGTAAATAAGCCCTCCTGCAGGGAAGCGGTAAATTTAGCCTTGAAACTAGGGGTGCCTCTCCATCCAGCCTTTACACCCTTTTGGGCAAATTTAGGGTTCGTTGAAGACGTAAAACGTCTGAGGACATGGTTGCTCTCGTCTCAAGTGAAAGTCGAAGATGGTTGCGTCTGCGAGGTTGTTGGGGATTTAGATGAAGAGGTTAAAAGAGCCCTTGAGCTCATATGCTTGCCTCACAAGGTTTTAAATGGCAAGATAGTTATAACGGGTGATGATGCCTACTCCTTTGCCTTCTGTTTGGGGTATGGCCGTCGTGATGTTGATTTTTCAGGCTGCGAAGCAGTCTTAGACGCTGTTGGGCGTCTTTCAGGGGTTAAAGTAAAGAATAAAGCCCTAACTTTTGTCGGAGCTAGGATGGGTCGCCCAGAGAAGGCCAAAAGGCGGGAGATGAAACCCCTTGTGCACGTGCTTTTCCCTGTAGCTTTGGCGGGGGGTTCTCAAAGGGACATTGTTGAAGCTGCGGAAAAGGGCGAAACTTCTGTTGAAATTGTTAATCTTAGATGTCCCACATGTGGGGCGTATTCGCTTCGAATAAAATGTCCAGTATGCGGCTCTGAAACCGTTCCGGAGTTTTTGTGTCCGCGATGTGGCAGAAGCATCAATGGTGGTGGAAGTTGTCCTGTCTGTAAAGTGCCGGCGTCTCCATGGAGTAAAAGAGAGATTAATGTTACTCAATTGCTTGAAGAAGCTTGTGGCAACCTCGGGCTGCCTCAACCGAAAGTTTTGAAGGGCGTTAAGGGCTTAACTAACGAGATGAAAATGCCTGAAATCCTTGAAAAAGGAATTTTGAGGGCAAAATACGACTTGTCGGTGTATAAGGATGGCACTATTCGTTTTGATGCGACAAACGCTCCATTAACCCACTTTAAGCCAGCTGAAATTGGTGTTCCCGTCGAAAAACTTGTCCAGCTTGGTTATCGCTACGATATTTATGGCAAACCGTTAACAAGCCCGGACCAAATCTGCGAGTTGAAAATTCAAGATGTTGTGGTTCCAATTAAATGTGCCGGATATTTTGTCCGAGTTGCAAACTTTTTGGACGAGCTTTTAGTGAAGGTGTACGGTCTACAACCCTACTATAATGTCAAGCGTATCGAAGACCTCGTGGGACATTTAGTTGTTGGTTTGGCACCACACACTTTGGTGGGCATTTTAGGGCGTATTATTGGTTTCACAAATTTAAATGTGTGCTATGCCCATCCAATCTGGCACTCCGCGAAACGCAGAGACTGCGACGGCGACGAGGACGCCCTCATGCTTGCATTAGATACACTGCTAAACTTTTCTAGGAAATATCTGCCCGCACAGATCGGCGGGATCATGGACGCACCCTTACTTCTTATGCCGGTTGTGAATCCTAGTGAAGTGCAAAGGCAAGCTCACGACTTTGACGTTGCCGGAAGGTATCCCTTAGAATTTTACGAAAAAACCTTGGAGAAACTTGAAGCCAAACAGGTAAGCCCTCTAATAGACTTAATTGAGTATAGGCTTGGAACAGAAGCCCAATTTGAAGGCTTCCACTTTACAGTGCCCGCTTCAAACATAAACATGGGCGTTGAGGAAAGCGCGTATAAACGATTCAAAACCATGATGGAAAAATTAAACGGGCAGTTGTCCCTTGCCGAAAAAATTGAGGCGGTGGATGCAAGAAAAGTTGCCCTAAAAGTTTTAGTCAAACATTTCATCCGCGACATTGCCGGAAACCTTAGGGCTTTCTCGACACAAGCCTTCCGGTGTAAAGCATGCAACAGGAGGCTCCGCCGTCCTCCACTTAACGGTAGATGCCCCCAGTGCGGTGGAGAGCTTGCGCTAACCGTTTACAGGGGAGGAATAGAGAAGTACTTGGATGCTGCGGAGCATATAGTCCGAAAATATAGCTTGCCAAAGTATTACGCCCAGAGAATAGCCCTTGTACGGGAGGAGATTAACGCCCTTTTCGAGAACAAGAAGCCTAAACAGATAAGCCTAACAGACTTTGCCGGGTGAAAATTTTTCTGTAAATTGCCCTTAAATGAATATTAGAGAACAATGCCCAGAGAAGGATACCACCCAAATGCTTACTTGACGGCCTTTAGAAACGTTAGGTTGGGCTTGAAAGCACGAACAGCCATACTGAACCTTCTAGAGAAGAATTCAGCAAGCGCAAAGGAAATAGCAAAACACACTGGTTTACCCTACAACGTTACTCTACGTCATCTGAAACTTTTAGAGGCAAGAGGCATTGTGCAGAGAAAAAGCGGTCGCCCCTCTGTTTGGGCGCTCACAGGACTTGGACAGAAACGTTTAGGTTAAGGTTTGCCAACCAAAAAGGGACACTGACAGGGCATTTGTCCGCATTTTGGGCATTTACCACTGTATTTATGGAGGGCTGCCTCTTCAAGGTTTACCTTTGTGATGTTTGCCAGCGAAGCCAGCCACGCGATAACGTCTGCAAACTCATTTTCCAGCGCCTTTTTATCGCCACTCTTTAAGGCTTCCCCCAGTTCCGCAACCTCTTCCACTAGCCATTCAAAGGTTTTCCCTACGCCTCTCTGTGAATCTCTATGAAAGTATAGGCGGTGCATCAACTCTTGAAATTCAGATATGTGCATATTCCATCCCGCCTTGCAGAGTCTTGCTTTTCCCTAAATCATGTGTATAAAGCTTTGCTGCCCCTTTGCGATTATGTGAATTACCTTCACCCCTTTACGCTCTAGGTGGGCGGCTAGGAATTTTCTGTGACAGTATTTTGGATTTATCTCCATGCACATTATGCAGGTCCTTTTTTGGGCAGCTATTTCCAAAAGCCTTTTTACGCCTTCTTTGAAGAGTTTGGTTCGCATGTGCCTCTTATAGCCGCCTTTACGGTATCCTCCCAGTTCCTTGCCGAGCCAGACGTACTCTATACCGTTTTCTGGAAGCCACTTTTCCATTTGCTCTTTTTTAAAATGCTCAATTTTAGATGTTGGAAAACTGCGGATGTCAACTAAAACTTGGATCCCATGTTCCCTCAACAGTTCCAGAAACAAGTCTACAGAGCGGTTGCTGTGACCCACAGTCCAGACAGTTATAGTATTCAAATCCGACCTAACGGATTTTTATGTATTGGTAGGCTTCTGTCGCGTTTTCAAAGCAGTAATGCACTTTCTGGTAGTCTTTCCTAAACTCGGCTACATCCATTGCAACTTCTTCCGGCGGCTCCTTGTCTATTACCACGCGTTTTATGAACTCTGCAATCTCACTCATTTCGGATTCACGCATTCCAAGCCTCGTAACTTCCGAGACGCCTAGCCTTATGCCGCCCGGATGCTGGAAGTGTCTGCCCTCCTTGATGTCCCATGGCAGAAGGTTTCGGTTCACAATTATATTCGCCTTTTCTAAAATTTCCTCGATGGTTCCTCCATCACCGTACTTTGTTATGTCTATTAGGATAACATGGGATTCCGTGAACCCTTTATGTTCTGCCAGAACGTTGAATCCTCTCTCGTAAAGGGCTTGAGCGAGTGCCTTTGCATTTCTAACCACTTGACGGGCATACTCCCTACCAAACTCCAGCAATTCTGCCGCCGCAATGGCCACACCTGCTACAGCATGTAAATGGTGGTTGCTAACCATTCCCGGAAACGTAGCCCTTTTAATCTTGTCAGCATATCTCTCCCAAGACAAAACTCCACCGTGTTGGGGTCCAAAGAAGGTTTTATGAGTGCTTAAGCTTACAACGTCGGCCCCCTCCCTCAACGGGTCTTGGAAGCATTTTCCTGCTATTAGGCCAGCCACGTGTGCTGCGTCGTAGCCTACTATCCCGCCTACTGAGTGAATGGTGTCTGCAAGCTCTTTCACTGGATGTGGGAACGGGAATACGCTTGCTCCGAACATCACAAGTTTGGGCGGTCTTCCTTCAGCCGCAAGTTTTTCTATCCGTTGTTTTGTCTTGTCCACTTCAATATTTAACTCTTTATAGTCCAATGGGAGGTATTCCACTATTAAACCGTGGACTGCTCCAGCAGTGCCCCCCAACTCCTTCTTCCCCATGGTGATGTGGCCACCACACGGAATGGATAAAGCCATCATGGTGTCACCGGGCTCCGTGAAAGCCGTGTAAACAACAAGGTTTGCCACAACGCCTGATATTGGTCTAACATCAACAAACTCTGCGTCGAAAAGTTTCTTCATCAATTCAATACATTTAAACTCCACCTGATCTATGAAACGGCAACCAGCGTAAACGCGCTCACCCGGCCAGCCCTCGGCGTAGCGGTTTCCCAAATCAGTTGTTAGGGCTTCTCGCACCGCTGGGCTTGGGATGTTTTCGCTTGCAATTAACGGAAGGCATTCACGGAACCATTTATGATGCTTTTGCAAAATGCCCAGCACGTAATCATATTCCTCGCGGGGAGTTGGCATGTAAACACCTCGCCCATTTTTAACTTCCCTAAGATATAAAACTATTTTGAGCTTAACACAACATTAATAATGGAGAAAACCGCATTTTAAACAGTAAACCGCCAGAGGGCCTTAAATGAGTAAAAAGAAAAAAAGGGAGTCTGCACCCATGCCCGCCGCAAGCGCTGGACTGCTAAGATTTTTTGAAGAAGAAACCGAAGGAATCAAAGTTAGACCTGAACTCCTAATAGCTTTTGCCATCGCTTTGATAGCCCTGTGCATTCTAGCCAGAATATTATTTCCAGTTTAGATTCAGCGGCGAGAAGGCGGGTGTAACACTTCTATCCTCTGGACAGCGTTTAAGTGGATGAATATTTCACTACGTTCCTCTCTTGCGGCAACTTGGGGAATCGGCTGGGCGATGGTCGCCCTCAAAATTATGGCTTCAGCGTCTGAAAGCCATATCCCCGGCGGTTCACGAGTTACAGCCGCCAAGGTTCCTTCAAAGCCATATGAAGGATCTAAAATGACTCGGATGCTTCTGCCAATATTCTTCTCTAGCATGTGAAATATTGTCGGAGGGATATTTTGTTCTGGCATGAGTTTCCGCAAAGTTTTAGATTGCATTTGTGGAATAAAACAGTTGCTGTTCGGCTCAACATTTGATGTAAATTAAGGAACAACTTAAAAGAAAACTAGCTCTTGTTTCTTGGACGCTGCTGTGTTTTGCGACACTTTAATATTTTTGAGATTTCGAGATAATGTTTCCACAGACGATGGTTGAGTTTCAATGAGCACAAGCGATTCCTTCAACCAGTATCTTGACAGGGCTGTGAAACATTACGCCTCCCTCTTCACATTGCCTTCCTACAGAAAAAGTCTAGCCTTTTCAGCCATAGTCTGTTTGACGATGGGTTTGCTTTACACATTTATTTTCTACCGCTCCGTCACTGGATTAATCGGCGGTTTGATTCTTGGCATTGCTTTATTCGCCATCTCTGTTCTTTTAAATTACCTATTAAGGTTATGCATTTTTGCAAAAGATCCCGTTTATGACCTGAGGCGCACAGCTGCTCTTTCTCTTTCTTGCTGGGTTCTATGGTTACCCTTTGTTTTAATTGGTAGTGTTGCCGCAGTCCTTTTTAATGTCTTGTGGGCGGTTAAGCTTTGTCTTCTCGGTTTTTCCGCTGTTTTGATTTTTCGACTTATTGTGCTTTACGTGACTTCTTCGTCTGGAACTATGCGTTTTCTGGCAGCATCTATTATTCCTCTGCTCGTGTTTTTGGCTCCCTTCACCTTTTTGTGGCTGGATGTGACAAGCCTATTTGGCGTTTTTGTGTTTCTGCTTTGTGCCTTTTGCACTGCTTTTATCTCGAGTTTTCTTTTTATCGTTCTGTTAAACGATGTTGGCAATAAAGCGGTGGGTTTCCCTTCATTATCAATTTTTAGGGCTTTTTTGCTTAACTGGATTGCTGACTTAAACGCTCCCTTTGAAGGATTTCTTGAAAAGTTGGGCGTCGAACGCAGTGTTGACATTTCTATTTTACGATTTAACAGGGGAGATCACAACATCTTCGTGATAGTGCCATCTGTACATCCGGGGCCGTTCAAAAACATTGGAAGCAGTCTTCTGCCCTCTATGCTAAAAGGCGACGTAGAACGGGAATTGGATGGTGTTGCGTGCGTCCCTCTTGGACTGCTTGGACACGACTATGACTTAACTTCTCAGGCTGAAAGTCAAAAAATAGTTGAGTATGTTGTTAAATTAGCCGCTGCCGTCAAAGCTGACGAGGGCAAGGCAACACGGTTTGTTAAAGTTCAGAATGGGTTGGCAACGGTGTGTTGCCAAATCTTTGGAGAAACGGCTTTCATGACATTTTCCTTGGCGCCCAAAACAACTGAAGATCTCCCGCCAGAACTTGGCTTTATCCTTCAAGGGAAAGCCGAAAAACTTGGTTTGAAAAATTGCGTGTTTGTGAACGCCCACAACAGTATAGATGGCGCAGTTGATTTGAAAGATGCTTTGGAGGCTTTGGAAAGTGCTGCCGCGCTTTGTCTGGAAAAAGCGGCGTCGCTTGATAAACTGTCCTTCATAGTGGGCGCCGCCACTGTGAAGCCGAAAGAGTATGGCTTGTCAGACGGCATGGGGCTTGGCGGCATAACAGTGGTTGCTGTTGAGGTTGGCGGACAGAAAACCGCCTACGTGGTTTTTGACGGGAATAACATGATTTCCGGACTGCGTGAAAAAATTCTGTCAGCTCTGGCGTCGATGGGGTTTCATGATGGGGAGATTCTAACAACAGACACTCATTCAGTGAACGCTGTAACGCTAAATGCTAGGGGATACCACCCCGTAGGCGAAGTTATGAACCATGAGAAGTTAATTGACTATGTAAGTGAAACAGCTCGTTTAGCCCTTGCGAGTTTAAGCCCCGCAAAGGTTGGGTTCTGTTGCATCAAAGTTCCTAAAGTCAAGGTTATTGGAAGGGAAGCCTTGGAAAAATTATGTGTGCTTACAGATGTGGTGATCCAACGGGCGAAAAAGGTGGCTGCCCTCCTGTTTCCAGCAACTTTCCTACTTCTAATGTTGGTTTTGCTTTGGGTTTAGGCTAACACTAATAAGTGTGGAGACTCAACTCTCAAACTCCGAGAAGGGTTGAAGTCTTGCTTAAAGAAATTAGAATCCACGGCAGGGGTGGACAGGGAGCTGTTACCGCTGCACAATTGTTGGCCCATGCGGCTCACCTCGAAGGCAAACATGTGCAAGCTTTTCCCATTTTTGGCGCTGAACGCCGCGGGGCTCCCGTGAAAGCTTTCGCCAGAATAAGCGATAGCCCGATCCTCCTCCACAGCCAAATCTATAATCCGGATTACGTGGTGGTTTTGGACCCGCAGCTCTACAAAATTATAGACGTGGCTGAAGGTTTAAAAAAGGAAGGGGTTATTGTTTTGAACACAACGAAACATCCAAGCGAAATCGGCCTTAGCAATTACCGCGTCGCCACGGTTGACGCAACTGGAATAGCTCTTGAACTGGGGCTTCGCGTGGCTGGTCAACCGATTGTTAACACTTCAATGGTTGGCGCTTTCGCCGGAGCCACGGGAGAAGTCCAATTAGAAAGTGTTTTGAAAGCGATAAAGGAAAACTGGCGTGGAAGCGCTGGAGAGAAAAACGCTCGCGCAGCAGAGCTTGCCTATCAACGTTTAGTTAAAGGGTGGTGAAAACCTATATGAAGATACATAAAACTCGCAAAGAGATGCCTCTTACTCCGCTGTCTTTGCCAACCATTGGTAGTATGGGTAAAACTGGCACTTGGCGGACTTTCCGCCCAATAATAGACTATTCAAAATGTACCAAATGCACCCTTTGCTGGATTTACTGTCCAGACGCTGCCATAACAAGAAGGGATGACGACTCACCCGAAATAGATTACGAATACTGCAAGGGATGCGGGATCTGCGCAAACGAATGTCCAGTCAAAGCTATCGCCATGAAAAGGGAGGAAGAATAAATGGCACAAACAGTAATAGACACGGCAAACCATATTGCAGGTTACGCTGCAAAAGCTGCCAGAGTAAAAGTTGTAGCAGCCTACCCAATCACTCCACAGACAACGGTTGTTGAGAAAATAGCCGAGTTTGTTGAAAATGGGGAAATGGACGCCGAGTACATCCGCGTGGAATCTGAACACAGCGCCATGGCCGCCTGCATAGGCGCAGCAGCCGCCGGCGTTAGAACATTCACGGCAACATCCGCCCACGGGTTAGCCTTGATGCATGAGGCTTTGCATTGGGCGTCTGGGGCGCGGTTGCCCATAGTAATGGTGGTTGTTAACCGTGCCATGGGGGCACCGTGGAGCATTTGGCCAGACTTCAGCGACTCCTTATCCCAGAGGGACACAGGATGGATTCAGTTTTATTGTGCTGACAACCAAGAAGTTTTTGACACAATAATCCAAGCGTATAAGCTGTGCGAGGATGAACGAGTTTTCCTGCCTGTCATGGTTTGCCTTGAAGGCTTCATTTTATCGCACACATACATGCCAGTGAAAATCCATGACCAAGAAGAGATAGACGCCTTTCTGCCGCCCTACAAATCTGGATGGACTCTCGACGT
>JAWBZV010000029.1:0-14954 GCA_038865865.1 Bathyarchaeia archaeon | reverse complement strand
ACCTATCACATAACGGTATAGATATCCCGCCAACACAATTGAGGCCACACCTGCTATTAGACTGATTATGAACCACTCCATACCGTCACCATCCTCAAAATATTCTCTGGCTTTACGATCCAAACTATGGCTTACAGTTAGTTTATAGTAAATTTATAAATTTAACGATTTAACATAGATAAGCCTGCAGCCGATTAGGGCCTGAAGGCAAAGCATTCGCCCTAAAACGTAATGCTTTTTAACTTTGCGTGTGGGGCCGAGGCCGGGATTTGAACCCGGGCGCCGGGCTCCACAGGCCCGTAGGCTTCCAGGCTACCTCACCTCGGCCGCGAATTTCACTGACATCGCTTACTTTTAACATTTATCTTGTCTTTATTTGTCTTTATTTTCTCTTTCGGAGGAACATTAATCCAACTTCATGCAGGCTGTTTTATTTCCTCTGGAGTTAGGGCGACTTTTACATGAGTCCCTCATTGTAAGGATCTCCGAAGGTTTTGTATATCTCTGTGTTTCCAATTTTTGGCCAAGCATATTTTTGTTATGAAGACTATTCGCTTTTCTTGGATTTATAGCGGATTTAACCTTGTAAAGCCTTTGGGAACAGCATTCTGGAAGGCTACAGGCTTGTTTTTGGCTTGCGGTGAAGTCAATAGTAGGCCTACCCCTTTCGATTTTCCGCGGCCGAAAATGGACATTGAAAAAAGCCATTTTCGCCCTCTCTCCCCCTTCCGGCTGTTACGATGGAAAGGTCACTCGTGACTGTTTGCGACTTAAACAAATGTAATAGTCCCGCAGGTACGTAGATTCAGCGCTTTAAATATTCTTAACTTTGATTTTAAATAGGAATACGCAACATCGATATTAAGGCTTATTCACTCATACGAGGCTTAACATTGTTTTTGCAAGTTTTTAACTGTGAGCCGCGTGCACCTAAAGCTCGAATTTTGATAAAAACTTTAAAAGAATCTGTATCACATTATGATAGAGAATACGTTCAAGGTGAAATTATTGTATCTGACTAATGAAGAGGAAAAGATGCTCAGGGGTGATTATGGTCCAGGAGTACAAAAGGCTATGGAGATATTGACTGCCATCGGGGATCTTAATGATGCTAAAAGAATGATATCAATCAGCAGCGCTCATATGGCTGGAAATTATGGGGTTTTAAGGGAAGAGGGAGTTGAATGGTTAGAGTGGTTTGCAGAAAGTGCCAAAGTTAAAGTTTTCACCTCGGTTAATCCGCAGGGTTTTGACTTTGACCTTTGGAGAGAGATGGATGTTCCAGAAACTTTTAGAAGAATCCAGTTGAGAATTGATAATGCTTTAAAGAGGCTTGGAGTTAAACTTTTTTATACATGTCAACAATTTCTCGTGGGCAACCTGCCAAAAAAGGGCGAACATATCGCTTGGGCTGCATCTGAAACAGAAATATTCGCTAACTCGGTTCTTGGAGCGATGACGAACAGGGAAGGAGACCACTCTGCCCTTGCAGCAGCTGTTGTTGGGAAAACCCCTGAATATGGCATGCACTTGCCTGAAAACAGAGTCGGCAACATACTCGTTGACGTAGGCGAGCTTGATTTTTGTAAGCTTACTCAAACGGATTATGCCGCCATAGGGTATTATGTAGGTAAAGTTGTTGGCGATAAAATTCCAGTGTTCGTTGGCTTGCCTAAGGATATTTCGCTTCAAAACCTTCAAGCATTGGCTTACCCTCTTCCAGTGTCCGGGGCTGTTCCAATGTTCCATTTAGTTGGAATAACGCCTGAGGCGCCGACGATTGAAGCAGCTTTCGGTGGCGATAAGCCAGAAGATAAAATAACAGTGGCTACATCCGATATAAAAAGAGTATACGAAGAATCGCGGAGAACCACTAAAGAGAAGGTTGATTTAGTGATTTTCGGCTGTCCTCATTGCACTTTACAAGAGATAGAAGAGATTGCAGCAATGCTTTCTGGAAGAAAGGTCTTTGATGGGGTAAAGCTGTGGGTGTGCACTTCTAAATCTACGAAGGTTATCGCAGAACGCATGGGCTACGGCGACGTAATAAGAAGCGCGGGAGGAATGCTTATAGCCGACACATGCCCCTCAGGAGGCCCATACGCTTACCTAAAAGAAAAGGGAGTTGAGGTAGTTGTCACAAACTCTTTAAAGGCTGCGTATTACGCTTACGGACTATTTGGAATGGGCACGATATTTGCTTCCACGAAAGATTGTGTAGAAGCAGCCATAAAAGGAAGATGGGAACGGTGAGCGAGAAAATAATGTTAAAAGCAAAACCAGTCTCTAAGGGGAAAGCTGAAGGAGAAGCGATAGTTACAAAAATGCCAATATCCATTACCGGTGGTTTAAACCCTTACAACGGAAAGATAGTTGAAAAGGGACATGAACTAGAAGGACAAAGTGTCGCAGGAAAAATACTGGTGTTTCCACACGGCAAAGGTTCTACAACGGGTCCATGGCAATTCTACGTGGCATACAAACGGGGAAACGCCCCCAAAGCCATAATTAACGTTAAAGCCGAAGCCGTAGTAGCGGTAAGCGCAATAATCACAAACACACCGATGGTTCATATGCTAGAGAAGAACCCGCTAGAAGTTATAGAGACAGGAGATCATGTTGTCGTCGACGCCAATAAAGGGATCGTAGAAATAATTAAGAGGAGATCCTTAAGGAGCTGAACTCCTCTTTTATTCCTGGCACAAATTTTATATACGGTATATATACATATAAATGTATTTCGGGTGAAATTACTTGAATTTAAATAAGAAAGCTGTCACGAAAGTTCAAGCAGCTGTTATCGCAATAATCATCATGATTGCCATCATAGCAGGCGTTGCCTATTACTACAGCACCCTTCCAGCGCCTACTCCCACACCCACACCAACCCCTGTCGCGACACCTACCCCATTAGTCACGCCTACACCAGCAGCTACGCCAACCCCAACACCTAAACCTACACCAACTCCTACTCCAACACCAGCAGCTACGCCAACTCCTACTCCAACACCTAAACCTACGCCAACTCCAACACCTGGACCTCCAATTAAAATAGGGGTAATATTTCATATGACGGGCGGCCCCACAAGGCTTTGCAAAGAGGTTTGGGATGGAATGCAATTGGCAATAAAGGAGATAAATGCTAAGGGCGGTGTTCTAGGAAGAAGTATAGAGGTTATTCTTGAAGATGATGAGGGAAAATCAGATAAGACCTTAGCTGCAGCAAAAAAACTGGTTGAAGTAGATAAGGTAGATATATTGTCTGGAATCTTGATATCCGGCAATGTTATTGCAATTAGCGAATATTTAGCGACCGTTGGAATCCCATATGTATCACCAATATCTTCAGCACCAACGCTTCTCTATAAGCAAGACCCACAAAAATTCAGGAACGTCTTCACGCTTCATCCAAGCTATGACGATATGGCTAAGGGGATGCTTAAGTTTGTAACAGATGTTGTAAAAGGCAAGAGCTTTGTTTATATTGGAGAGGAGTATGTAACATGCCATTATGTCGGTGATTACCTGAAAATATTCGCTCAAGAGGCTGGAGTAAAGTGTATTGATCAAATTTACGTGCCTATAGGCTGCAAAGACTTTACGGACGCCCTCATAAAAGTTGAAACGGCTAAACCAGACGCACTTATCTGGTTCGTTTATAGCGGTGCAGAAGTAACACTTACAAGGCAATGCTATGAGAGGAAAATACCCATTCCATATTTCGGCATGATGTCTGTTTGCAGCATGTGGGAACTTCCACAATTGATCGGAGAAGCCTCTGACTATCTAGCCTTTGGAACATGGAGTTGGAACGTTTCGATAACTGAAAAAACAGTGCCCTTCTTCAATAATTTCTATAAAGAATATGGTTACCGTGCATGCGGTTTAGAAGGACCAGCAGGATACGACACGATATACTTCATAGCCGCAGCTATCGAAAAAGCAGGCAGCCTTAACAGGGACGATCTCATAAAGGCTCTTGAAACAGTCGAAATATCCGGTGTTAGAGGTAAGGTGAAAATGGACCCCGCTGATCACGGAGCGATTTATTGGGCACCGGGCTACATAAACTGCGTAATAGCACAGTGGATTGGCGGGACACCCTACGTTCTTTGGCCATTCGATTTAGCGGAGCGAAACTACACAAAGGCTCCCTGGATGTCTTAACTCATTAACAATCTTTTTTCTTTGCCATTCAATTTTCCAGACGAGCTCAACTAAATACCTAAGTAGGTTTTCCTTACATCATCATTTTTAAGAAGGCTTTCCCCCTCACCTTCTAGAATCACTTTTCCATTTTCTAAAACGAACCCTTTGTCAGCAATCTTTAGGGCTGAGTATGCGTCCTGCTCCACTAATAAAATAGTAACACCCTCCCTACGAATCTCATTAATTTTCTTGAAAATGTTATTTTTCATAATCGGCGACAACCCTAGGGAGGGTTCATCCAACATTAAAAGTTTAGGTTTAGCCATTAAAGCTCTTGCTATGGCAAGCATCTGTTGTTCACCTCCACTTAAAGTCCCGGCTAGCTGACTTTTCCTTTCTTCAAGTACTGGAAAAAGGTCGAACACTCTCCTTAAATCCGCCTTCACCTCATTCTTCTCCTTGCGCAAGTAAGCTCCCACTTCCAGATTTTCCAACACCGTCATTTCAGGAAGGATTCTTCTACGTTCAGGACACATGGAGATGCCCATTCTGACTATCTCGTAGGGAGACAAGCCCTCAATTTGTTTCCCTGAAAACTGTATGGAGCCTTTATTAATTCTCTTTAACCCTATAATCGAACGTAGAAGGGTGGTTTTACCAGCTCCATTAGGGCCAATTATTGTGGCGATTGTACCCTCTTCGACGCTTAGACTTACATTTTCTAGCGCCAATGCCCCTCCATAGTAAACAGTTACTCCATCTAACCTAAGCAAACATACCCGCCCCTAAGTAAGCTTCTATAACTCTTTTATCCTTAGCGATTTCAAAAGGTTTCCCTTCAGCTATCTTTTGACCCTCAGAAATCACGATTACACGCTCTGCAAGGTTCATGATAACCCTCATTACATGCTCCACAATGACCACTGTAAGACCGTTTTCATGCAATTTTTTAACAACCTCCATCAAAACATCCATTTCATCGAAACTTAACCCGGCAAATGGTTCGTCTAACAATAATAGCTCTGGTTCTGTTGCCAATGCTCTTGCTATTTCAAGCTTTTTCAAGTCTCCATGTGGTAAACTCTTCGCTGCTTTATCTTTCTCATGTAATAAACCTACAAGCTCCAATATTTCTAATGCTTTATTCTCTATGGACCCGCCTAACTTTTTTCTCTTACCATATAAAGGCACCATAACGTTCTCTAGAACACTCATATTATAAAAAGGAGAGGTTAATTGAAAAGTTCTAGATATCCCCTTGTTTACAATTTCATGTGGCTTAAGGTTTGTTATGTCTTCTCCTTTAAAAAATATCGCTCCATTCTGAGGCTTAAGAAACCCTGTTATCAAATTGAATAAGGTGGTTTTACCAGCTCCATTAGGGCCAATTATTCCTGCGCGCTCCCCCTTATCAATAGTAAAACTTACGCCATTAACAGCCACCAATCCCTTAAATCTTTTTGTTAAGTCTTTAACTTCTAGAAGAGCCATTTTTGTCAACTCTGTATTGCAATATAAATGTCACTTATTTTATAAAAGTTTTATTTTTTTATATCCACGGTTAAACTTTTGTTTAATTGGAAAATGAAAAAATTGGCTCCTCACAATGATAATTAACCCGATTCCCATTTCAACAGCAAAACATCAATTTTCATGTATTGAACGCGTTTAAGAAATATTGCATACAGCCTAACGCTTGAGGATCGTGGGCATTAAAGTCATGCTGAGGAACGCAAAATCTTTAAAGATAAAGGCATATATAACGTATATAACTGAAAATTGTAGGTTGATTGACTGATGTTTACAACAATTGTTGAGGTAATCTTTAGCGGATTAGTTATGGGCGCTATATACAGCCTTGCGAGTGTTGGCTTGTCATTAATTTTTGGAATAATGCGTGTGGTGAATCTTGCACATGGTTGTTTGCTTGTATTAGGCGCTTTCATAGCTTACTCTCTATATTACATGCTTATTCCAAATACGCTCATCACAACCATACTTGCTGCGTTGACTGTTTTTATGTTGGGGCTGTTTATTGAAAGGTTAGCGATTTACCCATTCAGAGCTTCTGAAATGAGAGTTCTGATGATCACATTCGGGTTAGGCATAATCATCGAGCAGATTATTCTATTAAGATGGGGCGCGATGTTGATAATGTCTCCTTTCTATATTCTCGGTTCAATAGACTTGCTCGGCATAAGGCTTTCTACTCAGCGATTAGTCCTGCTAGCGGTCAGTGTTATTTTAATTTGCGGATTATGGCTATTTCTTATGAAATCCAAGCTTGGAAAAGCCGTACGCACACTTGCGCAAGATGAAGAAGTTGCGATGATTTTCGGAGTTGCCATTGAGCGAATACGTGCCTTAACATTTGCTCTCAGCAGCGCCCTAGCAGTCATAGCGGGAATTCTCCTAAATTCAATATACATGTTTCAAGCACATGCGGGGTGGGAATATATGTTAATAGCTCTCGCCATAGTCATAGTAGGAGGATTAGGCGACGTCAGAGGAACTATAATTGCTGGGATTTTACTGGGTCTTGCAGAATCATTTGTTGGATATTTAGTTTCTCCTTCATGGAAGATCACATGCTTCTTTATCAGCATTATAATTACCCTAATGGTTAGGCCTTCGGGAATATTTAGGAAAGGGAAGGAAACATGAAGCCAGCAATTAAAGTAAGAAAAGTAAAAATCCATAGATTGATTCTTGCTGTTACACCTATTATAATTTTGGCGTTGATCCCGCTTTTTTTAACAGATCCTTACATAATTCACGTGCTGACGATTGCCTGCATCTACGCCATACTTAGCGCAAGCTGGGATATGCTGTCGGGCTACACTGGCCAAATAAGCTTAGGCCATGCCGTCTTCTTTGGAGGCGGAGCTTATGTGGCTGCTTTCTTAACAATGTCATATAATTTTCCCCCTCCCCTATGTATCCCCATAGCCGGCGTGGTCGTAACGCTTTTCAGCATCATCATTGGGGTACCCTCATTGAGGGTTACCGGCCCATATTTAACTATTACCACCTTAGCCTTCGCTGAAACTGTGAAAGCAATTGTAATAGCGTTTCCAGGAATAACAAGAGGTGAAGAAGGTTTTCCCGTAAGAACCATGGTGCATGGAACGATTCCCAATTTTTATGTTTCACTTGTCCTCATGACCTTTTCTGTAACCATCATGCATTTCATTGCCAACCGTAGGCTTAGGATACCATTGACGGCAATACGTGAAAATGAGGTTACTGCTCAAGCCTCTGGTCTAAATGTCACTAAATATAAGGTTCTGTCTTTTGCGATTAGCGCTTTCTTCGCCGGGGTCGCCGGAAGTTTTTACTGTTATTACACAATGATGGTTTCTCCAGCGCTTCTGTCTATTGACACCTCATTTATGGCATTTGCCATGGGCGTAGTAGGCGGAATGGGAACAATCATAGGGCCTGTAATCGGGGCCTACATGATCACAATACTATCAGAATTACTTCGCAGTATGATCGCAAGAGCCCACCTTTTAATTTACGGCATTATATTTATTGCGTTCATAATGCTGATGCCTGAGGGAATTATAAAGTTACTAAGCAAAATTGTTAAAAAGCGGGCTTAACCTTTTGAAAGACCCCCTCTAGTTTTAGGCTCAATCTCAGAAAATTTTTAGATTTTTGAGATTGCACAAAGCCAGGTGGTCTTCATGAATTGCACTTTTAGGTTAATGACGTAACTCCAAATGTATGACTGCGATAATCAAGCTGATAACTGAAAAGTTTATTTATAACCTTTTTGTGGTTGTTCTTATTAACATGTAATCACATGTTTTATTAGAGAGTCATGGAACGAAGAATTTTTATTAGTTTTCCCATGAATGTCCCCCAAATATACGAACCGCTAATGAGAGAGGGGTTCGAACTAATTTTTGGATCTGAGCCCTCCAGTCCCATAGCTAGCGAAACTAAAGAGTATACTGAGAGCGAGTTGATCGAGAGGTGTCGAGACGTTGATGTCATTCTATCCACTCCTAGATTACCTCTCACAAGCAAAGTTTTGAGTTCGGCAGGGAGGCTAGTTTGTATTTGCCAGCGTGGAGTGGGTGTAGATAATGTAGATATCCAAACTGCAAGTGAGCTCGGAGTGTTGGTCACAAACGCTCCTGTCGAAATAGAATTTGTCAGCGTAGCTGAGCATACGGTTGCGTTGATTCTTGCTTTGGCCAAAAAATTGAAAGCAGCCTCAAATCTCATGGTTTTGGGGGCGTCTGCATACTTCGACGACCGCGTCAACACTATAATTTTAAGAGGGAAGACTGTTGGCATAATTGGACTTGGTAGGATAGGCGCAAAGGTTGCGGCTTTGCTTCGTCCATTTAATGTGAAGCTTCTTGGTTATACTCGTACGCGTGATTGGGAAAGAGCTGAAAGATTGGGTGTGCAGCTGGTCGATTTAGATGTATTACTTGCTGAATCGGATTTTGTAACAATTCATGTTCCATTAACTGCGCAGACACATCACATGATAAGCGAAAAGGAGTTGGCTTTGATGAAGAGTACGGCCTATATAATAAATACGTCGAGGGGCGCGATCATCGATGAGGCTGCCCTTATAAATGCCCTTAAAAGCGGAAAGATAGCTGGCGCAGCTTTAGATGTCCTTGAAAGGGAGCCTGTAGTCGCAGATAACCCCTTACTGAAAATGGATAACGTCGTTATCACCCCCCATATAGCGGGACGAAACTCTGAAACGTTGATTGAAGGAGAAAAGCTGGCTGTTGAAAATTGTTTAAAAATATTAAAATGCACGATTCCTGAATATGTTATCAATCCAAACGCCATTCCGAAATGGAAAGAAAGGATGAAAGTACAGTCTTAAATATATAGGCACTTCTAAAATAATTAAGGTGTAGCTAAAATGACATTTTGTAAAAAACCTTGGCTGAAACTTTGGCCTAAAAATGTTCCAACAACGCTTAATTATCCGGAAATAACCCTCCCGCAAGTTTTGGAAAACTCTGCTAACGAATATCCAAATAAGCCAGCTATAATATTCGAAGACAAGGCGCTAACATATGAAAAGCTTAATGACAATGTCAAAAGGTTCGCTTCAGCCCTTCAGTACTTAGGCATTAAAAAGGGCGACCGCGTGGCCGTTTTTTCACTGAACTGCCCTCAATTCATTATAGCAACCTATGGTGCCCTTAAAACCGGAGCAGTAGTTGTTCCATGCAGCGCAGCTTACAAGGAAATGGAATTAGAGCATCAACTCAACGATTCGGGGGCCAAAGTTTTAATTTCTCATGAAAAACTTCTTTCAGTCGCTAATAAGGCTGTTAAGAAAACAGCTGTAGAATATTTGATTGTAACTTCAGGGCAAGACTATCAATATTTGGATAATGTGGAAAAATTTCCTGGAACTGAAGGGGAAGAACACATTCATCTGTTGAGGCTTTTTCAGAACCATGAACCCACGCCAACCCCTGTAACAATAAATCCGAAAGAGGACTTAGCCTTTCTTTGCTACACTGGAGGCACCACGGGTGTACCAAAAGGGTGTATGCTTACACATTTTAACTGCGTTGTCGATCAACTCCACGAAATTGCCTTCTACAAGCTGAAAAGAGGTGAGGAAGTTCTTTTACTGTTCCTCCCTCTGTTCCACATCTATGGTTTGAACCGATGTATGGGCACTTACCTAGCAGCAGCTTCAACCATAGTCTTGTTCGAGAGATTCAACTTAATAAAAGTCCTTGAAGCTATTCAAAAATATAAAGTGACAGTTTTCACAGGAGTGCCTACTGTTTATAATGCTATAATTAGTTTTCCCGACATTAAAAGTTTCAACCTCCAATCAGTACGCATATGGAAATCAGCCGCTGCTCCCCTTACGACAAGTACGTGGCTAAAATTTAAGGAGTTGGTAGGGGCAAATATAACGATAGGGTGGGGGCTAACTGAGGCAAGTCCGGGTTTGACACTTACTCCTCTGGATATGGAAGGATATAAGCCTGGAATGATTGGCATACCAGAAATAGACACGGAAGTTGCAGTTTTTGACCCTGAAAGTAACGTCGAATTGCCAGCAGGTGAAGTTGGGGAGCTAAGAGCAAGGGGTCCTCAGATAATGAAAGGATACTGGAATAAGCCTGAGGAAACGGCTAAAGTCTTCGTGAAGGGTTGGTTATGCACTGGGGATTTAGGATACATGGATGAGGACGGAATGTTCTACTTCGTTGACCGCCTTAAGGACGTGATAAAGGTTAGTGGCTTCCAAGTTTGGCCAATGGAGGTTGAGGATGTGCTGTGCTCCCACCCAGCTGTTCAGGAAGCTGCAGTTGTAGGCATACCTGACGAGTACTATGGCGAAGTACCTAAAGCCTATGTTGTATTAAAAAATGATTACAGAGGAAAAGTAAAGGAGGAAGAACTGGTTAAGTATTGCGAGGAAAAACTGGCAAAGTATAAAGTGCCAGCAAAAATTGAATTTTTAGAAGAGTTGCCTAAAACTCCTTCAGGCAAAATTCTTAGAAGAGAGCTCAAATTCAAAGACAGGATTAGCTAACTATTTTATTAGCGAATAGCTGCTGTCCATTCAGCGTTGCAACGGAAAATTTGCCCTTCTTTGTAAAATAGGCTAATTTGCACAAAACTTATTTTTCTAGGGCATTTTATTAAAAATATGGCGCATAGGTGGGCCTATCCTGTTGTAGGCTCCATAATAAACTTAATGCTTGGAGGGCTCTATTCATTTAGCCTCTATTATCAAGCCCTCCAAAAAACTTATGGTTTAAATTTTATAACTCCACTGGCATTGGCATATTCCATCGCCATGCTTTTTGACGTTGTTGCTGTATTTATTGGAGGAATAATTTATGATAAAAAAGGCCCAAAACTTAACGTGTTTTTAGGCGCAACTTTAATGCTCTTTGGATACTCCATTGGATGGTGTTTACGCACAATCTCTGATTGGGACACCGCAAGATGGTTGTACTATGTTGGGTTAGGCGTCATGCAAGGTTTAGGAACAGGTTTGACCTATGCGGCCACAACGCCAACAGCTGTCAAATGGTTTCCTGATCGCCCAGGCCTTGCGTCGGGGGTGGTTATTTTCGGGTTTGGCGTCGGAGCAACAGTTTTAACACCGCTAATTCAATATTTTTTGAACACTGTGGGAATTTTTCAGACATTTCTACACCTCGGTCTCATATACTTCCTAGTTTTGACCTGCATGGGAATCCTTATTAGAAACCCTCCACTGGACTACAAACCACCCACTGCAGATTTAGACTCGCAATCTATTATACAGCCATATCAGCCTTCTTCAGCTGAGTTAACCCTAAAAGAAGCGATTAAAACTAGTAGATTTTACATATTATGGTTTGCTCATGTTTTTTCAGCTTTTACAGGATTGATGATTATAGGTAACATTGCCCCTATAATAAACGAAAGTGGAATAATTTCCCAATTTGACCAAACACTAGTCACAACAACTATAATCCCCCTTTTCATGACAATAACTTCAATTTTCAATGCTTGCGGAAGGCCTTTTTGGGGGCAAGTTTCTGACAGGCTAAGCCCATGGAGGTCCATGCAACTTAATTTTTCAATTACAGCAGCCCTGCTAGTCACCCTATCTTTTGTCTACGCCAACCTATGGGGCTCGTTAATGGTTATCGTCTGGATTTACTTCTGCTATGGAGGACAATTAGCACTTTTTTCTTCAGCGACCTCCCTTTACTTTGGAAGAAAACATTTTGGCAGAATATATGGGCTAGTCTGCACAGCTTGGGGCGTAGCTGGCTTAACTGGCGGAACAATAGGTGCTCTAATAAGGGACCTAACCGGATCTTATCTGCACTCATTCTACATAGCAGCCGCTTTGTCATTAATCGCAACAGCTATAGCAACCTTAGGAGCGAAAAAAGTACATGGCAAATAGACGCCTAAAGTCAATGATTTTTAACATTCAACATTTGAAGTTTCAAGACCTCATTGCCAAATATGCCCGCCCAGCCTTTGGGACCAGCTTCTTAAGGAAACTGGAATACGCGCAGTAGAGGCATGGAACCTTTCATATAAGCCAAAAACTAGCCTCAATGCTTGGAGCCCTTCCCAAAATCTACGGGCACCATTGAATACCATAAAACAAAAGACATCCTCCACGCCATGCAGCTGCTTGGGCATAAAAACATCAAAATCACTTCATCTACGTGCAACTTGCCAAGGAACTATTCAAATACCAACAGGAATACATTTCAAAAGTGGCAAAAAATGAAACTGAAGCCTGCGCCTTAATAGAAGCCGGCTTTGAATATGTATGCGACTTCAGCGGGGCAAAACTATTCAGAAAACCAAAATACTGAAGCCTCCGGCACAGCCAACATCACCCGGACAAACCCAAGACTTTTCCCATAGATGATGCGGGGGGTGGGATTTGAACCCACGGAGGCCTACGCCAGAGGATCTTAAGTCCTCCCCCTTGTCTTAGGCTTGTCTGGCTCCCAAGGCCTATTTAGACCTGGCTCGGGTACCCCCGCTTTTGACACCACTATTCTGGATTATTTGTTACTGTTTAAGTTTTTTGTTTCAACAAAGTTTAAGTTGATTTTCTAGTAGGTGAGGGGGTAGGGCGCAACTTTTAGGTTTACCCTGGTTTTGAGGGAAGGAGAAGGGTTTGTCCTTTGGAAGATTTTCTCTAGCGCGTTTGCTGTATTAAAAGTTTTATCTTGAGCGCGTTAAATAATTTGTCTGGGAGTGTTCTAACATGCCCTTCATTGAGGTAAATTATTTGGATGGAAAAACTGAGGAGCAGTTGGAGAAATTGGCTAAAGCCATCACGGACGCGGTTGTCGAAATCTTTGAAGTTCCAAGGGATGTGGTTTGGATAAAATTTAACGAGATTCCTAAAAACCGTTTTGCCACGGGCGGGGTGTTAAGGAGCAAAATATAGCTAGGCAAACGTCTGCAACCCCCAGATCCCCAATTTTTATACATATACAATTTTGCAGCCGCCACCTAAAGCTTCTGAGGTTCATAAGCAAAATTAATGCTCGCCTTCGACTTTTTTACAATTATGCGTTATTGCCTGCTTGTCCAACCGCTCGACTGCCAATACGATTTCCTAGAAGAAATCGGCAGGAAATCCGAGGAATTATATGCGCCCAAAATACGGGGTTTTAAAGTTTTACCCGTCAAATTTCTGCCTGAACACCTGCTCCTCAAACCGCGAAGCCTTTTAGCGAAACTCATCATGAAAGGCAGAAGCATGATTTACATCGACGGTTTATACGAGTTTCTGAAGGCAAATTGGGGATATGATTCGGAAAAAATAAGGCTTTTCGTTTTACCCCACCTCATCATAGGGCTCGGACCCAACTTAGCAGGCTTCTACTTCGGCTCAAACATGTCTGTAGTTTCCACCTATGGCATGAAAGAAAAACATCTGCCCCAAAGCTGCATTGGAGTCAGCCTCCATGAAATCGGCCACAATATCGGATTAAGACACTGCAAAACTAACAGCTGCACGATGAAAACGCCCTGCAAACCGAAAAACTTCTACGCCGGGATCTATAGGTTATGCAAAGAACACAAAAGTCAAGTTTCAAATTCACCCTGAGAGCCCACGCAAGCGTTCCGAAAGCTCTAAATTTCATGTTGCAGCTTTTTCTGAAGGAAGGGTGCATGGGCGGGTAGCCTAGCAAGGATAGGGCGCAAGCCTCCTAAGCGTTTTGAGCTTATTTTTGAATTTAGAGATTTTAAAGAGCTTGTTTCTGGTTTTGAGGCGTTTTGTTTGGTTGATTTACAGTTGGCTAAGTCAACGGTTAAACTTCACAGGGAGTTTGTTCAAAGGTTTCTAAGATGGCTTGACGATAAGCCTTTAACACGTGAAGCCTTGAGGCAGTTTCTAAGCCAATTTAACGGTAAAAGCACAAGCACCTATGCAAACGCGCTTAAAGCTTTAAAAGTGTTCTTCAGAGATTTCCTAGGCATGCCTGAGCTTGTTGAAAGCTTCCGTTTTCCAAAGCAAACATTTAAGCCTAAAAACATTCCAAGTGGGGAACAGCTTAGAAGGTTTTATGAAGCCCTCGCCACTCCAAGGGATAAAGCCCTTTTCCTGTTTTACGCTTCAACAGGGCTGAGGCGGAGGGAGGCTTTAGAGCTCACCTTAGACGATGTGGATTTTGAAAAACGCATGGTTAAGCCTAAACCCCATAACGGAAAAACAAAGCGGGTTTGGGTAACCTTCTTTAACGAGGAATGCGCGTCTATGCTTAAAGCCTACCTGGCTAAACGCGTGGGTAAAGCCAAGAAGAGTGAAAAGCTTTTTCCAATGTCTAAAGCATGTGAGAGGACGCTTTGGCACAAGGCTAGGGCTGAAACAGGCATCCGCATTACTCCTCAAACGCTTAGAGAATGGTTCTGCTCTGAAATGGCGAGGCTTGGCGTGAACGATTCATATATTGACGCGTTCTGTGGAAGGGTTCCCCGCTCCGTTTTGGCAAGGCATTACCTTGACTATTCACCTGAAAGGCTTAGGGAGGTTTACGAGAAGGCTGGTTTGCGGGTTCTGGAAGAGGCTTAGAAAGGAGACGCCATATATTGCGTGTCTGTGCTTAGTCGGATGGATGGTGGGTTTCGGTGTCCTAAACCGAAACCATGAACTTCTCCATCAAAGCCATACCATGATATTATACCCTCGTATATGGATGGGGATGTGGATGTGAGATAGATGGATGTGGGATGAAAATAGTGTAAAACTCCATTATTATAATCTTATGACTGTAAGATTATGGCATGGAATTTTAAATTTTCAAACCATT
>JAWBZV010000028.1:0-16234 GCA_038865865.1 Bathyarchaeia archaeon | reverse complement strand
GTCTAGGGCTATGACAGGCGGGTGGGGTGTAGGCCTCTCAAAAGTATAGAAAGCAGGTGTGGTTTCCCCTCCTATGATTATGGATTTCCCGCGGGTGCCGCCCTCGCTTCTGGTTGCTCCCAGCTTAACCTCAACAATCTTGCCCGGATAAGTTTCAACGGGCGGAACAAAGTCAACCTCAATAATTTGTGAAGGTTTAGCCTTCACTGGCGGCGCTTTCGGTGGGGCAACCACTGGAGCAGCAACTGCGCCGGGCTGAAGCCAGATTTCCAGGTCGCCTACTTCCATCTCGAAGTCTTCAAGTTCTATTTCCTGAAGTTTCGCTAGAAGTTCCAGTAGGCGGGGGCTAAGCTTAAGTCCTAAAACGTTCTCTTCATCTTTCCGCTTTTCAGACAAGCCCTTTTCACCTTTTCTCAGCTTTCTCGCCCTTCGCCGAGCGAATTATAACTTTCTTCGCGTATATTTTCGCGTCTTTTAGGATTATTTTGAAGCCTCCCGCGGTTATTGGCAGTGTTGAAACCGCGACTGTCGGCGCCATCGCCGGCGGCGCCTCTTCTTTCACCTCGGCCTCTGCAGGTGCGGCTTCAGGAACAGCCACAACTTCTTCCTTCCAACGTTCAACGACAGGGTGGTTGCGCGCCTTCAAGAAAGCCTTAAGTTCATCTATGTTTTTTGCATCCTCTTCTGTGGCAATTTTGTCAACGAGGTCTGCTGGAATGAAATTCTTTACGCGTTCCTTCACCTCTTTAGGCATCCAGACAACGCGTTTGTATCCACCATCAGCCTGCAGAAACTTTTTGGAGCGCATGTACTCGATGGATATTCCATGGAAACCGTCCACCTGGCGGCCTCCGGCAGTTGAATCCGCAAGGGTTGAGAAAGGAAGTCCGTTAACAGCTACGCCTGCGAATCCCCTATGCACTATGCCGAAGCCGTCAACTTCTGGAATGTAGAAGGCTACAGCTTCAAAACAGCCGCATGATGTGTGCGGGTAGCCAAAAGCCGTGTAAAGCCAAACCCTAGTAATTTCGCCCAAAGTCTTCTTTTTAACAGCCTCGTTTACTCCTGAAAATTCGCCCTTCTCAGGGTCTAGGAGTTCACCGCGGTCAATTTCAAACACCGGCCCCTTCGGGTCTATGCTTGCTGAGGCCCTGCCGTCAAACCAGCTTATGGCCCCGCAATTGGAATAGCGTTGAGGCGTTATCACGCAGCAGTGGGTTGGCGCGAAGGATTGGCATAGAATGCACCCATAAAACTTGTCTACTTCCTCGTCCTTTAGGCCTCTAGCCCTCGCATCCCTCGCCTCGTAAATCTGCAAGGCTTCATTGTATATTGGCTTTATTTTTTCCGGGTCGGTTATGAAGGTTATTTGCAGCTTCTCCACTATGGGCAGCTCGCTCTTGAAAAGCCTATGTAGAACCTTTCCAAGAAGCTGGAAAGAGTTGAAACCCTTCTGGAAGGATTTCTTGCTTAGGCGGAGCCAAATGTCGTATCGTTGATTCAGATGCATGAAACCCTCAATGTAGTTGCAGTATTGGTGGATACGCCTCTCAATAACACCTTCAAGCTCAGGGTCAAGTTTTGCACCGGCAACTTCGATGAAAATGCCGAGGGGGTAGCTTTTACCCTCCTCCATATCTTTTATGTCCGGGCCTATGATGGTTATTTTACCGTCTTCAACCTCCTCCATCTTCTTGACCCTTACGAGCTCGAATTTCTCCTTAACATCCGGTCCTCCAAGCTCCACTTGCATGTCTTTTCTTCGAATTCTTTCGCCTTCGTAAATTACGCCAACGTCGACAGGTATGTCTTGAAACATGCTCACCACATTTCGCCTCCTCAAACTTTTTCAATTATAACTTTAAGGTTTTTCACCCACTCTTCGTGGGAAAGGTTTGGGAATGACCAGCTTGCGTTGGGGTGATAAACGTTGTCGAGGGTTATGGTTTTAAGGTTTTGGGCGAAATGCTTCAACCCTGAAAGGATAACCCATTCCATGTAATAGTGAAGTCCAACAAACAAGGCCAAGTCATGTTGGCCTTTCCCATCTATCCCCATCCAAGCTGGGTCTGCAAGTCTATTTCCGATGTCTACTGCGGGCATAAAACCGGCCGGCTTAAAATTCCTCTTCAAAAACTCGCCTACCATGTGGGCCGTGGCTACGATGGGGATTTTGCTTTTCTTGGAGAATTCTATGATGAAGTCTATTAGTTTGCCGCCTTCAAAGTCAACTTCAGCGGCTTTGTGGCCCACAACGAGGATGGGATGCTTAGCCCTTTTAACCATTGCAGCTACAACTTCAGGCTTAGTTAAAACCAAAGCTTTTTTCGGTCCGGGAACCTCCGCGGTTTGCCAGGGTTCAGCCATCGCCATATATGCTCACTCCTTTTTCTTCCTTATAAGCCTTGGAAGAAGCGTCGGGTCTGGAATGACTGTTTCCTTCCAACCCTTCTCTTCGAGAACCTTCATGACCTCATCTTTCATGGTTAAGGGGACATCGGCTAAAGTGCGCACAAATAAGTGTATGTCTTCAGGCATCATCCCGTAAAGGCGCTTGTGCAGGTCTATGTAGTGGGTTAGTTTTATGGCCCTTCCCTTCGTGGTGTCGTTGGGTCGCATGCAAAGCTTTGCAATCATAACCATGGCTTCCTCCTTCGTCTCAGCCGCATAGAACAAATGCTCCGGCGTCGGGCCTACGTAAACCTTCTCGCCTGTCCGCGCGTCGTAAACATACCAATCCTCTTCACGGTCAGCCCTTCCAAGAAGCATACGCCGGTACTTTATCCCATGGGGTCCAACTATCACTGGCACACCTAAACGCCAAAAACCGCTCGCTATAGCTGCGGCCTTTTGAGAATAGGCGCCCCAAGCCACGCCAACAGCGCCCACACGGTTCAATATGTAGTCGGCTATTTCCTCATAGTTAGCCCTTAGGTTTCTCTTCGCAAAAATGTTTGCAATTTTTATGGCGGCTCCAGCTATGTGGGCGTTTGAGACACATGAGCCAGTGTTAACTAGGCATCCTGCTGTGAATTCTCCAGTAAACTCTTCATATGGCGTCTTGCCCTCTTCATTCTTGCACATGGCTATGGTCATGGCGGCGCATCCGGAAGTGACAACAATATAGCGTCTGCTGGCGAATTCCCTGCACATTTCGGCAAGCTCCATCCCGCCGTTGGGATAGTTGGAACATCCAACAAAGGCTACAACTCCTGGAATCTCGCCGAGCACAATAGGACTTCCAACATTTCTTATCTCAACATCCTGTATTGGACCCCTCCCCGCCCGAACCTTGTATGTTTCCTCCTTCAGCTTTTTCTCCCCAGCCTTTATGATGAAACTGTGAACTTGCAGGCCCACGCGGCAGGCTTGTTCGCATTTTCCGCAACCCACACATAAATCATATAGGTCGGCAAGCTTAGCCAAGTTTCCCTCTTTTGCTGCTTTCATGGCTTCGGGTATTTTTAAGTCTTGGGGACATGCCCTTCGGCAGTCTCCGCACTCCCTACACTCCTTCACCTTTTGAAGGACTTCCTCAACATCTGGTATGGCCTTAAACTTTTTCCGCAGGGGCGCAACTTTTAAGGCTAATTTCACGGCAACTTCGCCGACTTTTTCAGGGTCAAGGATTAGAACGCCGGGCGTCCTGCCGCTTAAAAGCTCTTCAACTATGGCGTTTGCAGGGTCGTTTGTGCGGTTGGGCAGGCCCATGCAGTTCTTTTCGGAAGTCACGATCACAGGCGCCTTAATTTTTTGGGCTTCGTGGAAGGAGTCTGCTCTGATGCATTGCTCGTCCAGTACGACGACGTCTGGAACACCGCTTCTTATGAAGCGCAGCTGCCAAGAGATGGGGCCTATGATTTTGCCAGCCTTATAGTATCTGGTTATGTCGTGGGCTGTGCAGCATAAACCGCAAACCTCAACTTCGCCGTCAAGTCCGCTCTCTTTAATGTAATCTATTATGCCCACAGCTGGAACCACGTTGTGGCCTATGCAGAGGATTACAGGCTTCTCGACGTTTACTGTACCATATCCCAGATCCACAAGCGGTGCATCTGGGTCCGCCTTTGGAAAACCGTAAGCTGCGATTTGAGCTATGTCGGCGACTTCCATCCCAACATGGTCTATCATGCCTGCTTGGAAAACTTTCGATTCAAAGTCAATGTTGCTTCCCTCCTGCCCGGTATGTGCGACGGACAAGAGGTGGGTGAGTTGAGTTTCGACATAATCCAAAACTTCTTCCAGGTCGCCGAGGGTTTCTGGTTTTACTCCACAGACGAGGCGGGTTATAGGAGCCTCAACTTGGATGTTAAGTCCGCCCACATCTAACGGAGTGTTGCGGCCAAACTTTTCAATTAAATGCTCTAACAAGTGGCGGGCGTGTCCAATATGGGTGGCGGCGCCGATACAGCATGCCAACAGCACTATCCTTGACTGTTGGGCGGACATGTTTATTCCACATGCTCCCCGCTTGTTCCCGGTTAAGTCACACTTACCAAAAGTGCAGAGGCAGCACACATCGCAGAAGGGTAGATAAAATGGTTTGTATCGCTGTAAAAGTTTCATGTCCCACTCCCTGAGGGCCGTTAGGGACGGAAAAGGCGTCGGCCCCATGGGTTCAGCCCATGCTTCCTCAACAACTTTGCCAAGGGAAAGCTCAAGGTTCTTTATAAGCCCAATATCTGTTTTAATTTCCCCAACTTTAACGTGCAGTCCTTTCTTGTTCAAAATGACCCGACCCAATGTTAGAAGGTTTTAATAACGACAGCCAACATTTTAAGCTTTTCTGGAAGCAGTTCCCAAAACAAAACAATACTAAATCTTATGCCTTGTGCATGTGCCAGACTTAAGGGAAACTTTTCAGCTATACTTTGCGTAGCCAGCATTTTCCATTATCCTTTTAACGGAGAGGTATGCCCGACTGTCGGATGGCAACTTAAGGAGGGACTCCCCTGCCAACACGTGCTTTTCAACCATCTCGTCATAGGCTATTTTTCCCAAAAACTTGAACCTCAAAACTTTTTTGGCCTGCTCTTCTAGGCTTTCTGGAAACCTGAAACCTCCAACCACGTAAAAGTTTTTGAAGGCAATTTTAACTTCGTTGGCGACACGGTATGCGCGTTCCACATGATCGAAGGATTTTTTGGAAGGATCTATAACGTCGAAGACGTCGTCCACCTTTGAAGTTATCCTCCTGTTAAGATGTTCCAAGCCGGCTGGCGAATCAATTAATACGTACTTATAGTTTTTTGTCAAAGACTCTAAAGCCCCTTTTAGGGCGGCGTTTGGAAGGCAGTAGCACCCTTCAACCCACTTTGTTCCAAGGGCCATAAAATCGAAGTGTTCCCCCTCATACATTCCCTTGGACCATATTCTGCTTTCAATGCGTTCAGTGGGCGGCACGCCGACGGTGGTTCCGCCTTCTTCAAGGAAAGTTTCCACGAGAAGCTCTGAAATGGATTTTTTCCCCTCGGCGTGGAGGTCTACTCCAACCATCTCGCCTAGATTTTGGTCGGGGTCAGCGTCAACCAGCAGCAGCGGGGCTTCTCCCGACTCAATAAAGTATTTTGTCATTAGGGCAACAAAGCTTGTTTTGCCCGTGCCTCCCCTGCCCATGGTGACGAGAATCTTCAAGGCGCCTAACTCCAAGTTAGGTATAATTTACATCTCCAGTCTTATTAGGTATTTCCCAGCAAAAGCATTTCACAAAGCCCTTCTATGGCTTTTAAGGCTTCAGAACCTCCATGTTTTAGTGGTGTTTCCCCCCGCATCTCAGCCTCCACAACCACTGGGTCAAAGGGTATATGACCTAAAACTTTTAAGCCGTTTTCCACGGCGAATTTATTGATAACCCCTCTCTGAGCATCATTTTCAATCTTGTTTCCAATAAGGCTTATGTTTTTCATCCCGGCTTTGACGCCGAGCTCGTGGATGCTCTTCGCGGTTTCAAGGGATTTCACATTTGCGTTCACAACAACCAGCATGCTGTCCACATGTTGTGCTGTGCCTCTTCCCATGTGCTCCACGCCAGCCTCCATGTCAAGAACTACTGCCTCGTCCCGTTCCACAACTAGGTGGCGTAAAAGCGAGCGCACAACAGCATTTGCAGGGCAAGTGCACCCGGAACCCATGCTGCGCACCGTGCCCATTACAATTAAGTTAACGCCGAAGGGTGTCTTTACCGAATATTCTCTGACGATGTCGTCGACTGTGAATGTTAAACGGTAAACTCCACTGTAGCCCGTGCCCGTTTTAGACTCCACAAGCTCTTTATTCTCTGAAATGGGCACTATTTTACGCGCTTCTTCAGGAGGCAAACCAAGGGTTAAGGCGAGATTAGGCGAGGGGTCAGCGTCTATAGCTATTGTCTTAAAACCCCTCTTGACAAAGGAGTAGGCTAAACCAGCAGCAATCAGGGTTTTTCCAACACCACCCTTACCGGAAACAGCCACCTTCATAATATCACTTCTTTCAAAAGCTAGATTATTATTTCGGCTAATGCCTCCGCCTTCACTTCTTTTAATCGCTTAAGTGCGGTCTTCTGTTAATATAACTTCCGCTTTATTGAGAAGGACGGTAGCCGCGGTTATGCAGTCTCTCCAACTTTTACGTGTTGACGCGTAAAATTCTCCAAGCACTATTGTTGGTAGCAATCCTTTATTTCCAAGCTTTCTAACGTTTATGAGGATCTTCTCAGTCTTGGTTAGAACACCCTTTCGCTGGAGAAATAATGGAGCGCGAGGAATGTTGTGTCAACGTTATGGTCATGCTGTTCCTTCAGCGGAAGTTTTCTTCCCTAGCTTCTATGAGCTCGGCAATCAACTCTTTTGGGTGAGCGTATTTTGAAATTTCCCAGCTGAATCAACAATGTCTGGTGCCGGTTTTATAATTAACCCTCTTTGTTTCTCAAAAACGTGTTATTTTCATAAATAAATATTACCTATCGATCCTTTCTAGAAGCGCAGCAAAAATTATGGGCAAAACTATGGTTGCATCTGCTTCTACGGTTACTGTTTTTGCTTTTTCTCGGATTTTTCCCCACGATATGGCTTCTCTTGGGCGGGCTCCGGATAGGCTTCCGTCGTATTCGACGGCGGTTGTTATGTATACGGCGTAGTCCAACCCTTTCTTGAATAGGTTCCACCAGAGGACATGATGTTTTGATATGCCTCCGCCTATTATTAGTGCTCCGGATTTTTTGGCTTGCCAAACCATGTCGTTTAGGAGTTGTTCGTCCTTGAGCACATTTATTTTTAGGTCTTTGTGGTCTTGGCTGAAAAGCCAAAGTTGATATCCCACTGCGCCGTCGGTTATGCCTGGCACTATTACGGGTATGTTGTTTTTCCAGCACCAGTAGAGTATTGAGTTTTCGTTTAAGCGCTTTCCAATCTCCCAGCAGAGCTCGTAGGTGGCGAGTTCTCGTTTACCTTCAGAGTAGATGTTGTTCAAGAACTCCCTCATTTTTTCTTCGATTATTTCGCCGTAGCTTGCGTTTGGCACCAGCACGTTGCCTATTCGGCTAATGCCCCGCTTGTGAAGTTCTTTATCATCCATGAAGAAGTCGCCATGGAGGTAGTCACGGTAGCATCTTGCTAAATCATGGTCCAATGTGCCGCACGTCGTGACCAAAACATGAAACCATTTTTGTTTCACCATGTCGCGGATTATGCCCCGCGCGCCTGTGGCAATGATGCACGCTGGAAAAGAGAGGAAGTTAAGGATTTCCCTTTCTTTCAGCATTGTTTCGAGGATTTCCGCGGCGACGGCGAGGTTTTTAGCTGTGAAGCCTCCGCTTGCTTCCATCTGTTTTACTAAGTTGTTTGCTGATATGTTCTTCGTTATTTCGAAGTCTTCCACTTTTTCCATAACATGCGCCAAAGCCTATGCTAAGTCCTTAAAGAGCCAAGATAAGTCTGGAATCTTCTCCCTTTTATCAATTCTCTCTGCAAGCGCGTGAACCACCAGGGGCAAGGCGATGGTTGCATCGCAGTAGCACTGCACGTTTCTCCCCTCTTTCGCTTCCTTGCCCCAGCTTATGGCTTCCTCGAAAGTACAGCCAGAAAGTCCACCCCAGTGAGGCGCGTCCGTCGTTATTTGTATGGCATATTTATGGGGATAAACCCTCTCATATTTTCTTGATTCGGTTAAGCTTCTACCGACAGTTGTCAACTGTATAAAGTCTTTTGGAACCCCGCCGCCTATGTAGACTACACCGCTGTTCGCCGCTGCCTTAGCTTTCACATCTACAAGCTGTTCAAAATCTTTCATCTGGTCTATGGTAATGTCGAATTTTTCCTCAAGTTTTCTGTTTAAAAGGTAGGCGATGCCGTAGCCGCTGTCAACAATTGCTGGACAGAAGACTGGCACATTGTTCTCGTAGGCTTTTGCAACGATGCTTTTGATTCCAAGCTGCGAAAGCTCCTTCCCGAAAAGGTGCAGAAACTCTGCCGATGAATACTTCCTGTTTGGGTTTAGCTTTTTCATAAAATCTGCAATTAGTTTTTCCATCTGCCTATACTCAAGTTCGTCTGCAAAAACGTCATAGAATCTGTCTATCTTGTTTGCGAAAAGTGCATAGTCGTCGACTATGTGGTGGCCCTGCCAGTAAGTGCCGCCCATGGCTTCCAAAATGTCTTCGGAGATGTTTGCGCCTGTGGAGACCACCACGTCTATGAAGCGTTTTTCAATAAGCCAATTAACAATTTTCCACTGCCCCGTGGTGCTCATGGAGCCGGCGTACCCAAAAAATATTACCACATCATCCTTCAGCATTTCCTCCCAAACCTCGACAACTTCGCCAAGTTTTCTCCCCTGAAATCCCGTTTTAGCCATTTCAGAGAGCAGTTCAGAAATTTTCTTGGGAACCCTAACTTCTATGGGTTCAAGTTTCTTTTTAAAGAACAGCGTCTGCCTCTTCTCCTTTATCACTTATTTCAACTCCACAATTTTGAAATGGTTATTTTTGTAGGGCGTTCTTTTAAATTTTTAGTTTAATAATTTTGAAGTTGCTTTAAATGAACAAGTCTTTCTCTTTGGGTCTAACAAGCTCCGTCGCCCTAGCAGTTTCAGACTTTATATACTTGTAGCCTCGAATTATGGCAGCTGGAACGCCTTCATCCGCCTGTCCAATAACTAGCTCGGCTGCGGAGGCCAGTTCGTCTGCAACCGCCGTCTGCTTAACCCTCAAAACGTATCCGAACAAGTCCTTTTCGCCTCGCCTATCCCTGATGGGTTTCAGTCCAGAAACACCTATCGCCACGTTTATCTCACCCTCTCTGAGTGGGCGACCATGCGTGTCGGAGATTATGACGGCAACATCCTTTCCCGTTAGCCTCTTTATCTCCCTCCTAATTCTTTCTGCGGAGGCGTCAGGGTTTTCGGGAAGCAGAGCAACTATTCTATCGCCTGGTACATTGGACTTGTCTACGCCTGAGTTTGCACATACAAACCCATGCTTCGTTTCCGTGATTAGTTTTCCATCAGCCATGCGGACGACGCTTTTAGCCTCTCTTAAAACCACTTCAACCATAGCAGGGTCTTTGTCGTAAAGCTGGGCGAAACGTTCCGCGAAAGGTGACGGCACAACCTCATCTAGGTTCACAAGGTTTCCCTCAGCTCTAGAAACTACAACGTGGGTGACAACTATTACGTCACCGTCCTGGATGGGTGTCCCCTGTTTCTCCGCCGCTGCACATATGAGTTCAGCAAGATTGTCGCCTGGTTTTATTAAAGGCAAGCCTTCTATGGCGATTACCTGAACAATGTTCATAGTTACCCCCAACAGATTGGCAGTGATGCTTTTCATTGTCTCCATTCATCCTTAAAAACCCCACTACGCCTTTCAGCTGCCACACACAAGCACTTTCAATAAAAATTGTGGTTTCTCGCGCAAAATTTTAAATCCTATAGTCTCCTCTCTTTAGGCGGCGGGATGAGTTTGATGAAGATACTGCACGAGTTTGTTCCAAGCCGCAAATTTTTGAAGCTCGCCGAGGAAACCAAAGACCTTGTTGACGGCTGGAACATCACGGACAGCGCTGCTGGTGTCCCGGCGCCAAGCGGTACAGCGGTCGGCTGCGTGCTTAAAACTAAATATCCGGAAAAGATGGTTATCCCCATATTCATACTCCACTATAAGGGCCCTGTTGAGGTTGGAGGTCTGGCATTAGCCGCAGACGCTGTTGGCTTGGACGGTCTGGTATTAACTATGGGCGATGTCCCTAAATATGGGGAACCAATAAAGATGTTAAAGTCTTCTGAGGAGGCAAGAGATTTTCTGCGGACAAACGTGAAGCTTAAAAACTTGAAGCTTGGCTGCCTGCTCACGGCGCGTCGATCGGTGGAGGAAACCATTGCAAGGGCAAGGGATGCGTGGGACTTCATTTTCTTCATGCGGCTTGAAGACAAAACCTTCCCAACTCTTGAACAGCTTGCCGGAGAATGTAAACGCCTCAACAAGCCTTTATATGCATACTTCCTAGTGGGTACTCCTAAAAACGCTGCAACCGTGAAGCTCATCGGGTGGCCTATAACCACAACCATGGAGCGTGTGGAGGAAACCGCGGCAAAGCTGGACGGCATGGTCGACGGCATAATCGCCACATGCGCTGGAGACTATGAAGGGGACCTGGAGCTGCTGAAGAAACTTCAAAAGTTCAGGAAGCGTTAACTTCAACATCAGCCACCATCTATCCTTTTTCCTCTTATGTACAATTTTGTTAGGGAGCCCGTTTCTCTCAGTATTCGCATAAAATTTAAGTTGTGAAAAACCCTAATCAATGCTTAAAACGTTAACGGGCTGGTTAGCTATGAGCTTTAGCAAGGTAAGTTTTGAAGAATCCTTGGCCGCGAAGGTTGTTGAGCCTGGGATATGCACGGGATGCGGCGCCTGTGTTCTAGTCTGTCCATTCAACTGTCTCGAATATAGGGATGGAAAACCAGTCCTTGTTAAGGACTGTAAGGTTTGCGGGATCTGCCCCCGAGTCTGCCCCCAATATGAAAGATCCCTGGCTGAAATTGAAAAGTTTGTGTTTAGCAGGGAAAGGCAGGCCGACGAGCAGTTTGGAATTTACCGTAGGGTTTTGGCGGCTAGGGCGAGGGATGAGAAAATTCGAAGCGTCGCCCAAGACGGTGGGCTGGTAACGGCGCTTCTTGTTTTCGGTTTGGAGAAGGGACTCATCGACGGCGCCATAGTCTCCGGAATTAGTAGGGAGAAACCCTTCTATCCGATACCTAAGCTGGCGACAACGCCCATTGAGGTTTTAGAAAGCGCTGGAACAAGATACACCTACTCGCCCAACATACTTGCGATTGCAGAAGCATTAAAACAGAAAAAGCAAAGCGTCGCCTTCGTGGGAACCCCATGCCAAATGCGGGCTGTTAGGAGGATGCAGACGGCAGGCTTGAAGAAATACACGGCTCCGTTAAAGCTTCTGGTGGGATTAATGTGTTCGGAAAGCTTCGCCTACGATGGGCTTATGGAAAAACATATTCGCGAAAAATTGGGGATAAACCTCAGCGACATCGTTAAAATCAACATTAAGGGGAAAATGCTTGTCACAACAAAATCTGGGGTTAAGGCGATCCCCTTGGCGGAATTGAAGGAATATGTGAGGAAGGGCTGCGGCGTCTGCAATGACTTCAGCTCTGAGCTGGCGGACATATCCACAGGGGGACTGGGACTGGAAGGCTGGACGTTCGCGGTTATCCGCACAGAGGAAGGTGAGAGATTTTTTGAAGCGGCGGAGAGGGCGGGGGCGATTGAGACAAGGCCTGTGGGGAAAGACGAGCTTGCCCTCAGCTTGCTCGTTAAGCTTTCAACTAAAAAGCGTAAACAGGCAGAGGTCTAACCTTAACGGCTTTTAGGCCAAAGGTTGAAGGCGCAAACCTCCTCCACCCCTTTCCTCGGCGGCGGTGGAGGCTGCTCATCAGCATACCCCATGATTATCATGGCTTGAGGCTCTAAACTCCGAGGCAAGCCCAACGTTTTCCTAACCACGTCTGGACAGAATAGGGGTGCGCAGACCCAGCATGCCCCGACTCCATGGTAGTGGGCTGAGAGCAGAAGGTTTTGGATGTACGCTGCAACGCTTTGAACACCCATCAGGTACTCTGCTTTTCGCCTTCGCCTGTCGGGGTATTTGTGCATATCCTCCATGGTTAGGCAGACGAATATTATGACGGGACTTTTAGTAATCCTATCCCAGCTTTCAACCCTCACAATCTCTTCAGCTTTCTCCCTTGAAACACCATCCCGAGACAGGTCTGAAAGCCAAGCCTTCCCCATTTCGCTGGCAAGCTTAGCCTTAACTCCATCATCGTCGATCACGATGCAGCGCCAGGGCTGGGCGTTATGCGCCGATGGAGCCCACTTTGCCAAATCTAAAATCGAATTAATGACTTCTCGTGGAACCCTATTGGGCTTGAACTTTCTGATGCTTCTGCGGGACTTTAACAGGTCAACAGCGTCCAATCAGGTTCACCGTTTAAGCTAAACTGATGAATAGTTTTATGAGGATGAAGGGTTATAAAAGTAAGGTTTATGGGAAAAGTTGTCGCCTTGGCCGGCGGCGTCGGCGCGGCTAGGCTGCTGCGGGGACTTGTAAGGGTTGTTAATCCACGGGATCTCGTCATAGTCGGCAATGTAGGCGACGATGTTGAGCTTTACGGCCTTCACATAAGCCCAGACCTAGACACGATCATGTATACTTTGGCAGGGGTTGTTGATGAGGCGAAGGGTTGGGGGATTGCAGGCGACACCTTCTACTGTCTCCAGATGCTGGGGAAACTTGGGTTTGAAACATGGTTTAATCTCGGCGACAGAGATCTAGCTGTCCACATCATACGAACAAAAATGTTGCGCGACGGTTACACGCTTTCTCAGGTTACGGCTGAACTTTGCCGAATGTTTGGGGTTGAGGCTAAACTCATACCCATGAGCGACGATCCCGTTAGGACAAAAGTGCAGTCGGGCGAGCGGCTCCTCGACTTCCAGGAGTACTTCGTGAAAAGGGGAACCATGGACACTGTGACAAATGTAATTTTTGAAGGCGCGGAGAAAGCTCGGCCGGCTCCTGGTATAATTGAAGCCATAAGGGAGGCTGAACGCATAGTCATATGTCCCAGCAACCCCATTCTAAGCATATCCCCAATCCTCTCAATTCAGGCTATCAAAAAAAGTTTGGAGGCTTCAAGGGCAACCACCGTTGGGATAAGCCCAATAGTCGGCGGAAAAGCCATCAAAGGACCAGCGGACAGAATCATGGCAAGCATGGGGTTTGAGGTTTCAGCTTACGGCGTGGCAAAGTTTTACGGCAAACTTTTAAAAAGCTTTGTCATAGACGAGGTTGACGCTGAGCAAAAGAGGCGCATAGAAGACCTCGGTATAAAAGTGACGGTTACAAACACGTTGATGAAGAGCCTTGAAGATTCCGTTCGTTTAGCCAAAGTTGTTATGGAAGCCTAGCACGACTCTATTTCATACCTCGCGGATTTCGCACTTAAGCATCTTAATAACTTCCTCGGCCTTTGAAGGGTCCACCTTCAAAGTGTAGAGTCTCCTGGGTGTGCGGAGTTTAAGCTTCACAACATCTCTTAAACGTTTAACCGCGCAATATTCCGCGCGCTCGCTGATTTCAATGAACTTCTCCACTTCAAAGATTTCCTCTGGCAAATCCACCCCTCAAACTTATGCCTCTTTTTAAATGGCCACGTTTTTATCTGTTTTGGTCAGCCCTCCAGGTTTGCTGCAAAAACTTTAACAGTTGCCTCCTTGTGGGGTGCCTCCCCTCCGGGTTTGAAATGTAATATGCGGCGACGGCGTTGGCCAAGGTGAGTCTTGCGCCGTCTGAAAGCCCATAAGCGTCTCCGAAAATGTTTCCAGCGTTCCAAGCATCTCCAGCCCCAGTTGCCCTTAGGACATTAACCTGAAAGGCTGGAATAATGGTTACTCCGCCGTCTTTCGCGAAAGTTGCCGAAAATTTTGTAGTGTGCAGGTCTATTCTAGCAGGTAAATGTCTAGCCAAAATTTTTGCCGACTCTTTTGCCAACTCTTCAAAGCTTAAGCTTTTCTTAAGGCTTGATTGGCCGTTCAGCTGTGAGGCGTAGAAAACCGCCTCATTCTCGTTTAGGCTGAGAATGTCCACCAGACTTGTTTGTAGAACCCGCCTCATGAATGTTTGAGCCTTCTCCCTATTAGGGGTTGGGTCAGCCGTGTCAATGTAGGTTTTGCCCCTGCCCCTCGCTCTTACGTGGCTGAAAACCATTTCAGCCAGCTCTGTTCCAAACCTTCTCGTTCCAGCCCAGTTAAAAACGCAGACGTAATCTGCACTTTCAATAGCCTGAAAGTCTTCCTCGCTTAGGTTTTTCGGGCCGAACTCGGCCAGGGAGCCCAGATCCCGAAGCATAACATTAACTTTCCCTTCGCCTGTCTGAAACTCTAGGGCGGTTGTTATGGACATCTTATCCAAAACTTTTACGTGATGGAGACTGATCCTCCTAGACTTGACATAAAACCTTATCAGTTTAAGTCCAAGCCTGTCCGTGCAAACTATGGGCGTCACATTTAACCCTAGGCTTGCAAGGGCGGAGGCCGTGTTTATGGCGTTTCCTCCCCTGAACTCTTTTTGAGGTATCCCATCTATGCTTCCACCCTTCCGCCCTGCAACATCCGCAACTTTTTCATGGAAAGCCTCTGCGCTCAAGTTTAGGGTTACGAACCTGTCTAGGAAAAAGTCAGGCATGACGACAACGTTTACTTCTGGAAGCCTGTCCTTCAGAAGGCTTTGAGCTTCATCGAGGTATTCGTTTGTTAAGCTTTTCACGCGATGACCTCCGGCCGAAGATATCCGTTTAATGGCAAATTAACATTTCAGCCTCAGCCGAGAGCATGGCGGATAAGCATCCAAACCAGGTCGCCGAGAAGCAGGGCTATGACTAGGCCGAGGGTTATGAATATGAGCATGGGCAATCCAGGGGTTGCCCAAACCATGTCCTGTATTTCTCCAACCTCAACGGCTTCCGCAAGCCTTTTAACTATGGCGTCCCTGTCCCTTTCCCTTGGGAAGGCGATAAGCTTCCGCACAGCCTTGCCGTCGGCTTCCTCCAAGTCTTCCATGGGGTAAATGTGCCACTTCTCCACCAACCTTTTAACGGGCATCTTGTAAGACGTTACTAGAACCAAGATTTTCCTGCCCGTCGAACTCCTTTGTTGTTCTCCTTCGAATAAGGGGCAGCCTGTCTTCCTCCACCATGCAAGGTTGCGGATGAGCATGTATATGGCGGTTAAAGCCGCAAGCAAAACGGAGTTGCTGAAGACTGTTAAGGGGAAGAAAAACCGCATAGTCGGCGAAACATCAAAGGGCAACAAGCCTAAAAGGCGTTGAGGATGAAAGGGCAAGGCCAAGGCGAGGCACATTAGGGCCTTTGCGTCTGCACCTCCAAAGCCTCCAGCATAGAAAATGGCTACAGCAATGGACGAAGTTAAACCAAAGCACAAGCCGTAAAGGGGCAACGTGGAAAAGTCGAAGATAAAAAGTTCAGTGAAAGTTAGGGCGAAAGCCAAGGGAGCATACAAAAGCCAGACGCGGTTGCTCACCTCACGGGTTTTATAGTCACTCCAAGAAGCGTAGGAAAGGAAAGAAAGGGTTAAACAAGTTTTCGCAGCTTGGATTATCGCCTGCATTTCAGAGCCACAAACACTTTATTGGGAAAGCGTCAGTTTTAACCTTCCCTGTTGGGCGGAAATTGATCAGCACCGCATATAGCCAAAAGGGATGCCTAAGAGGGAGCTTTTTCGCTGAACTCTAATGGCGCCCCAGACTTCGGAACCACCCTAAAGTAATAGGTTCGACCGTTTTCCCAATCACAATCTATCGTGAAACTTGCAACGCTGCCAGCTTTCAAAGACACTGGAAGCTTTGGGTTAATGTTTGTTGCATTTTTAAGGCTTGATGGAGCATCACCCACATAAATTCGGATTATTTCTGTGTCAGATGTCCCAGAGTTTCCAACGTCAACGTCGATTTTTCCACTTCCGGCGTCAGTGTAGAATCTTACGTTTGCCTTGTAGAGCATGACGCCTGCACTTTGGCCTGCACTGCCCATGTACGTCATAACCCAAGCGTAGGTTACCACTATGGCGGCTACGGCGATAACCACAAGCAAAAGTGTAGCCAGTATAGGGGATATGGCTTTTCTGGACTCAATCATGTTTTTAGCAATCATATGGGTTTCA
>JAWBZV010000027.1:0-16389 GCA_038865865.1 Bathyarchaeia archaeon | reverse complement strand
CTTCATGGCAAGAGATATATCTGACGTTGCCTTTTGGAAAACTTTAAAGGCGAAATTTAATGGAGCTCACCGAAAAAATATTGAAGCTTAAAAGGGAAAAGAAGGCGGTTATCCTAGCCCACAACTACCAGAGGCCGGAAGTTCAAGATATTGCGGACTATGTGGGCGACAGTGTAGAGCTCAGCAGAAAAGCCATGGAAGAAGAAGACGCGGAAATAATCGTCTTTGCAGCTGTAGATTTTATGGCGGAAACAGCAGCAATTTTAAACCCAAGCAAAAAAGTTTTGTTGCCCTCCACCGGAGCGCGCTGTCCCATGGCTCAAATGTTGACTGTTGACGAGATTAAAAGGTGGAAAGTACTTTATCCCCTTGTGCCAGTGGTTTTGTACGTTAACACTTTGGCTTCGGCTAAAGCCTACTGCGACGTGTGCTGCACATCCGCCAACGCCGTGGATGTTATGGACGCTTTGGAGGCTGAAACCGTTTTGTTCGGGCCGGACCGCAACTTGGCCGAATATGTCCAAGAGAAAACGGGTAAAACGGTTATTCCAATTCCAGAGCATGGTTTCTGTCCAACCCATCTGCTTTTTCACCCAGAGGAAGTGCATGTGCTTAAGGCTCAATATCCAAAGGCGGTTGTCATGGTTCATCCTGAATGCAGCGCTGAGATGCGGAGAGTAGCCGACTTTATAGGCAGCACCTCCCAAATGTGTAAATACGCGCGGGAAAGCCCGGAAAAAACCTTTATTGTAGCAACTGAGGAAGGGCTATTGCACCGCTTAAAGAAGGAGAACCCGGGCAAACATTTTGTACTTGCCTACGAGGGCGCTGTCTGCCCCAACATGAAGCTTAACACCCTCGAGAGAATTTACTTAGCCCTTAAAGAGGAGAAACATGTAGTCACTGTTCCAGAACCCATAGCAAGCAAAGCTCGAAAAGCCTTAGAGAAAATGTTTGAGTTAACGGGTCATTAAAGGGAAACAATCATGGTCTTCAGTATTTTGACTCCCCGTTTTGAGGAAAGCTCATCGCTTAGCTTTCGAATTTCACCAGCATCTCCCTTGACCGCTATAGCTTCTAAACAGTCCCTTTCAGTTAAATGGATGTGCATTGTGGAAGAGATTATGTGGGCGTAATCGTGCTGCACATCCGTCAAGGCTTCTTCCAAACCCCTAACCTCATGATCGTACAGAAGCATCAAAACCCCTGCTTGAAGCCCTTTCTCCTCTTGAAGCCATTTACGTTCAGAAACGAAAAGTCTAACAGCGTCCTGAACAGCTTTAGAACGACTTTCATAGCCGATTCTCATGATAACTTCGTCGAAGTCTCTCAATAAATCTGGTGGAAAAGTTACGCTAACACGGACTACTTTCTCTGTTTTAGTCACCATGGTCACCGTTTAGAATCTGGTATTTGGGCCATAAAGTTTTTATGGATGCAGTATTACTTTTAAAGAAAAAAGTATTACAGGGTTGAAATGCACTTCAAATCAGTAGACATCGCCTTAATAGCCATCTTCGCAGCCATGTGGGCCGTGTTAAACCTCACGGTCGGACCAGTGGGCTTTAAACTTTTCCGACTTCCAATATTTTGTGACTTCTCAGTTTACTTCACTTTGCTGTTAGCTACGTGGGCCTCAGGCAAAATTGGAGCACCCTCAGCAGTAGGCGTAATAGGTGCCTTGATAGTGTTAGCTGTAAGGCCGGATTCAACGCAAATGATAGGTTTTTTAACGTCGGCCTTTCTTTTTGACGCTCTGATGACTCTTTGTGAGCATAAAATTCGCTTTAAGCCATACAATTTAGCTGTGGCAGCTATTGCGACAGTAGCCTCCGCATACTTTGCAGGGGTTGTCATTGGAACTGTTTTCATGCGTGGGTCATTGGAGTGGGCTTTGACTTCTTGGGGTGTCTGGCACTTAATAGGTGGAGTAATTGGCTTAATAACTGCTGTACCAGTAATTGGCGCCCTTGAAAAGGCACGTGTGAAGGGAATAAAAGATGTTTGATGACAAGGAAACTCTGGTATTAAGTATTAAAAACGCAGAAAGCCTTCATGGACATCTCGGACCCTTCCTAGTTATAGGTGTGAAAATGGCGAGGCTGGCGATGAAAGAACTGAACGCAAGTGAAAATAAAGTTTTGGATATGCAAATTTTTGCGAAACTTCCTTTAATCACCCCCTTCTCATGCATTCTCGACGGTATTCAGACAACAACCCAATGCACTGTAGGGAACAGAAAACTTAGGGTAAAAAGATCTGATAACGACATAACTGTAACTTTTAAACTCAAAGGTCAAGAAAAGGTCGTAAAAATCCATGTGAAACCCCATCTGATAGAAGAGTTGATGAGCCAGCTTTCAAAGGGGATACCAAAAGAGAAACTTGCTTGGATGATAGCCGCTAAGCCGGAGGGCGAACTATTCGAATTTCAAAAAAGCTAAACGTTCATTGGAACTATTTCAAACATGAAACGACCACTAAAACAGACTTAGAAATAGCAAAAGATACATTGTGCAAGAAAAATCTAACACTGGTGATGGTGAAAGAAGCCAAAGTGCTTTTGGAAAGCAGAGCTCATCGAGTTTCAGCATTCATGGAGGCTTTAGAACGGCTTGGAGCCCAATTGAAAGGTGCGTCTGTTGCAGATAGGGTTGTTGGCAAAGCTGTAGCGTTGTTATGTATTTATGCGGGAATACAAGCCGTTTACGCGTTAACCTTAAGCCTCAAAGCAAAACAAATCTTGGAGAAAAATGCTATTTACCTTGAATGGGAAACTATTGTAGACAGAGTACTAAATGCCTCTGGAAAAAATGTCTGTCCATTTGAAAAAGCCGTTATGAAAACCGACGATCCTAAGAAGCTTACGAAAAGTTAAAAGCCTTTCAAAACCAGAAGAAGAAAACGCAACGAGCAGCGGGCACGAAGGGTTTATATCCATGGAGGACGATGAACTAAAACGCATAAAGGAAAGAAAACTCCGCAAATTAATGAAAGAGTTTAGGGAGAAAAACAGCTTGGATGGGCAGATAGTTCATCTCACAGATTCAAACTTCGACGAAATTATAAGTCAAAATAGTCTAGTTTTAGTTGACTTTTATGCAGAGTGGTGCATGCCATGCAGAATGATGGCGCCGGTCGTTGAAGAACTAGCTAAAGGGCTGGCAGGCAAAGTTTTGGTTGGAAAGATCAATGTTGATGAGAACCCAGATGTAGCAGACCGCTTCCAAGTCTTCAGCATTCCAACCCTTGTAATTATTAAGTCGGGAAAAGAAGTTGACAGAATTGTTGGTTTTGTTCCAAAAAGCCATGTGGAAGCGCGTCTTAAAAAGTATTTGGAGTGAGAGGCTTGGAGATTTCAGAGCGTCGCGTGATAGGAGCTTTGCTTCTGCTTTTAGGAGTCACAATGTTTGTGGTGGGTTTATACACTGGACAGTTAAACGCTGTTGTCGAACTTTTGAGTAAGGTCTTTTCAGCCTGAAATCGACCGGAACTGTTAATTTTGCATGTTTCAAATTAACGCAAAGGGAGGAACGTGGGAATGTGCCCAAAAATTGAGGGCGAGAAGGGAGAAAAGGAAGCCATTCTCGAAGTTGCCAAGCTTATGCAAGCCGCTGCCAGAACAGCCCCAAAAACGGCAGGAATAGACGACATCTTAACACTAATCGTTTTCGGCGAGGAAAAAGAGGCTATCGCTCAAAAAATGGAAGAAATAGCTGAGCAAAGAAACATTGACGGTTTCAAACGCGACGCAAAAAACGTGAAGGACTCAGAGGTCGTTGTCCTAATAGGAGTTAGGGGAAACAAAAGTGTAGGAATCAACTGCGGAGCATGTGGCTACAAAACATGCCAAGAATTTGAAGAAGCCCTAAAAAAGGCTGGCCAGGACTTTACAGGCCCCACATGCTTGTTTAAGGCTTTAGACCTTGGAATAGCCTTGGGCTCCGCAGCGAAAATAGCCAGCCTCCTCAACATTGACAATAGAATAATGTACCGCGTTGGCACAGCAGCCTTAAAATTGAAACTTATGCCAGAAGCAACCGTCGCCATGGGGGTACCCCTTTCGGCTAAGGGTAAAAACATCTACTTTGACAGAAAATGGCCTTAACGGCCTTCAGTGTTTAGCCTCTCATTTTTTCGTACATTTTTTCTAGAGTCCACTTTACGCTGGACTTTAACTCTTTTAAGCGTTCAGAGTCAAAGTTTTTTATGTGGATTTCACGGATTAAGTCGCCTTCCCTTATGATGTTGTAGGTAAATATTTCCTCCGGCTTAAGCTTTCCAGCCTTAACTAATTCACTATCCTTTTGCTGCATTTTGGCCAAAACTCTTTCAACAAGAAACTGGTTAAACGGTGGTGTATTCACATTAAAGTCTTTGTCTTCGGCTAGAACAATCTTCAGGAAGTTTTCGCCAACATACAGTTTAGCTAGAGGGGCTCCGGACGCCGCCTTCAAGGTTATAACCTCCTTAGGCTCTTGCTGAAATGCCTCCATCACTGGTGGAGGAGACGGCATAGCTTCCACTGGAGGCTTTTTGACTAGATCAGCTCGTTTGAACCCTTTGGCTAGCAATATTGAGTTTATGGTTTCAAGAACTGTCTGCAGTTCTTTGAGTTCAGATTCAAGCTTTTCAATTCTTTTCTCGACTCTCCTTTTGAAGGAAAGAAGCCTTTTAACTTCTTCGGCCTCTTCAGACATGCCTCACCACAATCAGATACTATGCGTTGTCTTTATTTATCAAGTCTTTGACGGCTGCTTAAACTATGTAATCTCAGCTAGCCTGCCTTCTAAACCATGTTTAAAAAGGTATTCTTCGAATCTAACGCCGAATTCGTTTTCGAGAAAACGTTCAAACTCCCGAAAAACTGGACTATCAGTGTAGTTTAACTTGAGGCATGCGTTTTTCCCCTTCATTATGGGGCTTAAATCATATAGAGCTATTTTCTTTGAAAAATCCGGGTTTTCAAGGAAAATGTTAATGAGGCTTTCCGGAGGGGTTTCAGAGAACAGCCACGCCATATACGAGGCTTCAACAACACGATAGGATAAGCCTTCCCTAACAATGCATTTTCTATTAACCACTATGCTTTTAAAAGATGAAGGATTAACTCTTCTGGCTAAAAGAAAACTGTGGTATTTGTTTTCTGTTTCAATCCAATCCTCGTTTTCAGAAGTCCTCCAACCATGAAAACTGCAGAATTCTTTAAATTTTTTCAGAATCTCCCAAACCTTTGAGACCTTCATTTTAAGCCACTCTACGTAGACTATTGAAGAATTCTATAGAAAAATGTTCTATACACAGATTTAAACTTATTTGCTAGTTTATCCGCAAAAATGTAGAATTCAATTATTAAAAATTGAAGAATTGTAGGCAAAAGTCTGTTCATAATAAAGAAATGAGCAAGTTGATGTAAACGTGGATGTCGAAAGTTTTTCGAAATCGAAGGCAGTTTTCTACATTTTTCCGACAATAAGGAAAATATATTCGCAAACCGAATACACTGCAAAAGCTAAAGGGCGGCATCCGATTGAGAGTAAAGAATAACAGCTTCGTGTTAGATTCTACAGACATCAAAATTTTGGAGTTATTACAAGAGGATGCCAGACAAACCTACACAAACATTGGAAAACGCCTCGGAATAGCTCATTCAACAGTTTATGATCGGATAAAACGCATGGAACACTACGGCATAATAAAAAGGTATACGGCGTTAGTGGATACAGAGAAAGTTGGCGCAAAAACTGTGACTGCCATAATGATAATCTATACGGACCCAAAGGAAAGCGAAAAAGTCGCTGAAAAACTTTGCGAAATCCCTCAAATCCATGAAGTGTATACATCTCTGTCTGAAGAACTCCAAATAATAGCTAAAGTTGTAGCTGAAAGCCAAGAAAGCCTCCACGAGTTTATAGCTGCCAGAATTGCTCCGCTCCCAGGAGTTTTACGAATAAAGACTTCCATAGTTACAAAAAAGTTTAAGGAAACTCAACCTTTAATAATAAATGACCCGAAAAAGTTAACCAACAGCAAAAGATAACGATGGGAAGTGAAGGGAAAACACGTGAAAAATGAAACAGAAATAAAAGCATTAAAAACCGTTCCAAGGGAGAAAGCCTTCTACTTCTTCACGTCGATAGGAAACTATACAGGCGAAAGTGCTTCCTCACTAAAAGAGTTCATGGAAAAAATAAGCACAGTCAACGTGAAATCGCTTGAGTTTCACCTTTACCGCGGAGACTTCGAAAAATGGGTGGCAGAAGTTTTAGAGGATAAAGAGCTAGCGGAGGAAATATGCAAGATTCGCCAATTAAACTATTCAGGGAATACTTTGAGGGAAAATCTCTACAACATAGTGGCGAAACGTTTCAAAGAACTTACTGGATTTAGCTAAGATTTACTTCGAGAAGGCATGAACAGAACGCCTAAGACCATGTTTGCGGCAAAGTCTGAGAACCGGTAATTGGCAATTTTGTCCTCTTTAACTTTATAGGAGAGCATTGTATCATACCCATGAGGGTCTCTAAATTTGTTGCATTCGTCTATCGCTTCGCGTATAGTCTTACCGTTATCCAAAAATTGTCGCAGAAACCTTATTGTGGAGCTGTCGCTGTGAATTATGCTAACCATATCTGTCCAACCAATGTAAACTTTCGCTCCCTTCTGGATAAATGCACCCGCCATCGCCTCATTTAAACTTGAACAGCCCATGGCTATGATTATGCTTCCAGGAAAGTTTTCTTCCATCGCTTCCGAGACGAACTTTGGAGTTATAGCAAAATAATACTTGTTAGGCAGCCAAGAATAGTTTCCCCGTGTTAAAAGGCCTTTTTTCCATTCGCTCGAATAAGCATATTCACTATACTCTTCAGATGTGAAGAAATCCACTACAAGCTCTTCCTTCCTTATCGCTGAGTGCACTCGTAGTATGATTATTCCATAGTTTTCTTTGGCAAGTCTTCGGTAAAGGTTAACAGTCACGCTTTTACTTTCATAGTAACGTACCTCGAAACTAGCATTTTTCAATATGTTAAATACTGTCTCGTTGAATCTTTGCATTTCTTCAGGGGATGATGGGATGTCTGCACCAACCTGATCTACTATAACCGCTCTTAGGGGAAATTCTACGTTATTTTGGGAACTCCAAAAAACATGGTAAATTACCGCACTGAGGATTATAAGCAGCGCAAGGGATATTGAAATTAGAAGCAGTTTCTCACTGGGAAAACCTTTTCGCGTCTTTTTGAATGTTGCTTTCTTCTTTGCCATGGACTAAACGCCAGATTGGTAATGGTATAACTAACGCTTAAAAAGGTTTGAGTCTATCTTCGTTTACGCCTTGTCACGCTTAAAACAGAGGCAAACACGCATAGTAGCAACCCGTAAACACATGTTGTTGTGATAGTGCTGCCTTCGCTGTCGGCTATAATGGCTATGGAATATCCGCCGACGGGTGCCGACGAGACTGTTACCCGGGCAGCATCTGACTGGGCTGTGTTGCCCGCTGCGTCTGTAACCTTTAGCGTAATGTAGTATATGCCAGGTGCTGTTGGTGTGAACGTGAAGCTGTTGGATGTTGCTCCTGGCGCTGGGTTGTTGCTTACAAACCATTGGTACGCGTATGGTGGTGTTCCGCCGCTTACTGCGGACGTGAAGGTTATCTGTTGTCCCACAACTATTGAGGCTGACATGGGGCTTATCGAAACCGTTAATGGTGGAACTTGCTTAAAGAAGGCTTTTAATACATAGTTATCGTTCATTGTAACCGTGTATGTTGTGGCTGTGCCAACATTTGTTCCATTAAGCTCCCAATGGTCGAAAACGTAGCCGCCGCTTGGAATCGCCGTAACTTGAACCTGTGTGCCAGCCGCGTATGTATATGTGCCCGGCGCCGGGTTCGTTGTGCCGCCAGCTGTTGCCTCGATTTTAAGCCTGTAAGTTATTACTGTTGGAGTGTAGTGGGCGGTGGCTGTGTGGGGCGCGTTCATGACCACAGTTATTGGGTTTACACCACTTCCTTGTGATGTGCCGTCAACGTCCCAGTACTGGAATGTGTAGCCCGTCACTGTTGGCGCCATAAGCTGGACGCTTTGCAAGGAGTTGTACCAGCCTTCCCCCGGAATTGTCGCAATGCCGGGCGGGTCGGTGCGCACAGTCAAATAGTATTGGACTTGGTATGAAGCGCTCACCGTAAAGGGACCATTAACAATCTGTGGCGATGGGGGATTAACGCCTGTCAGGATATAGCGTACCCCCGGAGCAGCGCCCGGAACAATGTCTTGATAGGCATATGTGATTTGAGAACCCGCGAGAACCCAAACCGTAAAGGGCGCCGTTTCCGTCGGGTCAGTGTCAGCCGTATAAGTGACCGTTGGAGCCACAGCGGAACCCGTCTGAGTGAAAGTTACAGCATATTGGGTCTTCCAGTTTGCAATAGCCGTTTTAGGCGCATTCATTACAATCGGATCGCTCTGAGCGTAGTTTGTTCCTGAAGCGTCGCCGCCCCAGCTTACAAAAACTCTGCGGGTTCCGTTTCCATGGTCAACTAAGCCCATATCCAGCGTTGCGTAGGCTGTTGAGCCACTTGTGTACCAGCCTCCTCCGCCCACTGTGCCGAAGGGGGAGAGGACTGTTAAGTAATATTCGAGGACATAGTGGGCGGTGGCTGTGTGATTAGCGTCCATCACAACGGTTATTGGGTTGCCGGCTTCTGGCACACCATCAACATTCCAATAACTGAATTTGTAGCGCACACTAGGAGAAATTGAAACAATGTCCGGAGCAGTGAGCGTAACTTCTGTGCCTTCATTATACCAGTTTTCTCCCGGAATTGTTGTCACACCTGCGGGGTCTGTCTTAACCGTCAAATAATATCTGCGTAAGACAACCGTGATTGTTTTTGTCTCAGCGTCCCATCTTCCCTCACTGTCCGTAACATTCAACGTAACAATGTAGTCGCCTGCTTGAGAGTAAATATGCGTTATTACTGGATTATCCGTTACCGTAATGTTGCCATCACCAAAATCCCAAATGTAGCTGACTATTTCGCCACCGTCGGGTGTTGAGGCTGAAGCGTCGAAAGTTACCGTTTCGCCTCTCTGCGGATAGTAGGGTGTCCACCAGAAATCCGCTATGGGAGCCTTCTCAACAGTTATCTGTTTAGACACAGTGTCCCATTTTCCTTCGCTGTCCGTAACTTTCAACGTAACTATGAAAGTGCCATAAGTTAAATATGCATGGGTTATGATTGGACTATCTGTCGTTGTAACGTTACCATCACCAAAATCCCAAGTATAGCTAACTATCACTCCACCGTCCGGCGAAGATTCAGAAGCATCAAAAGTAACAAGCTCATGGACGAGCGGATCTGGTGGCGAAAAAGTGAACGCAGCAACTGGATGTTGGCTGACATGAATCGTCGCTGTTTCCTGGTCTGTTAATCCGCTGTTGTCCGTGACTGTCAAAGTTACAATATAGTCGCCAAAGGCTGCATACTTATGGGTTATTATCGGGTTTAAAGTTGTTGTAACGTTACCATCACCAAAATCCCACTTATAACTCACAATATAGCCGTCTGGATCATAGCTCCCAGAAGCATCAAAAGTAACAAGCTCATTAACCTCCGGATAAGTCGGAGTAAACGTGAAAACTGCAAAGGGTGGCTGCGGAGGCGGAGGCCCAGCCTGCAGAAAAACTGTGGAATCTGCTGAAAGCGAGTTGTGAACAATTTGACCATCCGAAATCACGCATCCACTAGTCGACTTTCCATAAGCGTCAAAGTGTACCCTCACGCCGATGGGATCGGAAAATGTCACAGAAACAACCAAAGTTTTGTAGCCTTTCTTAGGAATCAAACCAACATTAATAATCGTGTCGTTAAAATAAGTTGGATAAACATCGTCGCTAGGCCAAGTCCAAATTTTATAGGGTTTAGGCGTACCCCACTTGAAAGCTGATTTAGGCACGTTGGTGCCGTTAACAACCAGAGAAACAAGCTTGTTATAGCCAACCTGGTTGAGTGCTATAATCAAGCGGGTATCATAAGATCGTAAAGATCCACTGGTGTTATTAATATGGACAAGAAAAGTCTGAGAAGCACCAGTCAAATTCAAAAACCAACACTCACAAAGCCAAGGATCCACGTCATAACCATGATAATCGCCTTCAGGTAAAGAAACCTTAAGAACAGCGCAGGGTGATGCACTAACGGGATAGCCAAGAACAAAGCAAAGCATTAATAAGAAAATCAAGGGCAACGAACGTTTAAACCTTAGATACAAATGCCTTCTCCCCCAGAAATTGTTTGCTTAAGCTAATATAAAGATTTCTAGAAGAATTTTATAGAAAAATAAAACCATGAGCTCTGAATATACACTTGTTAGCAGCTTAATCTTTTCAAACAGAAACATGTAGAAAGTTAGAGAAATAGATATTAGAAAAGAGTAAGCATTAACATTATATGGTTAGGTGAGAACATTGGGGAAAATTGTCTCAATATTTTTAACTTTTTTGCTATTAATATTTCCAATAACATTATATACAGTTAGGGCTCAACAGAGGGAACTAAGGTTAACGGTGACTCCGGGAAATTCTATACAAAGGGCAATTAACGATGCGTTGCCTGGAAGCACAATTTTCATTGAGTCTGGAACTTATTATGAAGAAACTTACCCTATAATCGTAAATAAAACATTAACGCTGATTGGAAAGGATATGGATGCGACTATCATAGACGGACAACTTACAGAAACACAAATCATCCTTGTCAAAAGCAGTGGAGTTAGAATTTTAAATCTGACAATTCAAAATACTACAATTAGTGAAACTGGAGCAGCAGGGATCGATCTATATGATGTACAAAATGTGGAAGTAGCCAATTGCAAGATTAAGAATTGCTCCTTTGGGATCCATCTAAAAAATTCCTCACAGTGCCGCATCACTAGAAACGAGTTAAAAAATAACTACATTAGTGGAGTTTATCTGCGTCAAAGCTCTTACAACTTCATTATTGAAAATACCATATCAAACAACACAAAAGGTATTTGGGTAGCAGATACCAGTTGCACGGGAAATGAGATCTACCACAACAACTTTCTGGGAAATAAGGTGAATAAAGACGCGGTTGTAGCTGGTGGTATATGGCATAAGGGTTATCCCAGCGGCGGAAACTACTGGAGCGACTGCATCAAACCAGATTATTATTGGGGTTCAAATCAGGATAAGGAAGGAAGCGACGGCATATGTGATGAATCGTACAATGATTTAGACAGATATCCCTTCATGGCACCCTTAAACTTTTTTACTGTCGGTAAATGGAATGACGAAGAATACTACATTTCTATTATCAGCAACTGTACAATTTCGGAGTTGCACTTTGACCCCAACACTGCGTCCATAAGTTTTAACGCCAGAGGTGGTTTAGGAACAGGTTTCTGTAGAGTTGCAATATTAAAGCAAATCTTATGGGTTGAAAGCGGCTACCAATGGACAGTACTTGTAAACAGCACTTCTGTTGACCCCCTCATTCTAGATCAGTACGACGAATACACATACCTATACTTCACGTTCGAAAATGATGAAGAAACAGTTCTTATAGAGATTAGAGGAACAAACGCCATACCCGAATTTCAGAAAGAGATAGTCCTAGTACTTCTAAAGCTTTTTCTAGATGCAGCTATCATAATTAAAGTCAAAAAGAAAGCAAGGATAAACCCGCTTTTTAACTCCGTAAACTTTTTAGTTAGGATTTTAAGCTAAAAACTTGAAGGACGTTCTATGCGAGATAGGTTGATAGGGAAAAATATTAATTTAGAAAAGCTTGCTGAAATTCTAAAAGAATTTTTTGAAAATAGAAAGTTTAAAGTAAAGCTGGAAAAATCTTGTGGCTACAGGATTCTTGCAGTTCCAGAAGGAGGTATGAATTTATGTGATAGCATCGAAGTTTGTATTCGAGGAAAACCCGAAGACTTCGAAATAACATTCGGCACTGCTACAGACTTTACATCAAACTTTATTCGGCTAGGTGGTTTGACAATACTTTTTGGTGGAGGACTACTTCTAAGAAAGGGATTAAAGTCTCAAGAGGAGCTAAACAGGCTTGAAAAAGATTTTTGGAATTTTTTTGACGCAGCAATAGCAACGGTAGAACAAAAAAAGTTAAACTGAACAACCAACATCATCTTTAAGAAGTGGGAAAACAATAAATAATTCTGTGAAATAATGTTTTAGATTGATGGGCTCTCTCCGTGAAAACTTGAAGATAATTCGTGAGATTTTAACGTCGAGGTGGTATTGGATAATCGTTTTAATTGGAATAGCGGTTTTTCTAACTCCCTACATATTAGTATTAGTCATTCTGTATTTACCACCACCATTCAATGCCATAACGACTATTGGAATAGTCATCGCTTGGGGAATAGTAGCGGGATACAAAGATTGGCTAACATCAAAGAAAAAGGAAGAAAGCAGTTAGCTCTGAGTTATTTAACTATATAGATGGCAAGCAACATAATGACGAGAACCTACGTCAACAAGGGGGGGTGTCTCCCTTTTACAGATCTCTCCAATGAACTGCGGGCATCTTGTGTGGAATCTACAACCAGATGGTGGATTAACAGGACTTGGAATTTCGCCTTTTATGGTAATTTCTGCCCGCCTAGATGTTGGATCAGGCACCGGAACAGCGGTAAGTAAAGCCTTTGTATACGGGTGAAGCGGTTCTTTTATGAGACGATCCGCAGAAGTTAGTTCCATTATCTTTCCGAGATACATGACAGCAATGTTATCACATAAATGGCGTGCCAAAGCCAAGTCGTGAGTGATGTACAAGAAGGCTATTCCGTGCATATCCCTCAACTGCACCATTAAGTTAAGTACTTCTGCCCTGATTGAAACGTCAAGCATTGATACGGGCTCATCGGCGACTATGAATTCTGGATTAAGTATCAGCGCCCTCCCGGTGGCTACTCGCTGCCTTTGCCCACCACTTAACTCGTGAGGGTAACGATGCAGAAACTCTTCAGGGGGTGTTAACTCAACATCCTCTAAGATTTTGCAAACCATTTCATACAAATCATCTCCATGCGCAACGTTTTGCACTCTTAAAGGTTCAGCCAAGATATCAAAAACGGTCATTTTTGGATTGAGAGATTCGTAGGGATCTTGGAAAATCATTTGTAGTTTCTTTCTAAAGGGTTTAAACTCTTCATCAGACATCGACACTATATCCTTTCCACGATAAAGAATTTTTCCAGAGGTTGGCTCGATAAGTCGGACAAGCATTCTTCCAGTAGTTGTTTTTCCGCTGCCGCTTTCCCCTACAAGTCCAAATATTTCACGTTCCTTAATTTCAAAGTCTATATCATCGACTGCTCGCACGTATAGCTCACGTCTCGAGAACAGGCTTCTCAACAATCCACGAGTTATAGGGAACCATTTTTTCAGTTTTTCAACTTTTAAAAGGGTTTCTGTCATAATTTCCACCCTAGCGTTTTTCGATTAGGTGACATGCTACTTGATGTAGTTTACTCTTAACCTCCAACATGATCGGTTCTTTCTTTGAACAAATATCCATAGAATATGGACATCTGGGATTGAAGCGACACCCGCTTGGGGGATATAGCAAGTCAGGCGGGGAACCAGGTATAGAAACCAGCGGACTTCTTTCAGCACGAACGTCTGGAAAAGCCTTGATTAAGGCTTGAGTATATGGATGAAGAGGCTCCTTGAATATGGTAACGAGATCTCCATATTCAACAATTTTGCCAGCATACATGACGGCTAGTTTATCGCATGATTCAGCAACAATTGATAGGTCATGGGTTATAAGGATCATAGATAAATGGAGAGTCTTTCTAAGATGCTTAATAAGTTGCAAAACTTGTGCTTGAACAATTACGTCCAAGGCGGTGGCAGGTTCATCTGCTATCAAAAGGTCAGGGTTACAGGCTAAAGCCATGGCTATTACGGCACGCTGTTTCATTCCACCGCTAAACTCGTGAGGATAACTGTTAATCCTATCAGGATCCAAACCCACCAATTCAAACAGCTTTCGCCCTCTTTCTAAAGCTTCTTTTTTAGACACATTAGGCTCGTGTGTTCGGATGGCTTCAGCAATTTGATCACCAACTCGGTAGACAGGGTTTAGAGCGTTCATGGCGCCTTGAAATATCAAGGATATGCCTTTCCACCGTATTTTTTCGCGCATATCCTTTTCTGGAAGCTTTACAATGTCAACGTCTTTAAATCGAATTTCTCCGTTAACTATTTTTCCTTCCGGCGGCAGAATTTTCAGAATTGAAAGAATGACGGTAGTTTTGCCACAGCCTGATTCGCCTACTAGCCCCATGGCTTCGCCTTTTTCTATGTTAAAACTTACACCGTCAACAGCTTTCACGTATCCTCTAAGGGTTGTGTAATATGTTCTGAGATTTTTAACGTCAAGCAACGATGGCATTCTGTCACCGGTTTTAAATTATTTTAGGCTCAGAAGTGTATACCGGAGTCAATTATTTAAGTTTTCGCACCAATTTTTCGGAGGCCGAAAAAGCTCCTCCGTCTAGGTTTCACCATTCTTTAATGTAAAAAAAATGGGGGTCTGTTTAACAATTAAACCAGTAGTTTCGTACATAAAGTGCTCCAGCGAAGAATATTAGTCCCAGAAGGCCAGCCAAGAGAGCTTGAGCTTGAATTTCAGCGGCTTGCCTGACATATGGTCTTGGATAGATTCCACCCACATAATCTGCTTTCTCGATGAAGTTGTCTAAGACATCGGTTTCTCCCGAAACAATGCTGAGTCTCGCGCTAATGTAATATCCTCCGTAGGGGGCACCTGTGGTATCCCAAACAAGGTATAGTCTCCCAACCGTTTTAGGCGCCAATGTAACAGTTTGCGTCCCAATTATAATTTCGTCACCTATAATGCCCCCGTCTTGATCAGCGTAAACAGTCACGTCAAATGTTTCTTCAAAATTACCCTGATTTTCAACATTAACTTCAACGGTGATTGGGTCACCTTGATATGCGCTTCTTGGACAAGCTAAAACCTTTTTGACAGCTACATCGTGAACGGGAAGACCTCTAATGGTGAGCCCATCTATTTCGAAGGGCATATTGTTTCCAAGTTTGTCCACAAGTTTTGCTTCAATCTGAAGGTTCGCAGCATCAACGGTGGACTGAAAAGTTAATTCAACTATTTTAGTCGTTCCGCTGTAGGGGGGACTTGGTGGTAATGCAACTGCGACGAAACGGTAAACCTCGCTTGATTCATCTATCTCATTTTTAACTATAAGGTAAAATGTCCATGGAGGATAGGGGGTTGCGGTGACCAAGTCTAAGTTGGAGTATGACACTTTCAATTCGATACCGTAAAGTTCAGAAATGTTATCAAGAACTATGCTGACCGTGGTATCGTCACCGGAACTATAGGCTGCGGGGATGGTCAACATAAGCATAGGCACTAGGAAGAACGTTGCTAGGAAAATTATCAGGGATCTTTTCATATAATAGCACCAAATATTAATTATAAAAACATTGAGCCTATTTAAGTTTTGGTTAACACTTTCAACGTCGCATTCTAAGCTTTGGGTTCAATATTTCGTCCAGAGCATATCCTATTAGGATAAAGGATATCGCCAGCGACGAAATGCATAATCCTGGAGGTATTACCCAGAACCAGTAGTCGCTGAATCCCTTTGTTACGGCAACCCCTGACGAGTTGAACTCATTAATCATTCTTCCCCAAGACATTACTTCGGGGTCGAATAGTCCAAGAAAACTTAGGGAGGCTTCTGAAATTATGGCTCCTGGAACCGAAAGAGACAGGGCCAAGTAGACTAGTGGAACAACATTTGGAAAAATGTGCTGGCGTATTATGTGGAATCTTCCCGCCCCCACAACTTTTGCAGCTTCTACAAAAGCTCTTTCACGCAAAGAAAGTGTTACTGACCGTATATTGCGGGAGAAGCCCATCCATCCTAAAAAGGCTAAGATCGCTATGATGTTCCATATCGATGGAGACAATAAGTATGCTAAAATTATTAGTAGTGGTAATGTAGGCAGAACCATTAAGAAGTCTGCGAATCTCATCAATATTTCATCGGTTATTCCGCCTATGTATCCTGCAGTTAAGCCAACTAACAGACCTATGGTTACCGCGATTAAAGCAACAAGGAGCCCTACCGTAATAGAAATCCTAGACCCATAGATTAGCGAGGAGAATATGTCTCTAGGAGCGGTTGGATCAGCGTCCGTTCCAAGCAGGCCATGAGCGTCTCCGTAAAGTAATATTTGGACGTTGTCAAGGTAAACCTTTATTTCTTGCGTTTGCGCTCCTTGATCGTTAAAGGTTATATCGATTTTGAATACGTAGTCCCCTACAGTTGGGAAAAT
>JAWBZV010000026.1:0-18001 GCA_038865865.1 Bathyarchaeia archaeon | reverse complement strand
GAAAATTTCTTCTATACTCGGAATAGAGGAAAATTCCAGAAAACTTAAAATGCAAGCATCTATAAAATAGAATGCGGAGAAAGGAGGAAAATAAATGAAAAAAGCTCTTTGCACAATGCTAATTTCAGTGATGCTAGTAAGCATGCTAGCAACATTCGCTCCAGCCTCCGCCCAAACTCAAACTGTTGTCAAGGTTATACCGGCGCTTATTGAGAAGGGCCCAGAGAATGTTATCGGCCAACAAGTTGTGATCGCTGTTGTGGTTGAGAACGTAGAGAACTTGTATGGTTTTGACATCAAGTTCAAGTGGAACACAACATTTTTGGACTATGTAAGCAGGAAGGTGACTGTGCCTGTTGAGAGTTATCCGGATCCGCAGCCGCCGTCTCCGTATGGTGGAGTTCTCCACACGGGACCCAGCGGAGACCCAATAACAGTCAAGGATACACTGGACCCAATTGCTGGAACATACCATTTGGCTAAGGCTTCGCTGGCGCCGGCCCCGGCTTTCAGTGGGAATGGAACATTCTTCACCATGACTTTCGTGATTAAATACCAGCAATGGGATTATGAAGGGGATATAACGTTCTACTTTGACTTCATAGACGTGAAACTTTCAGATGCAACTGCAAGGTTGATACCGCATGAAAGACAAAAAGGAACATTCATAATGCATGGAAGACCATTTGAATATCCACCGCTACCACTGCTTGACATTAGAACACCCGAGGGTAAAACCTACACTGCAGAAGCTTTGGATGAAGAATTTAACGTTGATATATATCTGCTGGGAGAAGGAAACAAACCGCTTGACTCATTCTGGGACATCCAAGGCTTTGACATGTACCTAAACTTCGATAATACACTAGTAATCGCCACGGCGTCTACAATAGATCCAGACGGAACTTTCGCCAGCTTCTGGCCAAACGGTATATTCACAATAATGAACTTAGTGAACAATACTGAGGGATACGTCCGCTTAGTCTTTCTCGGACTGCCAGGGACAGGTGGCGCCCACACTGCGCCTTACGGCACAATTAAACTGGCGACAATAAGATTCAAAGTAATATATGAATCTGAAGCCTTCCCGCCACCATCGTTCACCTTCACTCTGCTGAACCCACCAGACAAAAGGCCAACACCTAAGCCAAACTGGCCTTGGGACGAAAACAACTTCTTAGTGAAAATTGCATCGTTCCCGCATCCCGAGAGACCATTCAGTCCATGGGATGGACTGCCATGGTCACCTCCGGTACCACACGTGGTCTCCACAGCCACATACAAAGCGCCATTCAAGCCGCCAGGTAGATGGATAGACGTTTACACGGAATATCCAGAACCCTACGGTGGACAAGGTCCCGGAATGCCAAGTGATGCCTTTGGACCTCAGTCAGAGGTAACCCTCTACGCGTTAGTCACATACAACCTTGACCCAGTGCAACAGAAACTTGTCACATTTGAAATAAAACATGGAGAATTCCACTACATAAGAACTGCAAGAACAGATGAAAATGGAATTGCAACAGTGTCCTTCAGATTACCATGGCCATGTGAAAACCCAGAGCAAAGAGTCTTCGGAACATGGTATGTTAACGCCACGGTAGAAATCGCCGAGCAATACGTGTTTGACACACTCACCTTTGAAGTTGACTACCTAATCAACATTATCGAAGTGGAACCAGGAGCAGACGCCTACAAGAAAGGTGAACACATGACGTTCAAGATAACCTATGAATGCATATCAGAACAACCACTCGACGTAGTCTTCTGGGTGGTTGTATACGACGACCTTGGTGTGATAGTGGCATTCAACTACATACCGGTTAATGGAGTGACAAAGGGCAACTATACAATAGACATTAACTGCATGAACCTTCCAAAGTGGGCGTTTGTCGGAAAGGGCACAGTCTACGCCAACGCCTTAACAGCGTTGCCATCCCAAGGCGGAACAGCATACTGTCCAGAAGCAAGTGCAACATTTGGTATACTCAGAGCATAACAACCTCCCTAAACCCTCTTTTTCTTTTCAGTTGAATCAAAACAGAGAGCAACCTTAATAATTACGCTCCAGAAATATTTATCGAGGGAAGCATTTGGGGAGCGTTTTAGCAAGAAAAACAGCCTTGATAAATGTTTCATCAATAATAATGATTATGCTTTTAATATCACTTTCATTGATCCCACTTTTCATAGCGAAAACAAACGCATACCCCCAACTATGGGTTAACGTGGCAACAAACAAGTTTTACTACACGTACAGAGATGTTGTCCACATTTATGGAAACGTCACTTACAGCGGTAATCTAGTCAACGAAGGCCTCGTGGCGATACAAGTAAGAAACCCAAACAGCAACATGATCATAACAAGAACCGTGCCCGCCCAGCGGGTTCCCTCAACATCATGGGAAATCGAAATAATTTCTTTCTACCCTTGCGACATGAATGGGAAACCAAAAGACACTTTTGGAAAACCCGGAACAGTATACTTTAACGTAACAGTCAAGAACAATGTGTATTATAGCAGAGAAATCCTCATAACAATTACCGTATGCGACTTTGATTATACAACAATAGGTATAGCGGCGCTTCAAACAACCATTCCAGCAAGGGGTGCAGTAAGCTATCTAACAGATATCTATATAGACCCATGGGTTTCAACTGGAACGGGAATAGCCTACGCAAGTGTGTGGAGCAACTGGCTGCACATGTTAGGAATACCATACTGCCCAGAGAAAACAACAAACTTTAATATAGGAAAAGCAATCACGCCAAGCCCGATACCCACCACAAACATAAGCTCGTACCATGCAGCCTTCCGACTAAACCCCCTAGAACCTATTGGGGATTATGAAATCCGAGTCTGCGCCTTCCACGCTGGTTTAACCGCAATAGGAGCTGGAGGCTTCACTATGCCATTTCAGCTGCTTGGTGATGTTATATACGATCGGCATATAGACATACTCGACGTTGTAACTGTAACCGCTGCTTATGACTCGGAAAGCGGCAGCCCATACTGGAACCCGCAAGCAGACGTGGAGCTTAACGGAAAAATTGACATTTGCGATGTCACAAAAGTTACAAGCCAATATGACAAAAACTATTGATTTAGACACTAAGTATTAAAACCCGAAATGTTAATTAGCTTTAACATCCTCTTATTTTCGGGGGGAAGGAAAGGCTTGCTTAAAAGGATAGCAGCTATATCCTTTGTTCTCGCCATGCTTATCAGTATTGTTCCAATAAGCAACGTCTGGGCCACCGAAGGAACAGTGATACATGTAGAACCTTCAATGATTAGCTTGCCTATAGGCAGCAACTTCGTCATCAAAGTTAAAGTGGTAAACGTCACTAACCTTTATGGTTTAGATATCAAGCTGCGATGGGACCCGAGCATTTTAAGCTACGTCAGCCATGTCGTCAAGATACCAAGAGACAATTATCCAGACGGCATACTTTACGCACCCGTCCTAAGAGTTAAAGATGTAGTTGACAAAAATGCAGGAACATATCAAGTAGCCTACGCATCCATGTCGCCCGCACCACCATTCAGTGGAGACGGAACAGTTTTTGAAATGACCTTCACAGTAATAGGACAGGGCAAATGCATACTGGAAATCTATTCTTCAAAATTATCAAATAATGAGGCTAAACTTATACCTCACACGGTGCAAAACGGATACTTCAAGAACTACACACCATCACCAGCAAGAATATACGTCGCGCCAAGCCGAATAGTTAGCCCAGAATTAAAGCCTTGCGAAAGCTTCACGATCGACGTAAAACTTGAAAATGTCAGATACTTGAACAAGTTTGAGTTCCGGCTTGCATACAATACTTCAATGTTAGATATAGAAGAGGTCACAATAAACCCAGTTTTCCCATCTGCCCAATCAGAGACGGCCATAAACGAAGAGGAGGGACAACTGAAAGCCACAGCATGGCTTCTACCAGCAGCTCCACCGTTTACTGGCAACATTACCCTAGCAACGATAAAGTTTCACGTGACAAACATTGGTGAAAGCATCCTTGACCTGTACGATGTAGAATTGAAAGACGATTGGAACGAGCCAATACCGTTCAATCCACCTGAAGACGGTTACTTCAACAACATGCTAATTGCAAAAATGTTCGTTTATCCGAAAGAATATATAGACCCAACACTTAAGCCCGGTAATCGAGTTAACTTCGAAATTCAAATGCAAAACGTCATCGACTTTTACGGCTACGAATTCACGTTGGGATATGACAAAAATGTACTAAACTGTTTAGGAGTAACAATACATCCACCCAGCAACGAAACAAACTTCATTCCAATAATAATAATCAACAATTTAGTCGGAAGGGTCAAAGTTAACTTTACGCTTTATCCGCCAGCTGAACCGGCTACAATACTGTTACCAAAAGCTATTGTTACCATAACCTTCCAAATAAAGAGTTACGGAGTTACAGAATTGAATCTCATTGATACAAAAATAGTTAACAAGGATGGAAACCCAATAGTGCATGAAATCGAGGATGGATTCTTTGCAACCGTGATAAGGGATGTAGCAGTCAAATCCGTCCATGTGGTTAATAACAAGGTGTATCCCGGAGGAATAGTGAAAATCACAGTGGAAGTTGAGAACCTCGGAGACTTGACTGAGACATTTAACGTCACCATATATTACGACAACACCATAATAGAACGCAAAACAGTAACTGATTTGGCTGCAAAACAGAAACTAAACATCACGTTTTACTGGGACACTTCAGGTCTGTCATATGGTACAAATGTTACTATCAATGCTGAAGCATCCTCGGTTCCGTTTGAAATCGATGTCACAAACAACTTGTGTACTGACGGGTACGTTTTCATTAAGATGCTTGGAGACATCAACGGCGACCGCATAATTGACATATGCGACGTTACAGCGGCTACAGCAGCCTACGACTCCCGCCCTGGAGACCCTCACTGGAATCCAGAAGCAGATATCGCAGCTCCATATGGGGCTATTGACATTTTCGACATAGTGTCTATAGCGGCGATGTACAACGTTTCATATTAACATCCCTCTCTTTTTAGTTTTGTTTGCGCTGGTTAACTGAATAGTGTATCTTATGACAGTAAAATTCAAATACATAGCACGTATAACCATCTTAAGTGGTGTTGTCGAAATGATAAGAAAAGTTAGCGCGGCCATCGTGGCAATGGTTTTAGTTCTAGCCTTTGCACAAATGCTTCGGATGCCTACTTATGCTTTCCAAGTGTCTAATGAAACGCCCGCTCAAGAGACTCCTCAAACTGTTGTCAAGGTTATACCGGCGCTTATTGAGAAGGGCCCAGAGAATGTTATCGGCCAACAAGTTGTGATCGCTGTTGTGGTTGAGAACGTAGAGAACTTGTATGGTTTTGACATCAATTTTAAGTGGAACACAACATTTTTGGACTATGTAAGCAGGAAGGTGACTGTGCCTGTTGAGAGTTATCCGGATCCGCAGCCGCCGTCTCCGTATGGTGGAGTTCTCCACACGGGACCCAGCGGAGACCCAATAACAGTCAAGGATACACTGGACCCAATTGCTGGAACATATCGGTTGGCTAAGGCTTCGCTGGCGCCGGCCCCGGCTTTCAGTGGGAATGGAACATTCTTCACCATGACTTTCGTGATTAAATACCAGCAATGGGATTATCAGGGAGACGCAATCTTCTTCTTCGACTTCATAGACGTGAAACTCACAAACTCAACTGCAAAGTTGATACCGCACGTAAGGCAAAAAGGAACATTCATAATGCATGGAACACCGTTCCCACAACCTGAAAAACCAACACTCAAAATAGTTCCAGAAAGTTACCAATACAAAGGAGAGCTGCCTAAAATCGTCCATTTAAACCTCAACATTGTTGATTTACACCCATACTGGGACCTTGCCGGATTTGACGTTAAAATAGTTTACGATCCAAGGTTTATAAAAGTTACAAATGTTACAGCCGGTCCATTTTTAGAACAGTATAACATAACATTTAGAGTCAAAGAAGTGATAAACAACACAGAAGGGTATATCCGCCTCGCATACTGCCAAGTGTTGCCACCAGACCAGCGGCCCACACCAGAGGGAACAGGGGTTCTGTTCACCATTGAAGTAAACGCAACAGTTCCTATTTCTGAAACAACTTTTGAAATAGAGTCAAGTACGCTTGCCTCATTTCCACATCCAGAGCGTCCGGAGCCACCGTGGAGTAATAAACCTTGGTCTGTGCCTATTCCTCACTACACTGGAAGTTGTGCTCTCACAATAATTCATAGGAAGGTTCACGTAATAACAGTGAACAGTTTCCAGGCGGAGATTATCACCGAAAGCAACTCTACCATCTCACCGATAAACTACCAATACCTAATCTCCGATAAGGAGATATCCTTTAACGCAACAGGGTTGTCTGGGTTTGCCGGTTATTGCAATGTGACTATTCCGAAGCAGCTTATGTGGGGAACATGGATGGTAATGGTAGACAACCAGCCCGTAACACCCATTATAACTGAAGATGGAGCGAACACGTATCTTTACTTCACATACGACTTCCAAAGCATCCGTCAAATTACTATTGCCAGCTCGGAAGTAATACCAGAATTCCCATCAATGATTACCCTTCTCACAATACTCGCTTTAGAACTAGCTGTTAGCATAGTTTTCCTGAAACGAAGCAAAAAGAAACTTTAACATCTCCATTTTTCTTATAATAGTTTTCTCTCTTGAAGGTTAAAGAAACAAGGGGCAAATCGGTAAAGTATATAAGAGAATTGTTTAACATAGATTATGCTAATTAAGTATTGTATTGGAGGAATAGAATTTGACAAAGGCCCTTGCGGTGACCTGTTTGGTTGCGATGCTACTCGTTAGCGTATTTGCTATATACTCAATGGATGCATCGAATGCAGCAGACTCAGAGTTTCCAAAAGACATGCCATTCTTATACATTGATCCCGAAGTTGTTACGGCAGGAGTGAATGAAGAAATAACTTTTAGCGTGAAGATATTTAACCTTACCAACAACGTGGATTCATCTGGCTATTATCCATTAGGAAACCTTCGTGGAATAGACTTGAAAGTGAAATGGGATCCGAATGTCCTTGAATGCATAAGCCGCACTGTAACGATCCCTGTTGAAGATTATCTTGGAGGAGTGCTTTATGCTCCGATACTATGGGTTAAAGATGTTTTAAATAACACGGAGGGAACTTACAGGCTTGTGTGCGCCTCACAGAACACTACGATTTCGTTCAACAACCCTGGACAATCCAACACCATTGTAATATTAAAGTTCAGAGTAAAGTTGGAAGGATCATCGACAGTCGAGCTGGTTCCAGTAGATCCGTCTTGTACACCACAGCGGCCTGCAAAACTTACGGGGAAGATGCCGACAGAGAATATAATCCGTTTAATACCCTACTACTACAGGGGAGCCCGTTTCGAGATTGCGGGAAGCCCCACCCCTAAGTTCACTGTTTATCCCGTAGACGGCTACGTTGTAGTAAACAAGACGGTGACCTTTAACGCGTCAGAAAGTCAGCCTGGACCTTTTGGCACTAGGATTGTTGGCTATAAATGGGACTTTGGAGACGGCAACATCACAGACTGGTTGACATCTCCAATTGTAAACTACATTTACACGCACGCAGGTACAAGATACGTGAAATTGCAGGTGAAGGATGATTCCGAAAGAACCAGCAGCTGGACAGAGCCAAAGAAAATAATCGTTGTAAACAAAAGAGATGTATCAGTGCTTTTAATAACTTTTCCAGCGACGAGATCTGCTTGGGGAGAAACTATAACATTTAACGTGACCGTTGGAAATGAAGGAGAAGCGCCAGAAAACGTTACGGTGTCAGCTTATTACAACTCCACAAGCGATGGCGGCTGGATTTATATAGGAAGCAAAAACGTAACGGTAAGAACGGGTGAACAACTACCTGTGATCTTTTACTGGAACACTAGCCTTCTACCCTACGAAAACGCATATTACCGAATTTTAGCCAATGTAACAACAGTCCCGCATGAGCACACTCTTACAAACAACGAGAAAATAAGCGCCCCAATAGAACTTTTAAAGGAACCATTCCATGATATCGCCATCATTAGCGTAAGTGGGAAGGCATATGCTGCCGGTGTAGACTACGGATTACCAGCAATAATTGGAGAGAACATAAAAATTACATTTACAGTCAAAGTCTTGGGCACTTTTGATGAAACATTTAACGTAACCTTGCAAATATTCTTTTCAAACGGAACTCTCTGGAAAACAAAAGAATGGACTAATGAAACGTTGAAAAGACTCGCTGTAAAAACATTCGAGTGGATTATTCCCGCCACAATAGCAGATAACCTAAACGCTACGATACAAATTGTGTTAGCAAACGATACATGGCAAGAGGACAACTTTAAAGCCTACAGCATAAGAATAATAGCTCCACCAGTTCTTCAAATAAGCTATCATGCTGAAAACCTCTATACGGAGGAAGATATAACATTTAATGCAACTGCAAGCATTCACCCCAGCGGCATTATAGGCAGTTACACATGGGAAAGAAAGAGGAAGGAAGAAGACGTAGCAAAATACAGAGATAGAAAAGTAGGACCAGTTGTAAAATACCGGTTTGAAACTCCTGGAAACTGGACGGTGAGGCTAAGAGTCGTGGACAACTGGGGTGTTACCTACATGCCAGAACGCCCCGCTACAGCAGCATACCAAAAAGAGATAGTAATACAAGTTTCAGCACCTCCAGGGCCACCGTACCATATCTACGGACTAGCAGCGCTAGTTGTTATCATCGCAGTTGCTGCAATAATGCTCTGGCGAATGAAAGCTAGGAAATAGGAAGCCCTTTTTTCCTCAGTTTTTGTCTCTTTCTCTCCCGCTCAGACTTTGAACCCCATAAAGAAAGGGCAACGCCTATCACACTTAACAGAGAACCAACTGGAAAAAGGTTGGAGTAGAGGTACCTTCGTTCGGTTACTGCCCTAAAGAATGCAAGATAACGAGGAGGAGTGTTCAAGAAGGGGTGCCGGCTACTTTTTATAGTGAAGGTTCCATTTTGTCTAATTATACCACCTATCCATTCTAAAGTTAACGGTTTACGTACCTCGATAGAATCTTCGTCTACACATAAAGCTTCCACTTTTGACAGCTGGAGAGGCCAAGGTAGATCAGGAGATGATGGGGGCTCCTTACTCGTGTTGAAATAAAATCTAAATATAGTCTTTCCATTGTCTGGGGAAATCAACGTGACGTTTAGAGTTAGATAAATGCCGCCATCTTCAACAAGACCCCCTGTTGGAGACCAATCGTCTCCGGGAGAAAGCACGATGGATACGTTTTCTCCAATTAAAAAGTACGCAGATACTTCATCAGCGTTTTGTGTGGAAGCAACTTCAACGGCTCTATGTACGAATTCATGAGTGTTAGAGAGAGAAACACAGACAACCCCTACAAAAATTAAGATTACACCAAGAATCATGGATTTCTTTCTCAACAAATCCACCTCTAAGCTTAGGCAACCATAACTATCTATTGGGATAATAAAGAAAACAGGAGTTCTTTAAATTTCTTATTGTTGTTAAATTCAAATCACTTTTTATATCTACATGATATTTTGCCATCTAAGTGTTGTTGTGAAAGAAAAGCATAAGAATTGTCAGCCTTAACTTTCAACAATCCTTTTTAACTGTTTCTGGTACATTTCAATTATTTCTTTTGTGGTTGTTGCATCTTCTGCTGCTTTGTCGCGTCTGTAGTTTCCTGTGAATCTTGGGAAGCGTATGGCTAGGCCGTTTCCTTGGCGGATAGCGTTCATGGCGCATGTGTGGATGGGGCTTAGGGTTATTTCTGCGCCTAGAACTTCTATGACTATTTTTGGTTCGAACCACACGTCTGCCTCCATTAGCGAGTTTACTCTTGGGTGTTTGTGGGATATGACATGTTTTTTCATGATTTCTGGTAGTTTTGCTAGGTCTTCGTCTGTGAATCCTGTTCCGCATTTGCATACTGTTTCGAAGGTGTCGTTTTCTGGGTTGTATGCAGCCAATAGCAGGGCGCCGTATGTTCCTGCGCGTTTTCCGCGTCCGTGGAGGGCTCCTACTACGACGAGGTCTACCGTGTCTGTCATTTCGCTTTTGTAGTCGCGTTTGTATTTTATCCAGAGCCAGCCTCTGGCGCCCGCCTGGTATACGGAGTCTGAGGTTATTGATTTGCACATTAGTCCTTCGCAGCCGTCTTCTATGGCTTCTAGGAAGAAGTTTTCAAGCTCTTTAACGTTACTGGCAATTATGCTTTTGGCGATTTTCACTCTCTCACCCTCTTTGACTACGCTTTCCAACACCTTGCGCCTCACGGGGTAAGGCTCGAAGGTTAGGTCTTTTTCATCAACATAAAGGGCGTCGAACATAAAAAGTGAGACGGGATATTCTTCCATGGCTTTTTCTATGCCGTATTTGCGTCTGCGGTGCATAAGCTCTTGGAATGGCCTCATTTCGCCGGTGTCGGGGTCTATGGCTACACATTCGGCCTCCACTATGGCTTCTTTGGCTAGGACGTGTTTTCTCAAAAGCTCTATGGCGTCTGGGTACTGGTCGGAAATATCCTCCAGCCTTCTTGAGAATAGGGTTATTTCGTCTCCTTTCTTGTGGGCTTGGATTCGTTCACCATCATATTTATATTCGGCTATGCATTTTCCGCCAAGTTTTTCGAGGATTTCTTCCGGTGAGGAGAGCCTTTCAGCCAGCATGGGCCTTATGGGGTTGCCTACCACAACCTTGAATTTTTTGATGCCTTCGAGGCCCTCTTCGGCGAGGACTTTGGCGACTCGTCCAAGGTCAGAAGATATGTTATAGGCTCGCTCGACAAGTTCGCGGGTTTCTTTTCCGCCACCGTAAGCTATTGCCAGCGCGTCAAGCACGGTCATGTCTGCAATGCCCAAACGGAGGTTTCCAGTGACCGTTCGCATAATGTACTTGGCTTCTTTAGGCGTTGCATCAGTCAGAAGCCCGGCTAGAAGAGTTATTTTTGTGTCTATTGCGCCAGCTCCTGACGCCCTTGCCATTTTGTCAAGGGTTTCGTAGACTCTTTGAACTGTTAGTGGTTTTTGAAAGAATGTTACCTGCTTTTTTCGAGCTATGAAGTTCTGGGTTGTTTCGCCTATGTCGCCGGTCTTTTTCATGTCCTCTTCGATTTCGATTTCCCGCCTTCCAGAGGCGTGTACAAGGGCTTTTATGGCGAGACGTTCAGCCACTCCAATTTCAAGTTTAACAAATTCTGGGTAGATTCTTCCTTGCGTTAAGTAAACAACTTTGTCGATGATTTCTTTAGGCGTCTTTTTTAGCAAACTCACTAGAAGGTCGGTCATTTCAAGTCTTTTTGTGGTAGCTTCAATCTTCTCGTAAACGTCAGCGATTTCAGAGTATAGCAAAACTATTCCTCAATGGTGATAGGAAACAGCCAACTATATTAAGCTTCATTTTCCAAGTTCTCACGTGAAACTCCGAAAATATAGCGTTTAAAGTTGTCTTGTCAAAATGCAAATTCTAGCAGCTTATAAATTATCCAGCTCTTTCAAAAGTTCAGCTAACCTTTCTATGGCGAGCTGCCAGGCTCTTTCGCCTTTCTCCTTTGAAGCCTTCGTCGGATCGCCTATAACGCCGGTTTCGCTTAGCTCTTTTGTTCTGAAAGTCCACGAAACTTTTGGCCCAGCTTCTTTCAGTCCAATTTTTGTGTATTTCGATCTGGGGAAGGTAAGCCTTGGCTTCACTATTCTTTCTTTGACGACAGCATACTCGCGGTTTGCCAGCGTTGTGGATGTTTCAAACTCTCCCGCATGGGCGTCGTAGGATGTTTCTATGTGTTGCTCTATAAAGTCTGGTATGAGGCTGATGGTGTCTATAGCTATAAAGGCGTCTGTTTCAGCTTTGATTCTTTGAGCTGCAGCTTCTAAAGCTGGGGTGTTTCCACCATGCCCGTTTTCAAACAATATTTTTGTGAATCCATGTTTGGTTAGGCATAAGCCTATTTCGTAGGCTGTTTGTTCAAGGGTTTGTGGACCAAGCGTTATTGTTCCTGGAAAATCCATGTGATGCAATGAAACACCATAATATAATGGCGGAGCAACTAGGGCGCATTGGGCCTTTTCGGCAGCCTTGAGCGAAAGCCAAAAAGCGTCATAGGCATCCGTGTCCAACGGTAAATGCGGTCCATGTTGTTCGCAGCTTCCCACGGGGACAATGACGGTTTTATGTTTTTTGAGAAATTCTTGCACGTCAACCCATGTCAGTTCGCCCAGGTAGTAGCTTCGCATTTTCAAAGCTTAGACGCTCCTAAAATTTTTCGTAATGAATTATCTGTTTTAGCGGTCTTCTACTCCTTGGGAACGGAGACTCCGCTGGATAGCCTACAGGTATTATAGCCACAGGTCTCACCCCTTCAGGAATTTCTAAGATTTTTCTCGCGTCTTCTTCTCTGAAAGCGCCAACCCAGCATGTGCCCAAACCTAGGGCGTGTGCCGCCAAGTGAATGTTTTGTATAGCCGCAGCTGTATCCTGTATACAGTAAAGGGTTCTACCTCTTATTCCATAGCCCCGCGCTGAACGTTCCTCATCCGCACAAACAACAATAACGACGGGTGCCTCTTCAATGAAAGACTGCCCCAAAGCAGCTTCAACCAGCCTCCTTTTTGTTTCAGGATTTCGCACGATAATAAACTCCCAAGGCTGAATGTTTCCAGCAGAAGGCGCCCACCTAGCTGCCTCAATAAGTTTTTCAACCATTTCATAGGGGACATCTGTCTCAAGAAAAGCTCGAATGCTTCGTCTACCCTTAATAGCTTCGAAAACATCCATTTTCATTACACCTCAGTTATAAATAAGCTATTAGGAGTAAGCAGCTAGATAAAGCTTTTAAAACTTTTCCATGGCCAGAATGAAGCTCGAAGGCTGGGCACTCCCTTAAAAAATACTTCGTCAGGATCCAAGCGGTTGGCGAATGTTAGGCTCTGAAACTGTAGATAGAATGACTAGGACACCGATTAAACCTACGAGAAAGCATGTGATGAAAGGCATCTCTGAAGAGGAGAACTCGTAGAGGAAGCCTCCTGCAGCGGAGCCAACAATTAATCCCAGGTTTTGAAAAACGTTGAAGATCCCCATGGCTTCTCCCCTTTTTGGAGCTGAGACTACGCCGGAGAACATAGCTGTGAGAGAAGGATTAATAATTGCACGCCCAAACCCTTGCAATATCATCACTACAAGTAGGGGCCAAAAACCTCTAGAAAATATGATTAGAAGAGCGGAGAGCGCATATAAAAGATCGCCGGAAATGAAAGCCCGTTTTCTTCCAACATTATCCGCAATAACTCCCATAGGCAAAGTTGTGATAAGCGTCACTATTCCCATGACTGTGAAAAGTAAGCCCACCTCCATAGTGGGTATGCCCAAAACTTCATTTGCATACACGGACAGAACAGGCTGGATTAGCGAGCTGGAAAAGGCTGTGGTAAAGCGAGCTATACACAAACTTAAAAACACAATCGGATAAGGCGTAAACTGTTTTAATCCCTTGACAGAAACTCTGGGAAAAGCATCCTCAGAAACAACTAAACCGTTCGGAGTTTTAACAAATGGCATCGTCTCTTTTACTGTTAAAATCACCAAAAACATGCTTAAGAAAGCTAACACACCACAAACAAAGAAGGGAACGGCGATTGTGAAAGCGCCTGCAAGCATCCCACCTAAACCTGGGCCTACAGCCATTCCCAAAAACCACATAGTCTCATATAGGCCTAAGGCTTTACTCCGGTCTTCTGGCGAAGTGATATCAACTATCATCGTATTTATGATTGGCCAAACAATTCCAGAAGCCACCCCTTGAAGGGCCCTTAAAAATATAAGCTGGTTTACGTCCTCGGTAAAGCCGTACAAAACCATAACAACTGAATACATAAATAAACCCACCACAATAGGTTTTTTTCTGCCACTTCTATCAGCAAGCCAGCCGCCGGGATAAGTCGTAACAGCACGGCTTATGGCAAAAGATGTTGTTAAAAGGCCAAGCTGTACTCCGGTGGCTCCGAAACTTCTGGCATAAATCGGTAAGAGGGGCATAACCAAGCCGAAACCAAGCATGCTAACAAAAACAGCAAAACACAACGGGAAAAGCTGAGTATATTTTAGAAGAAGCTTTAGGTCGCTTCTGAGAGTGGAAAGCATCCTCACCACCAATCACATAGGAAAATGCATTTTGAAAAAAGGAAAAGAAAAGTCTTTAGGAAAGTGGTGATGATTAATAATGAAGTCTCAAGAATCAAAACAGGTGGTATATTGAACACTGAAGAGATTATGCAACTCTCCTTGAAGCTTGCTGGCTTAAGGGATATCCCAGAGGACAGCGCCATTTATGTTAGAGGCGAGAACATCCAAAAAGTTTTATTTTGCATTGATGCTGGAACGTCTGAGCTTTTACTTGCAAAACATCTAGGCTTTGATGCCGTTATCGCCCATCACCCGATCGGTGGAACAGCTGTTCTTAATTTTCCTCAAGTGTTTAAGAGGCATATCCAACAAATGGTCGAGGCTGGCGTCCCACGAGAGGAGGCTGAAAAAGCAGTAAAAAGGAAACTTGAACAGTTGGAGGTGGAGGCGCACACGCGAAATTATATGCAGACGATTGAGGCTGCTAAGCTCCTAAAAATGCCTTATATGAACATTCATACTCCTCTCGATGAAATTGGAAGGCAGAGGATGATTAAACAATTGAATAACAAGTTGGGAAAAAACGCCAAAGTGAAGGGTGTAGTTTCCGCGTTAATGGAGCTCCCAGAATTTAAGAATGCTTTAACAAAAATCAAAATTTGCCTTGGAAAACCAGAAAATAGGGCGGGAAGAATTGTTGTTTCTCACGCTGCTGGAACAAATGGAGGTTACGAAATTGCCAAAACATATTTTCAATACGGCGTTAATACATTGATTTACATTCACATAAGTCCAGGAGACTTGGAAAAACTGAAGGCAGATGGAAAAGGCAACTTGGTAGTTACTGGACACATCGCCAGCGACTCGTTGGGCATAAATCCATTCATAAAGGAACTAGAAAAAAGAGGAATCTCAGTAGCTAAAATTGGAGTGGTTGAAGGCTAGGGAAGTACAGTAATTTACAAAAACTTAAATTTAACAAACGTTGTGTTATAGCGGTTGCTATGCAAGAGAAAGAGTTCAAGGAAATCAGAGAAAAGGACTGCCCTGGTTTTACAGGCTAATTTTAAAAATTCCCGGGGCAGATTTTTTAGAAAGCGCTGGGGGAGCCTTTTGGGCCATTTTAATGCCAATTTTACTAATGGTAGAACACTTTTTGAGCTTTTTCTCCTCATATCCTTTTCATTTCCAATAAACATAATCTTGGTTTCAGTCATCCCCACAATCATGCTGGCGCTATTTGTAAAATATCGCTTAGAAGGTTCCTAAATTGGTGGAACGCAAACTTTGGTGAATCACGTTTTAATTGGAACATAGAAAAGGCGCTAGATGAATATCTTTCCATTTTAAAAAAGGATAGGAAAAGCTTTGAGGAAAAATCCTAAAAGCGTGTTCCACTCCTTGTTATTTTGGATGATGAAGTGAGAGTCAATAGAGCCTTCAGAGGCTGTGATATGACTCGACGGGCGAACTGACATCGCTTAATACGGAAAGCTTATCAACAAATTTTGCGAATTGAAAAAGAAACACGTTTGGCTGTTTAATCGGGCTTAGGCTGGTGAGTTTGCCGAGAAAATTCGTGGAAAAATTGGACAAGCTTTCCTCGAAGTCTGCCGTTAAATATGGAGTTTATTTCACTGCTGTCGTGCTGTTTTTCGCTTTAATTCTGGTACCGCCAATTTTGGGGATAGTCATCAAGTGGGAGACGATGCAGGAGATCTTTGGTGATTCTGAGCTTTTAACCCGCGCTTTAAATGCTGTGGGTAACTCATTTGTTGTAGCCGTGGCCGTGTCAGCTTTAGATGTTGCAGTTGGAATCCCTATGGCTTGGCTTATAGCCCGCAGCAGGTCCAGATGGGCAAATGTTTTAGACACTCTTGCAGATGTTCCCTTCATAGTGCCGACAGCTGTGTTGGGTTATTCGCTGCTTCTTTTTTGGCATAAACCTAAGGCGGTTTCAGAAATTTTTTGGGGTTCGCTGGTTTCGCCTGGCATTTTCCTCGTGGCTTTACTTCATTTCACGTTCTCTTATCCTGTTGTCGTCAGGGTTATTGTAGGCGCACTATTGGATTATAAGATTGAATACGAGCAGGCTGCAAGAACCTTGGGTGCACCGCCATTCACAACGGCTAGAACGGTTACGCTTGGAATTATAAAGCCTTCACTGATCGCCGCTTTCATTTTAGCCTTTGCAAGATCTATTTCTGAAACTGGAGCAACCATGATGGTTGCCGGAGTTTTCGAAAACGGTCCAATATTTATTCAAAACACAAAAGATACTTATGTAGGAGCCACAGTTTTTGTGAGCCTCACTCTCATAATTATTTCATGCTTAATTTTTGCTATGGTCCGCATCCTCGGAGGCCTATTGAAATTGCCAATAAAAGGCGCTTGGCCTACACTAGAAAGAAAAATAAGCTATTCAAAGGCAGCGCTCGCCAGAAATAGCGTCACACTTTTTATCTTTTTCGCGATTGTTTTAGTTCCTTCGCTCTTTGCCGCGCTTCCGGCCTTTGAAGCTCTTCATAGAGATATTTTTCCTAAAGCTTTATCTGGTGATTATTCATGGAACCGTTACTGGCAAAGCTTGATTCTATCGTACTCCCTTGGTGCAACAGTAACCTTTTTAAACGTCCTCATAGGCTTGCCCATGGCAATCATCGTTGCAAGAAAACGCTTAGGAAGTCTTTCGCCTATATTAAACACGCTTATTGACGTTCCAATAATAGTTCCGTCGGTGGCGCTTGGGGTGACCTTGCGGTTCTTCTGGAAGGAAACAGTAGCATTCATATCTGAAGATTGGCTACTCATTTTTGCACATCTGGCCATCACATATCCCTATTTTGTTAGATCTATGGCCGCCGCCATTGAAAGAATAAGCCTAGAACTCGAGGAAGCTTCGAGGACTTTGGGAGCCAAGCCTCTGTGCGTTTTCAGAACTATAGTGTTTCCCTTGACCAAGTATTCCATGTTTTCAGGAGCCATAATGGTTTTCACTAGAAGCGTAAGCGAAACAGGTGCCACGCTCGCTGTCACTCAGCGTGAAACCGCTCCAGTAGTTTTGGTTTACTGGGTTAAAGAATGGATGAAATCCGAAAGCTTTGTTAAATTCCTAGAGATTGGCTTGGGATGCGGTTTCTTAATATTAATCTCCTTCATAATCTTACTCGCGTTGAGGCTTGTCGTCAGAGGCAAGGGAAGGTATTGACATGCCAGACGTGCGCTTAGTCAACGTTACGAAAAAGTTTGGCAAGATTGTAGCCGTAGACAACGTTAGCCTCCACATCAAAAATAAGGAATATTTTTCCATTCTTGGGCCTAGCGGCTGCGGGAAAACAACGTTGCTTAGGCTTATTGCCGGCTTGATTGAGCCAGATGAAGGCGAGATATACATCGGCGACAGACTTGTAAATGATGTCCCGCCGGAAGACCGGGACATAGGTTTTGTTTTTCAAACTTTCGCTTTGTTCCCTCACATGAATGCTTGGGAAAATGTCACCTACGGACCGCGGGTGAAGGGCTTTGACATGAAGAAGGCTGAGAGGATAGGCCATGAAGTTTTGGAGATGGTTAGGCTTCATGAGCGTTTAGACGCTTTTCCCCACGAGTTAAGCGGAGGCATGATGCAGAGAATAGCCGTCGCAAGGGCGTTGGCTGCTGGCGCAAAACTGCTGTTACTAGACGAGCCCTTGGGACACTTGGACGCAAAGGTGCGAAACGAGCTGAGATACGAAATCAGGCGAATGGCGAAAGACTTAGAGTTAACCGCCATACATGTGACTCATGACCAGTC
>JAWBZV010000025.1:0-18383 GCA_038865865.1 Bathyarchaeia archaeon | reverse complement strand
CTCTGAGTACTGCGGAACGCTTCCCAAAGGTAGTTTAAGAGTTGAAGCAGCATGCGCAACTGGAAGCGCAGCACTAGCTGTCGCATACAATATGGTGGCAAGCGGCTACGTCAACATCGCAATGGCTTTGGGTGTAGAAAAAATGCATGAGTCTCCAACACCCGTCCAAGTAGAGCTTATAGGGAGAGCTGGAAACTTCTTCTGGGAATTTGAAAACTTCGGCATGACTTTTCCGGGATATTATGCATTGCATGCAACAAGCTACATGTGGAAGTATGGCTTAACAGAAGACGACCTTGCAGAAATAGCGGTTAAAAACCATTACTATGCTTCCATGAATCCTAAAGCTCAATTTAGACAGGAAATAACCGTCGAAATGGTTAAAAAATCCAGATACATAGCATGGCCCCTCAAGCTTTACGACTGTTGTCCGCTAACGGACGGCTCAACTGCAATAATTCTTGCGAGCGAGGAACATGCAAGAAAACTTACGGATACCCCCGTATGGGTAAACGCCATAGGGGCATCAACGGGCACCATAAACATTACCAAAAGAGATATGTTTCAAAAACTCGGGTATACTGGTTTAGAATCGGCAGTCGAGGCAGCGCAACAAGCCTATAAAAAAGCTGGAATAGATTACAACAAAGCTGCCAAAAGCCTTGATGTAGCCTGCGTCCACGACTGTTTCACAATAGCCGAAATAATGGCCTACGAAGACTTAGGTTTTTGTAAAAGGGGGGAGGGCGTCAAACTGATAAGAGAAAAACAAACATACAACGGCGGACTAATACCAGTAAACATAGATGGAGGCCTAAAAGCAAAAGGCCACCCCATAGGCGCCACGGGGACATCCATGATTTATAGTCTTACAAAACAGCTTCGGCAAGAATATGGCAAAATTGCGAATCCAAAAGCGCAAGCAACCATTAAAAACGGAAAAGCTTTGGCCCATAACATTGGTGGAACTGGTCATTATGCCTACATAACCATACTATCACTAGAAAAAACGAGCCTATAGGGAGGAGAATCTATGTCCGAGTTAATTGAGAAAGCAAAAAATGCCATAACTGAGAAAGGCTTACCCCTAATTGAGGATGCAAAAACGAGAACACCCATTTACGTCAGTATGCGTGAACTTCCATTAAGATTTCAATTTGGAATATCAAAAGTTCAAAAGTTCTTTGAGGGTCTGAAAGATGGCAGAATATACATGGTGGAGTGTAGGGGTTGTGGCGAAAAGTTTTTCCCTCCACAAGCTGACTGCCCGAAATGTCAATCATCAAACAACATGGAATGGATTGAACTGAGTGGAGAAGGAGAGCTCTTAACATACACCGTAATATCTGTTAAACCTCCAACCTTCGCCCACTATAAAGACTACATCGTTGGAATAGCGCAAATGAAAGAGGGTGTAAGAGTTTTGGCTTGGTTGGATATAAATGACCCGAAAAAAGTGAAGCCTAGAATGAAAGTGCGCCTAAAAACAGTTAAGCGAGAACCAGAGGGCATTATAACATACCACTTTGTCCCTGTCGAATAGCTTTAAATGGAACAGTTGCAACTTTATTCGAGGAGGGTTCTATATGGAGATTAGGAAAATTGCAGTTCTAGGCGCAGGAGCCATGGGACATGGGATAGCACAAGTTGCTGCAATGTCAGGCTTCGAAGTCGTAATGAGGGATGTGGCTGAAGAATTTCTCCAAAGAGGGATGAGAAACATCCAGTGGAGTTTGGGCAAATTAACGGAAAAAGGTAAAATTACACAAAATGAAGCGGAAAAAGCTTTAAAAAGAATAAAAACAACGGTTTCACTTGAAAAAGCTGTAAAAGACGCTGATTTTGTAATTGAAGCAATTCCAGAAAACCTAAACCTTAAAAAACAAGTATTTGGAGAGATGGATGCTATTGCCCCGTCCCACACAATTTTAGCGACAAACACAAGCGCCTTGCCAATAACGGAAATTGCATCCGCAACAAAGCGTCCAGAAAAGGTTGTAGGCATGCACTTCTTTAACCCACCGCAGCTAATGCGCTTAGTAGAAGTTGTGATGGGTGAAAAAACAAGCGAAGAAACATGCAAAGTTACAATTGAACTAGCTAAAAAATTTCGAAAGGAGCCAGTTCTCTGCAAGAAAGATGTCCCCGGATTCATAGCTAACAGAATAACGGCGCCCGGCCAAAACCTGATTATGTGGATGGTTTACAATAGAGAATATACTGTAGAAGAAGTGGATGCTGCCGCCATTTATAAAGCTGGAATGCCCATGGGAATATTCGCTTTAGCAGACTTTACAGGCTTAGATATAAGCTATAGTGTTCTAAAGTTCATGGAAGAACGGGAGCCTAACTTCAAAGTGTCACCATTAATAAAGGAAAAAGTTGAGAAAGGCGAGATAGGCGTGAAAGCCGGAAAAGGATTCTACACATATCCAGAGAAGGGAAAATGGGTTATGCCACAAATCCCGCCAGAAAAAGCTGAAAAATTCGACCCATTAACATCAATGTATGTTTCCATAAATGTGGCTGCTGAACTTATACGGAGCAACATTGCAACACCGGAAGACATAGACAAGGCACTAAAGCTTGGCTTCAACTTACCAATTGGACCGCTTGAACTCGCCGACACTATAGGTGTAGACGTTGTTTTATCAAAGATCAAGGAGATAGCTACAAAATATGGGCAGTATGGCGACTTCTACAAGCCCAGCCCATTGTTAGAAGACATGGTGAAAAGAAACGAGCTGGGAACAAAAACTGGCAAAGGCTTCTACAAGTACTAGAAAACATCATTTCCTAGACTTTTTATGAACCCTTCCAGTATTCTGTTAAATTCCTCTGGTTTTTCCAGCATCACCATATGGCCTGCGCCGTCTACCACCTTCAATACTGAATTTTGAATATTCTGTTTCAAATACTCTGAATATTTAACAGGGGTAAGTAGATCATCATTGCCACAAATTATCAAGGTTGGCAGATTTATCCTATTTAAGTTTCCAGTGACATCAAATTTATCGCAAGCCTCGAAATCTCCATAAAGCACTTCTGGCCTTATCCTTTTCATTATTTTCACTGCATTATTCTTTACTTCGTCCGGCGTTTTCTCAGAAAAAGCATATTTTTTCATTAACTTCATGAAATTGTCATATCTTTTAATTTCCTCAAATATTATTGGCGCAACCCTCAACTTCGCCCCTGTGGCGACCAGAACTACTGCTTTTAAATATTCTGGGTAAGTTAACGCGAATTTTTGAGTGATTGCACCGCCCATCGAGTGACCCACCATGATGATATTTTTCAGCTTTCTTTTACCACAGAATTTTTTTACGTACTTTACGTAATCCTCAATAGTCTTTCTACCGTTTCCCCTATAATGACCGGGCAGGTCTATGGCTATAGAGTTGCTAAAATATTTGGTTTGATTTTCCCAAATTTTGTGGTTTCCGCCTGCACCGTGAATAAAGAGTATTGTTGAATTCATATTTGTCCCTTAGGTGGTTTTATTTTCACTGAAATAGCTCACAATTTTGTCTAGGCATGAATATGAGCTCTTTACTTTTGATGCATTTCCAAGGAATGTAAAGTTCCAGAAAACGGCTGTCTGGACGCCCTGCTTTCGATACTTGTCTAATTTGTCGATAACGTCCTCGATGTTCCCCCAGACAAAGCTTTCTTGAACAACCTCAAGTGGTATGCTTTCTACAGCTTTCATGATTTCCTTTCTGCTGTACTTTGCTGGAATATAATCTGTAAGTGGGTAGAAGTTTTCTCCCAGAGGATGTTGGTAGCCAAGTTTTTCATATAAAGACGCCGGAGCCAGCAGCGCCCCTGCCTTTATTATTGGGGACTCTTTCATAAGCCTCAAACACTCTTCTCTACTTTCATCAACTATCAAATTTAGGTAAACGGCCCTCTCTATTTCTTCAAACTTCCTTCCGATTTTGCGGCACTCTTCTTTAATTACCTCAAGCCTTTGGCTGTATTCTTGGGGAGTTAAACCCGAAGGAAGCCATCCGTCAGCATATTTGGCTGTAATTTTGCACATTCTTTCCCCTGATCCTCCAATCCAAATTGGAGGTCTCTTTTTTAAGGGCGGCAGCTCGAAAACAGCTCCTTTTAGTTTGAAAAATTCTCCGTCAAAGTTGATTAACTCGTCTCTTTTTGCTTCCCATAAAAGCTTTACAACCTTTAATGCTTCTTCCAGTCTGCTCACAACCTTTTCATATCTTAAACCGTATGGCTCGACATTTTCGAGTTCGCCTGCTCCTATTCCCAAGATCACTCTGCTATTAGTTATGTGTTCGAGAGTGGCGTAGCTTTGCGCCAGCATGGCTGGGTGATGTCTTATGGCTTCGGTAACAGCGCTACCTATCCTAATTCTCTGCGTTTGTGAGGCGGCAACGGCTATTGAAAGGGTGGTTTCAAAAAATGTATGGGGGCTGTACACTGCAAGAGGGCCGACGACATCTGGTGTCCATATGCTTTGAGGAAACCATCCCATTAAATGGTCGGGAAACCATATTGAGTCGTAACCTTTCTCTTCAACCCTTTTGGCTACCCGTGCGATATTTTCGATGGGAGGAAAAGTCGGGCCTACCACTCCAATGCGCAACATAAAAAGAGGATAATAGGTTTTGGTATATTAAAGCTTCGTACTTCATCGCCCCTTAAAAATGGGTTGTCTTTTCTCTAAAAACGCTTTTGATGCCTCCTTTTGATCTTCCGTGCTAAAGCAGAGTTCAAAGAGGTCGGTTTCGCATTTCAAGCCTTCATTGAGATTTGTTTCTAACGCTCTATTCATGGCAATCTTTGCAAGAGCTAAAATTATTGGGCTTCTTTTAAGGGGTTCTCTGACCAGAGCGTTAACCTCCTTCATCAGCTTTTCCTTTGGGACAACTTTGTTTACCATTCCCAACCTATAGGCTTCTTCCGCTGTGATCGTCTTACCTGTAAAAATCATTTCCTTCGCTATTTTTTCTCCAACTAAACGTGGAAGTAGCTGTGTACCTCCACCACCGGTATGACTCCAACTCTTATTTCAGGCTGCCCAAACGTGGCATTTTCCGAAGCTATTATTATGTCACATGCCATTGCCAATTCGCAACCACCGCCTAAGGCATAACCATTTACAGCAGCTATAACAGGTTTTGGTATGCTGCGTATGAGATCATAATGACGTATTTTTTTAGTCCTTTTAATGAAGTCTGAGGGGGCAAGTTTTGGGAACTCGCTTATATCCGCGCCAGCACTGAAGGCGCGTTCTCCAGCTCCTGTCATCACTATTACGCGAATGTTTTCGTCATCCCTTGCGTCTTCGAGGGCTTTTACTAGTTCTTCGCGCATTTGATTGTTCTGTGCATTTAACACCTCTGGCCTGTTGAGAGTTATCCATGCCACATTCTCTTTTTTCTCATAGATTATTGTTTTAAACTCTATCATACTGTTTCCCTTCTAGGTCCCCTTTGATAGGACTTCCTTCCAGAAGGCATAAATCCCTTTTTCCATTCCGCCATATGCTCTGTTGGCCAAGAATCCATAGCCTATATCCCTACAAACGACTGGTTCTTTACCCAATTTTCTGGCCAGTTCGCAGACAGTACTCACGGTTTCTTCTGACGTGAAGGCACCTTTTACAACTCCACTAGTTTCATCACGGCTACGGGATTGAAGAAATGCATTCCAGCTACTTTTTCAGGTCTATTTGTTGCGGAAGCTATTTCAGTTATGCTTAGACCAGAAGTGTTTGAGGTTAAGATTGCATGGAGCAGGGCGTTTTTGTCGAGTTCGGCGGAAAACCTTCTTCTTAACTTCCAAGTTTTCGAAAACGGCTTCTATCACAAAGTCCGCGTTTTTAGCTGCCTCCGCAATACTAGTACCTCCCTGATTCTTGATAGGACTTCTTCCATCTCACCTTCAGTCATTTTGCCCTTTTCTACAAAGTATTTCCTTAAGTAGGCTTCGATGAATTTCAATGCTTTACCAACTATGTCATCGCTAACGTCGACGAGAACTACGGAATACTTGCCCACTCTTGAAAGAAGTTGTGCAATTTGGCTTCCTATTCGTCCAGCGCCTATAACCGCGATATTTTCTCCATCAAAGCCTTTCCTCCGTCAGAGTTTTAAGCTATCACCTCTCACGGAAATAAAACTTTCAGTTTGCGGTAATCCGTAGACAAAAATTAAATCAAAAAAATATGAATAGAAAATTCAATATTTTTTTAAGGATGTTATAGAAACTCGAATATGGTTTTACATGGAGGAACGTGTTCCAACAGGCATTGATGGATTAGACGAGCTTATTGAGGGAGGGTTTCCTAAAGGAAGCCTTATTCTATTGGCTGGAAACCCGGGAACGGGTAAAACGATTTTCGGCATGCAATTCCTCTATCGCGGGGCAAGAGATTGTGGTGAGAGCGGCATTTATGTTTCATTTTCCGAAAGCGTAGAGGTCATGTTCCATAACATGTCTAAAGTCTTTGGCTTCGAAGCTAAAGAAAAAATCGAGAAAATAAAGGTTTTAGATTTCACCACAGTAACAGAGAAAGGTTTGCCAACAGTTCTTGAAATGATTCTTCACGAAATTGCAGCTTTAAACGCTAAGAGACTTGTAATTGACTCGTTCACAGCCATGGCCCAAGCATTCAAAGAACCTATTGAAGCAAGAAGTATATTACATAATATATTCACAAAACTTGTAAGGCAAATGGGTTGTACGACACTCCTCATAGTTGAGGTTCCCACTGGGACAGAAAAATTGGGCATAAGTATTGAAGAGTTTGTCGCCGATGGCGTCATCGTTCTGAAGAAGGAATATCACAATAATATGCTTCTGCGGGAGATTGAGATTAAAAAATTACGGGGGACAAGACTTAGACAACAAAAATTCTTGTTCACGCTACACAAGGGCTTTCGAATTTTCCCTCCCTTTGGTACAAAAAAGCTCGGGAACCCTCCAACATTTGAGGCTCAAAGAGGCACTAAAACTCATTACCCAAGCGGGATACCAGAACTTGATGAAATCTTGGGAGGAAGTGGCTATCCACGTGGGGCCTCTGTTCTGTACGAGTTAGGTGAAAATGTTCCACTTGAGGCTCTAGAAGCAATCATCTATCCTACGGCCGCAAACTTTATACTGAGAGATAGAGGTTTAATGATCGTCCCGCCAATTGGGTTCGGTCCTGAGGAAATTAGAGAAAAAATTGTTTCCTTTACGGGAGAAGAAAAATTTGACCAATGTGCCAAGATCCTCGTCTTCCCCAGCCCGCTGGTTGATACAAGTAAGCCTTATGTGATGATATGGAAAGATCCAGCAGAGGAAAAGCTGGATCCTTTGGAGAATCTTAATCTCTATCTTGAAAAGGCAATGGAATTGGCAAATAAACTCGGCAAAAATATCTTCCACATTTTGAGCACCGACAATCTCAACTTTCTAGTTTGGGGTGTTGGTCCATTAGCTTCTTCGGCTATGGGACGTTCAGTAATCGCAAATAAGACCGGGAAGGATTTAATGATTTATGTGGCTTTGCCAAGCTCCTCTGAGATGACGAAAATTTTAACAGATATTCTGAACATGCACTTTAAATTGGAGGAGAGGGATGGAACAATCATATTTTACGGGAAAAAACCCAAAACCAACATTTTTGTAATCGAGCCCGATACTAGCAGAGGATGTCGAGTTAGACTCACACCCATTGTATAATTTTTGTTATTGACGTAACAAAATTATTATGGCAATGCATATGTAGAATATTAGATCCCAAGTTGTGAGGCGTATTTATATGTGTAGAAATGAGGGTTCTCTCAAAGGTTTAAAAGTGGGCGAAACAATTGTTTCGCCGGGTAGAACAATCACTGAAGCAGACATCGTTATGTTTGCCGGTATTTCGGGAGATTGGACAGAACTTCACACAAACGCTGAATATATGAAGAATAGCATCTTCGGCCAAAGGATAGCCCATGGACTGCTGACTCTGAGTGTGGCTTCAGGGCTAGCCTTGCGGGCAATGCAAAGAACACAGTTGGAGGTGCTGGCATTCCTTGGAATGGATAATGTGAGGTTCACAGCCCCTGTTTTTATAGGTGACACCATAAAAGTTGAATCGGAGGTTGTTGAGGAGAGGCCTAGCAAGAGCAAACCCGGAGCATGTATACTAAGGTTCATGAATGTTGTGAAGAACCAGAGGGATGAAGTTGTTGCAACATATGAAACAGCATTAATGGTGCGCACTTAATTTTCAGCCTCTCGTGGAGAGTCTAGGAAGGTTCTTATTTCAAAACTGAGGAAGTGTCCTTGAGGGATGAGTATTGTTGAGTCTTGAGTGTACATTATATGAGGAGAGAGAATCTATTGCCTGGATTACATTGAACCGTCCAGAGGTGCTTAATGCCTTAAATAGAAGGTTGTGGCGTGAAATTTTTGAAAACCTAAATTGTGCCGAGAAAAGTGGGGGCGTCAGAGCCGTTGTAATTACGGGTGCTGGCAGGGCCTTTTGCGTTGGAGATGACATAAAAGAGGTTTTTAACCTAAAAACTCCGGAAGATATCCGAAATTTCTTCTGGAATTTTGCAGCACCAACAATAACAAAAATTGTTTCGCTATCCAAACCAGTAATAGCTGCTGTTAATGGTCCTGCCTACGGAGGAGGATGCGAAATCGCCATGCTCTGTGATTTAGTTGTCGCCTCCACGAATGCTACATTTGCAGTTCCAGAGGCGCTTATAGGGGCGATCCCGCCAATAGCGGCGATAATAGGCGCATTTGTTATGGGAAAGCTCAATGCAAGCTGGATGATGTTTACTGGTGAGCCAATAACGGCTGAAGAGGCAAAGCGTTTAGGACTTGTGAATGAGGTTGTTCCCCCTGAACAGTTATCGCCCACGGCGGAAAAAATGGCGAAAGCTACAATGAGAGCGGCTCCTTCAGCGATTAAAGCCATCAAAAAGTTAGCTAGCATGAATTTCGATCAAGAAAAATTGGAGAAAGCTGTTGAAGAGTTAATCAATATTGTACAAACCGAGGAGGGAAAAGAGGGACATAGAGCTTTTATTGAAAAAAGGTTGCCGAAATGGGCTAATTTCTAACGGTTTATGGCATCACACCGATAAATTTCCTCGGCTTCATTTTTCTTTTATCTAGAAAATCTTTGCACCTTTCCTTAAACTCTTTGGAGGTCCATATGGTTGATGTTATATCCATAGCCGTCATTGCATTCAACATTGAAAGATCCGTCCAAAACTTCAAGCCTGATTTAATAACCCTGAAGGCTTGCGGGCTTACATTTTCAATTATTTGAAGTGCTAGTTTTCTGGCTTCCTCTTGAAGCTTATCATCCTCAACCACTTTGTTTATTAAACCGATATTGAAGGCTTCCTCTGCAGAGAGAAGCTTACCAGTTAGCAACATTTCCCTAGCCCTTTTCTCGCCGACAATTAACGGTAAAAGCTGGACACCGAGCCCCATGGCTGTTGAACCAACAATGACCTCTGGCTGTCCAAGCTTTGCGGATTTTCCGGCGACTGCAAGATCGCATGCCATCACAATTTCGTGTCCCCCAGCGACGCACACTCCATTGACAGCAGCTATGACGGGTTTTCCCGTTTCTCTCAACACTTCAATGATTCTAAGATAGGCCTTTAACCATCTCAGCCCCTTCTCAAAGTTCCCTCGCGTCAGTTCCCTCAAATCTGCACCAGCTGAAAAGGCTCTGCCGGAGCCGGTTATTAAAATTGCTTGAATCTTCCTATCTTTGTCGGCTTTTACCAAAGCTGAATAGAGCTCCCGCAAGGTTCTCAAGTCTAGAACGTTAAGTCTTTCTGGGCGGTTCAGCCTTATCCATAAAAGCCTCTCGTCTTGTGTATCCTTCTCCATGACTATTCTTTGGTATCTCATTTTTGGTCACTCCTAAAGTAAGTGCGCCATCCACCTTTGCTTCCCGTTTTATACTTTGGATCTCCAAGGTATCCGCTTAATACAAGCTTTTTTAAGGTTACGGGGGCTTATTGCGGTTCTCCCGTTAGTTTGTATATGTACTCGCCTATATGTAGCGCTGTATCCAAACCTATAAGGTCCATAAGCTCGAATGGTCCCATAGGATGTCTAAAAGCCAACTTTGTCATCTCATCTATGCTTTCCACATCAGCTATTCCATCCTCAAAAATTCTTATGGCTTCAAAGAGATACGCGGTAATGAAACGTGTTGTATAGAAGCCAGGTCCATCCTTAACTTCAACAGGAGTTTTTCCAAGCTTTCTTGACAAGTCCATGACAAGTCTCAATGTATCTTCTGATGTGAGCGGTCCTCGAACAACTTCAATTAGTGGCATCACTGGCGCGGGGTTAAACCAGTGCATTCCTGCAAATTTATCCTTTCTTTTCACTGCAGTGGCAAGTTCCGTAATCATTATGCTTGAAGTATTCGACGTGAAAACCGTCCTTTTATGGCATTTTTCATCAAGAACTTTGAAAACTTTTTTCTTTAATCCTACATCTTCCGGAACCGCTTCGATGACAAAGTCCAGTTCCTTGCAGAATTCATCGTAGTCGGTTGTTGTTTTAATTCTATTCAGAATCTCGGTGGCGCGTTCTGGGCTTAACTTACCTTTCTCAACTAGCGTGGCAAGTCCGAAAGGGCCCTCCGCAATTTGTTTTAACGCTCTTTCTAAAGGGCTTTCTTCGACGTCTATGAGATGCACGGTATAACCCACTTGAGCGCATGTTTGAGCGATACTATGACCCATTATGCCTGCGCCAACAACCCCAATCACTTTTACGTCTTCTATTTTCAATTTAAAACCCTCACTTTGTGAATGTTATGATCTTCCCTTTCGGAGATAAAAGTTTATGCTTTCTAAATTAAAACATGACTTAATGGTATAACTTCAACGAGGTGTGTGGAAATGGTCAAAATTGATGGAATCGGCTTTGGATGGATAAAAGTTGACGGAAAAAAGCATAGGCATGATGTCGTAATTCTCCCGAACGGTGTTGTTAAAAGGCGGAAGGGAGGGTTCTTACTGTTCGGAAGCCACTCCTTCAAATTAAAGGAATTCGAAGAACTCTTAATGGAGAAACCAGATATCATAATTTTGGGAACAGGCACCAACGAGGTGGCTACTCTTTCCGAGGATGCAAAGAATTTCTTAGAGAAAGCACGGGTGGAGTGGATAGCGCTTCAATCTCAAAAAGCTGTTGAAAAATTTAACGAGCTCATGCAATGTGGAAGAAAAGTTGCAGCAATAATTCACGTAACTTGTTAAAAATGGTTAAGTAAGACGTGTCCTTACCTTCATGTATGGAAATGAATAAGTATAAAGCAAAGGTGGCTTAATTGATAATAGATATACATGTTCATCCATTCTATAAGGAGCATAGGATTTTAGAGGAGATGAAAAGAGCCGGTGTGGACCGTGCAGTTTTGCTTGCTGTTGACGCAGACCCGATGGATGTGGAAAAACTGGAGATAAAGAACCGATTAAGAGCCCGACATATAGAATATTCTTCCATGGACTTTTGGGGTTTTAAATCCCTGACTATAGAGGATCAGATAAAAAGGTTTTTCCAAGACCTGATAGCCTATTATCCAGACCTTAAAAGTTCAAACCAAGAAATAGCTGATTTGGTTAGAAAAAATCCCGATAAATTCATTGGCTTTGGTTCCGTAAATCCCAACAAAGATGAATGTTATGTTGAAGCAAAACTGCAAGAGATCAACGACTTTGGTTTAAAGGGGATTAAAATGCTTCCAACCCTTCAGATGTTTAACCCGTCTGAAAACAAGAATTTTGAGAAAATTTGCGAGTACTGCGAAAAGAATAAGAAGGTAATCCTTTACCATACAGGCTGTGATCCGGGGCCTTGGGAGAATCCTGCAATTTCCGAAGACGCTAATCCAAAATATTTGACTGAAGTGTTAGAGAGATATAGTCCAAAAATAATTTTGGCGCATGTTGGAAGTTATAGTGCATGGAAACCGGGAATATGGTTTGAAGAAGCTTTAGAATTGGGCAAAAAGTTTGATAACGTGTATTTTGACACAGCAGCTGTTTCCAGTTTCATTTTCTCCGAAAAAATTTTGAATAGAATAAGAGAAACGATTGGTCTAGACCGACTTCTCTTTGGTTCAGATTATCCTGTTGTTTGGGGAAGCGATATGAAGTGTGAGGTTGACTTTATAAAATCCTGCAAATATTTAACCGATGAGGAAAAAAGGAAGATTTTAGGTTTAAATGCTATGGAGCTTCTTACATGACCAGAAGGTGTTACCTTGATTAAGGAATTTTTTCCAAACTTTTTTCAGATAGTCGTTCCACTGCCTAATAATCCATTGGGACATTTAAACGCCTATTTAATTAAATCCGGCGGCAAGAAGCTTTTAATCGACACGGGCTTAAATCTTCCACAAGTTTTTGAGACGCTACGTCATGAGCTTTCCAAAGTAGGTGTTGAGCCTCAGACGTTGACCGACGTTTTAATTACTCACTTTCACATAGACCATGTTGGTATCCTTCCGCTTCTTAAAGGCGTTTCAGAAAATCTCAACGTTTGGATACATGAGGTTGAAAAGAGGATTTCTCAACTAATTGTAAGAGATTTTACCCGTTATGTGGACAGTATGAAAGACTTTATGAAATTATCTGATGCACCATCATCTTTTGCTGACAATATCCCAAGATTCCATCTGGCTTTCTTTACACCTAAAGCCTATGAAGAAATTGCAGAAGCTGCATGCCCATTAAATGATGGACAAGAAATCTCTGTGGGTGATTATAACTTTCAAGTTTTATGGACTCCGGGGCATTCACCCGGACACATCTGTCTCTACGAACCTCGTTTAAAAGCCCTTATTTCTGGGGATCATGTGCTTCCAACAATTACTCCGCATGTCTCTCAATTTATGGCGAACACAAACCCTTTAGAGGATTATCTTAAAAGCCTTGAGAAGGTTGAGAAGCTTGACGTTAAAATTGTTTTGCCAGCCCATGAGGAGATCTTCACAAATCTCAGTGAAAGGGTAAGGCAACTTAAAACTCACCACAAACAACGGTTAAAGGAGATCATAAGTTACCTAAAAACTGGTAAACTAACTCCATATAGTCTAGCGTCTAGGGTGCATTGGAATGTGAACTACAAATCTTGGGATAATTTTCCACAGTTCCAGAAGTATTTGGCCATTGGGGAAACGTTGTCTCACCTGACTTTCTTGGAAAAGAGAGGCTTTGTGAGAAAAGTAGTTTTTGATCAGAAAATATTCTATGAACTTATCGAACCGCTAAACTTTGATTTTCTTGAAGCTTTGTTTAGCTAAAATAGCAGCTCCATAGGCGCACATTATTTGTGGTTCCTTTGGTAGGAGAGGTTTAACCCCGATCTTTTTGCTTAACGCTTCTACAAACCCAAGGTTTTTTGCAACTCCGCCTGTGAATGCTATTTCTTTTTCGAAACCAATTCTGCTGGACATGGTGAATATTCTTTCGGCTATAGCATTGTGAAGACCAGCAATAACGTCCTCAATCTTGCAGCCCCTGCTCATATAGGATATAACTTCGGATTCAGCAAAGACTGTGCATGTACTGCTTATCTTTACAGGGTTTAATGCCTTAAAGTGGAGTGCACTTAATTCTTCGATCGGCTTTCCGAGGATGCTAGCCATAACTTCAAGAAACCTTCCCGTTCCGGCAGCGCATTTATCATTCATTACGAAGTCCAATACCCTTCCGTTTTCATCAACCTTTATAGCTTTCGAATCTTGTCCGCCTATATCAATAATTGTTCTTACAGATGGATACAGCTTATGAACTCCGCGAGAAATGCATGTTATCTCAGAATAAACGGCGTTAGACTCAACGAGTTCCCTTCCATACCCGGTGGAAACAATGTAGGCAATGTCTTTTTTAGCTAGTTTAAGCTCTTCTAAAACTTTTTTCAAGGCGTTCTCTGACGATGCCTTAAAGTTAACTCCGGAAGGAACGATAGTATATGAGAGAATGGTCTCCTCTTCGTTGATTATTACAACTTTTGTCGCTGAAGCTCCAGCATCTATTCCCACATACATTTTGGTTACCTTTCTCCTAAAACTTCTAGGAAAGCGTCAATCCTGCTTTTGATTTGCGCTTCCGCATACTGCCTTGGATCAGCCATATCAGCTTCAAAAATGAGGTATGGCACGTCAAATTTTCTTCCTAAAATTTCCGCTGTCACTAACTGCGGTGCTGACCATGACTTGCAACTTCTGTTGGAGAATAGGACGGCTCCGTCTATGTCAAACTCCTTGATGCTTTCTAAAAATCTTTCGATTCGAAGGTCTATGTCAATGTTCAAGCCCATTGACAAAATCTTTTTCGCTATGCTTTCTAAAGGCTTTGAAGGGTCAAGCCTATAAGCCCAAGCCTCACTATAAGGTTCATAAACAAAAACCGCTCCCCTGTCTTCAAAATATTTTATTAAATCGAAGGCGTACCAAATCCATATTCCATCAAAAAGTAGTCTATGCCTTTCATTTTCGATGACTCCTTCCTTCCTGCTCACTTTTTCTTTTACCTCTCTAAGAAGCTCTTCATAAAATTGTACAGCTTCCTTTGTGCCCTGCATCACCACGAGGGGAAAGATATCTGAAGCGGAATCTCTGCCGCCAAGGGGGCAAGGCTTATGTTTTCTAAGCTTTAGTGTTTCAAGCCATAATTCACTTGCTCTATCCGAAAGCTTGACGGCTTCAACCAATTTTTCCTCGTCAAACTTCAGCCCAAACCTTTCTTCAGCCATTTTTATAAGTTCCATTAACTGTTTCACAACATAATCCAAGACATAGCTGTCAAGATCTTCTGGGGTTAGAACATATGGAGCTTCGCCAACAAACAAGGGCGTTCCAAGATGAAGGTGTAAGCTCTGCCACCATTTAACGTAAACATCACATGAATTCCTAAATGTTATCAAAATGTCTGGAGGTGGCATGAGTCCTGTCATTCCACTAAGAGCGTAGCCTAAACCACATCTGCTGTATGAACATATGTTTTGAGAGTAGCCCCTTCTTTCAGCCTCTTCGAGATAGTCTAATATAATGTTGCGAGCGCTGCACATTGCTCCAAAGTGTTCAGGGGCAACTGGGTAAATACCAAGGGCGCGGAGTAGCTCTATCGGTGTGAAGACGGTTATCCATGCTACGGGCTTCCCTTGCAATTTAGCCTCGGATGCTCTTGCAAAGTATTCAAGAATAAGTTCTCCTATCTTTTTCGTTGTCTGGAGTATGCGGCTTTTACTTTTTTCTCCATTCATCTTAACTCACTCAGAGATTCTATGAAAGCCTCAATTCTCGCTTTTATTCTGCCCGCTTCCTGCCCAAGATTTTCATAGTCTATCAACATGACTGGCACGTGTTTTTTTGTAAGCATTTCTCTTACATGAACGGCCTCATATAACATTGGGTCACAGAATCTATTGGCAATCGTTAAAACCCCTTGCACTTTGAACTTTTCAATCATGAAGTCCATGAACTGAAGTCTTTTTTCAATGGGTTCGTGGGATGGGCAAGGGGTTCTTTGCATGTATCTGTTTGCTAATGCGCGAATTAGATCCTCTGAATCATTAACGTTGTCCCAGAAATACCTTGAACCGGTGCATAAATCGTCAGACGCTATAAAGCATCCAGCGTTTTCTACAATCTCTATTATGTTCAAATCATAAATTGCCGTTCCATTTATGTGTATCCTAACATTACCAGTTCTTGTCGCATTGTTTTCTAGACTTAAACTTTTGATTTGAGTGTTAACTTCTTTTTTGGGCATCCACATACTTGCAAGAGTAAGCTGTAAACGATATAGCCCGTTAACACGGTTTTTTCCGTTGCTGTTACGCATGTAAACTTCTTTTAGCAAGTTTCTATTCATATTGCATACTTCTATGGCGTTGCGTAAAGCTTCATTGTTGATTTCAACGTCAAAGTTCTCTTCTAAGAACCTTTTAAATCTTAAAAGCTCCTTCTTAAAGAAGTCTATTGAAAGTTCCCCTTCCACATTATGCGGCACTCTTAAAAAGAAAATTGGTTTACGAGCCTTCTTTTTCACTATGTCATAAAGTCTCCACATCGGATCGCAAGTATGGGCTATGACAAACCCACTGAAAAATTCCTCGAGCCTTAAAATATTCTGAAGCACCGCGCTGGCGAACTGGCAAATAAACGTGGGCACTAATGGGCTGGTCACTGATCCCAAATTAGGTATCCTATACGGTTGAAGGCCTCCAGAAATTATTAGTTCCTCTGGGATGTAGCTGCATGAATAACCAAGCACATTGATTCCAGATTCTTTGTATTTTTCTAACAGTTCTATTGGATTCTTGCAAACGTCGCTAATGGCTGTTGATGCAGTCATTGAACTTACTTAACAGTAAAGGTAAATAAAAATGTTGTTTGTTTGAAGCGATGAGCCTTGTATGGATATGGGGTAAAGGTTATTTAAGCAACATGGATATAACAACTCGGGTTCGCGATGGGTTCCAATGTGGATATGGTTAAATTCGGCTGCTTCCTACCTGTTCCAGCAACTCCTGTGGATAAACTGCTTAAAATAGCTAAAGTCAACGAGGAGGCTGGTTTTGATTCTTTATGGTTTCCAGACCATGTTTTATTTATACCGCCCGGAATAGTGCCGGAGGCTTGGTCAATGCTGGCTGCTACCGCTGTTCTAACGAATAAAGCCTTTCTAGGGACATGTGTTAGCGACCCACACAGATATAATCCGGCAGTTTTTGCTCAGAAAGTTGCAACGGTGGATCAGCTTTCGGGCGGTCGAGCAATACTTGGTTTGGGAGCTGGCGAGGCCATGAACCTTGAACCATTTGGGATAGACTGGAAAAAGCCTGTGTCTAAACTTGTGGAGTTTGTCAGTATTTTACGAAAGCTTTGGGCTGGAGAAATACTGAATTACGATGGAAAATTTTGGAAGTTTAAAAACGCCTTTCTTCAAATCACACCAGTGAGGGGCAAAGTTCCAATTTATTTTGGAGCCAATAGTCCACAAACCTTAAGGTTGACAGGAGAGCTTGCTGACGGCTGGTTGTCTATTCCGCTTCCCCCGAAGCTTTATAAACAGCGTCTAGCCCTTGTCAAAGAGGGAGCCGAAAGGACTGGGCGGTCGCTGAACGAAATAGACACGGGAATTTACCTTTACACGGCTGTCGCCGAAAATGCTGAAGAAGCCTATAGACAAATCGAATCTCTAAAGGCTCAAATAGTGCCTGTACCCACCCTTTTGAAGGAAGCGGGTTATAATGTGGAAATTCCCGAGAATTTGCGATCCTTATCTTATTTCAAGGCACTGCTTGATTCGGAATATATTGAAAAGTTTTTAGCTTACAGTGAGCTTATACCGAGAGAGGCAGCAATCGAGTTTTCAGTTGCTGGAACAGCTGACGATTGCATTGAAAAAATAAATGAATATGTAAAGGCTGGTGCTAAACACATTCTACTCATTAATGCTGGTCCAGATCCACGGCAAACTTTGAAAGTCTATAGTGAGGAAATAATTCCTCACTTTAAGAGAAGTGGCTAACTTTGGCTTGAATATTAGCATTTTCTTTGCTTCTAAAAACTTAAATTTGGATGTTTGTAATTAAAATCATAAAAATTAGGAGGGTCAAGTTGGTTAACTATGCATTGTTAAACAAAGTTTTTCTAATGGTTTTTGTTGTAATAGCGGTGGCTGCCATTTGTTTATCGTTGGTTTTCGGAATGCAAAATGTAGCCATCGTACTGTGGCTATTGAACTTTATTGTGGCGTTTATGGTCGCTGTTTTTGGCAGTCTCCGTATTAGGACGGAAGAAGAGGAGAAAATGCTCAAGTAGTATATGCTTTTAGGCGGGCTCGCTTAGCTTCTTTCCCGTCTTTTCGGTCCATTTATTAACCGGTATGGCGAACCGTTTTTCAACGTTGTTTCTGTGGAGACTGTTATACGTGCAGAAAGGCATTATTCTGCCGTCTAGAGTAGCATAGTGGATGACGCATTTTTGAACCCTATCTAGGTCGAGGTTCCAGACATCCATGAAGTGCATTATGCCTATCATGACGATTCTCCGCATGAATTTTCCAAGAGCCTCGTAGCTTCCCTTAGTTATAACGTCTTTGAGTAAGCCTCTAACAAGCGGCGACTTCACCATCGGCAGAAACTCCAACAACTTCATTTTCGCCATAGTCCTTTTACCTTTCAAGCCAGTGTAGTAAATGTCCCAGAAAATTTCCGCAAACTTGTCCACGTCCACATATTGAGTTATAGGCTTGTACGTGCCATCCTCCTCAACAACTATGAAGGTTGCGGTTCCACACATGGGATGCATCGTAAACTCGGGATAAACACGGTTCTTAACTATCTCCATCCCCTTAGAAACTGGCACA
>JAWBZV010000024.1:0-20101 GCA_038865865.1 Bathyarchaeia archaeon | reverse complement strand
GAAGCTTTCAAAGCGTCGATTATGGACACTGCACTGCGGGCGTCCATTCTTTGCCTTAGTAGCTTTTCCATTCTCTTGAACCGATCTCTAAAGTAGTCCAGGTAATCGCTTAGGGTTCCGCTTGAACTCAATTTAGCGCCGGGATTGTCGATAATTGCTATGTCTGCCTCTATTTCCTTTGCAAGTGGATGAAAAGCCCTTTTACCTTCTAAAATTTGATGTGCTTGCCCAAAAGGAGTTGTGGTTGAAAAAGTCGCCTGCGCTGTCTGAAGAGAAATTGAATTTTTCTCTGGTTCTGGCTTTTTAACGAGCTCTTCGAGGAAAGCTCTTTCAATGAATAATGGCTTATCCTTAAGGGCATTAATTTTCTCTAAGGCTTTATTCATAACTTCTACAGGGTCTTCGACGTCTGCTATGAGGTTTAGGAAGTCAAAAGCGTCTTTGTCGAGCTGGTAACCTGCTGCAATTGTCAATTCAACGGCTTTTTGAAGTCTCTCAAACGTGTTCATATCCTTATTTCCTGCCAGCTGAGCTTTTTTGGCACCACGATAAACCCTTCGTCATTGGAGCCGACGGTTTCTGTTAAACCTTGTAGGTGGAGGTATGCTGTGAACGCAGCTGTAATCGCATCCAGCTCATGAGGAGTCAACATTCGCTTTTCCACCGTCCCACTAAGTCCCAACTTTTTGAAGATTTCTTGAATGTTCTCCCAGTCCTTTGTCGGCATGTTTAGCGCCTTTCTTGTTGAAGTAGGGTGCACTTCTATTGTTTTTACTCCGCTTTTTGTTATTAACCTATTTAGCCTTATAGCCCGCATCGTAAGCGTCTTCATGGCTGGCAAGCCCGGTGGGAAAACGCGATAGCCTTTTTTGATAAGCTCTGAATCCGCTTTCCGCAGAAAGCCCTTTTTTGGGAGTTTAAGCGGGGCATCTATAGCCACAATTGATGGTTTAGCATTACGTAATTTGTTTAGAATTTCTTTGTTTGTGTAAACTAAACATGTTTCGACTTTTTTATGTTCTAAAACAGCTAATCCTGTTGGTTTTTCCTCTTTGCCCGCTAAATCTATACCAATTATGATTTTGCCTCTCAATTTCAACACTTACGCTTAAGTTTATATAGTCTTGCAATCGTTTTAATTTTGCTAGCGTTAGCCAAAAGTTGTTTGGTGGTTTAGATGAGTGCTCTTCGAAGAATCCAGCAAACGCCAAGCGGAACATTCTTCGTCTGTTTACCGAAGGAATGGGCTGAGCGTTACGGCTTGAAAAGGGGAGCTGTTGTGGCTTTGAATGAGACAAGCGACGGGAAACTTTTGATTGACCCCGAATACGGTGCAGTTCCACCTGTTCGCACTGTTGTTTTGGAACCCGGACCATACTTGAGTCGTGAAATAGTTGGAAAGTATCTGCTTGGTTTCGACATAATACGAGTTGAGGGCAAGGAAAGTATTAGCTTTGAGATGCGGGAAATCGTTAAGAAAACCGCTAGCCGTTTGGTTGGTTTGGAGATCGTCGAGGAGGACCATTCAAAAATAGTTTTACAATGTCTCCTTGAACCGACAAGTTTTCCTCCTGAAAGGATTCTTCGACGCGGGTACGCGATCGTGGCTGGTATGCATAGAGACTTTGTAAATGCATTGGTGAATGGCGATGTTCATATGGCGAGGAGTGTTATTGCAAGGGATGAAGAGGTTAATAGGCTGTATTTTCTGCTTGTTAGGATTCTGCGAACCATAATTCAAAACCCAAGTTTAAGCGAGAAGTTAGGCTTGCAGCCCATTGAGTGTCTTGACTACCGCTTAACTGCCAGCCTAGTTGAGACAATAGGCGATGAATGTGTACGGGCAGCGTTCAAAGTTTTGGACCTGAAGGGTGTAAAGCTAACTGAGGCCCTTAAAAAGTTGATAGTCGAGTTTCACGTGATGGTCTATGGAGCACATGAAAACGCTTTAAAATCATTCCTCGAAGGCGACGTCGCCCTAGCTGAAGAGGTACGAAACATGAGGCCTCAAGTGGAGAAAACTTTAGGGGCTGTGGAGAAAAGCGTTAAAGAACAAAGCCTTGAAGCCATGCCCTACATACTAGCGGCAGTTTCAACATTGCAGCAGATATACGAACACAGCGTAGACATCGCTGACTTGGTTACGCCAAAAGCCAGAAAAACCTAACGCTGGTGGAAAGGCATTGCATTGGCCAGACGAGGATAAAAAGCAATATCACATTGCTTGCAAAAAGGGTGATCTGGCTGAGTACCTTCTAGTTCCAGGGGACCCGGATCGTGTTCCGAAAATAGCGAAATTCTGGGATTCCGCCAGAGAAGTTTCATGTCACCGTGAATTCCGGAGTGCAACGGGCACTTATAAAGGCGTTCCTTTATCCGCTTTGTCCAGCGGAATCGGCCCAGCCTGCATGTCTATAGTTGTTAACGAAGCGTCAGCCATAGGTGTCCACACGTTTATCCGCGTGGGGAGTTCCGGGGCAATACAGGAGAGCATTGCGTGTGGCGATTTGATCATCTCCTCCGCGGCCGTTCGCCTCGACGGTACAAGCAACTGCTATGTAATTCCAGAGTATCCGGCAGTAGCCAATTATGAAGTTTTACTAGCCCTTGTTGAGGCAGCTGAGGCTTTAGGCGTATGCAACTATCACGTGGGCATAACCGCCACGAGCTCAGACTTCTATGCTGGACAAAACCGTCCAACAAAAACCCAAACAAGCCATGTTCTGCCAGTCTTACAGAAGGCTGGTGTGCTCAACTTTGAAATGGAGGCTGCAACGCTGTTCACGCTGGCAAACCTTTACGGTTTAAGGGCCGGAGCTGTATGTGCCGTTTATGTAAACAGATGCACCGGCGAATTTAAACCCGGTGCTGGTGAAGAAAACGCCATAAAAGTCGCTAACGAAGCAGTCAAAATTCTTCACGAATGGGATGAGCAGAAACGCGCAAAAGGCAAAAGATGGCTTTATCCATCACTTATAACATAACCCTTTTAGAATCGAACAAGTTCTTTAGGACTTTGGGCCGGGGTGGCGGAGTGGTCAACGCGCTGGCCTCGAGATCCTAAACGCCAAATGGGGCCCTGACAAGTAAGCCAGTGGGCCTTCGGGCTCGCAGGGGTTCAAATCCCCTCCCCGGCGCCAATTTACCGGTAAATTTTAATACTCCAGATTTTCTTTTTAATATTAGGTGCCCTAATGCGGAAAACCGAGACTATCAAGGAAAGGACAATTTATGTTTATCTCCCCTCTTTCGAGATGAAAGAGCGTTGGGAAAAGCGGGCTGAAGAGCTTGGAGTTAGCATTTCTAAGTTTGTCATTGAATGTGTGGAGAGCTCGTTGAGGGAAGAACCTGAACTTTTTAAGTCTCGTGATGAGCTGATTAAGGAGAATGAGGAGTTAAGGCAACAGATTAATGAGCTTTCTAGGAGATGTCGGCTTTTAGAAAGGGCTGTTGATAGGCTAGAGGAGGAGTTAAGGGCTTATAGAGCTAAGCCTTTTTTGGAAGAAGGGTTTGAGGGTGTACGGACATATGAGCGGGAGTTGATAGACCTCCTTAAAAATAGAGTGATTGTTTCAGGTGAGGAAATCCTAGCATACCTTGGTATAAGCCCAACGGAGCATGAGGTCGTTCGAGCTGTTACTAGACAGTTAGAAAACCTGGAAAGATGGGGCCTTGTTAAGTCTTCGGCTCGTGGTTGGAAGTGGATTGGATGAAGACACAACTTAGCACAATTAAGCGTGAACCGTTAAGTGATGAAGCTTTAATTAATGAATTTATTGCTGATTGTAGGCTGCGGAATTTTTCAAGTGAGAGCATCAGAAGTTACAAGTCTATTTTGCGGATAACGTGTGCTTTCTTGAGGCGTAATGGCTATTCTTTTGTTAATTTGGACAAACATGTTCTGAAAAGGCTGTTGGAATACTTAGCTTTTGATAAGGGTTATTCCGTGAAGACTTTGGAGAATTATTTTTCTGCTCTTTCAAGTTTTTACGACTTTCTTGTTTATGAAGGTGTGGTTGAGAAAAATCATGTTTTGCCCTTTAGGAAGAGGTATATTCGCCAATATAAAACCGGACGGTATGTTGAGGATCCGCCGAGGAAGCTTATTTCGGTTGAGCAGATGAGGATGTTAATTGACTCCATTCTTGATCCTAGGGATAAAGCCATAGTGACTCTTTTAGCCAAGACTGGAATACGTAGAAAGGAATTGATTAACATTGACCTTGACGACATTAATTGGGAGGAGCAAAGTATACAACTTAAACCTCATCCAAAGAGAAGTAATTTAACGGTTTTCTTTGATGATGAATGTGCTAGGGTTCTGTTGCGCTGGCTAAACGCACGTAAATACTACCCAGTTTCGCCGGATTGTCGAGCCTTATTTGTTAATGAAAGAGGGGAGAGGCTTAACAGGCATGGTGTTTATGATGTTATCACGAAATATGCGGAGAAAGTTGGGTTGCATAATCCTAACAGCAAGCGAATGGAAGACCATTTTACACCACATTGCTGCCGCCATTGGTTTACAACATGGTTGTTAAGAAACGGAATGCCAAGGGAATATGTTAAAGAGCTTAGGGGCGATAAAAGAAGCGAGGCAATAGACATATACCATCATATTGACAAAAAGGAACTAAGAAGAGCGTACCTCGCATGCATACCAAGACTTGGCATATAACAACTATTTTCGAAATTCTCTTTCCCGTAACGCTGATAAAATTCCATAAATCAATTCATGAAAGAATAAGCAAAGAACAAAAACTATAAGTAGCCACAAACCTTCCAAAGCTATTAACAGTGATGATGACATAACAGCTATAAAGCTGTTCGCCACGGCTATGGATGAAACTTCCCAAAAGAAGTACTTTAATGGTTTTTCCCAAAAAGACGGTACTTGGTTGCTCGTAGGTAGTATGAGATAAGATTTGACGCTAGGATTTTTGTCTTGAAAATATCTTCTTATGCTGTTGATGGTTCTAGCATAGAATAGCATATCGTGCCGCACACCTATAATCGCAATAAAAATAATCATGCCCATTACAAACAAAAATAGTATCATCATTCCTAATAGTTGATTATTCAATACTGTCTGCGCTTGTGAAAGTACTGTTGGAATTGCTTGAGAGCATACACTTACAATTGAAACTCCAATAGTCATTAATGTTAGGTAATATCTTAGCAACTGGTTCCGTTGGGTATGAAGTGCAAAAAAGGCTTGGGCAATTTGTCGGTATTCCTCCAGCATAAAATCATCAACATTTGAAGTCATCCATTCTCATCCCCAACAGTCTGATTGTCTTTGCAACTTATGTTATGCCTAATATGGATTCCTCAAGCAGTTTAAATAGCTCTGCTCTTTCGTGAGGCTGAGGATCTGCAGGTGTGTAAATTTGACCACCACCCCAATCAACAAGTCTAAAAGAAAGTTTTCTATCTATAGTTCTGAAACTGCGAAACATAAAACCGAGTGATTTGATACTATCCGCCCTTTCCAGTACTTCATCCAGTCCTGGGATATTTTCCAGCCTTAGCCCTTTTAACATAAGTTGTCTGAGCACACCCTCTCCCCAAGAAGCTTTTCTAACATCCATCAACGTAATGGTCCCTCCAAGCTTCTTCACAGCATCCTTGAGTCTAAGAAAATCTGGTTTAGATATCGGGAATGGCGTTATTTGTGTAGGGTCTCCGAAAATTGCTAATGAAAGCAGCGAAATCCCTACACGTGCCGCTGTTCGCGGAAAACCAAAGGAAATAACGAAAGCGCCTTCTTTACTTTGCCAAAATTCCAGCGGACGTTCAACTTCCACTAAAGATGGACCGTGGCGTTCAAGATACTTACAAGTGAAAAGGTAACATCTATACTCCCCGATTTCTCCAGTGAATTTTAGCGTTCCTTGCTTCACGATTTTTTCTAATTCTTTAAGCGTTGAAGATTTTGGAGCTTCCCACAATTCATTCAATGAGTACGTATCTTTAGCGACCTCTGCTTTTATGCCTCTCTTAACCCTCGGCTGCGTGTAAATTATAAAGTCTAGCATGCGTCCACCCTATGGGCACTACTTGTGTTGCAAAGATAATCAAAATCAGCGTGGCCTGCATTCAAAAAAGTTCGAAACGAAAGAAGGACAACGAGTTTTGCTTGAGCCCTTGAGCAAGCGACGTACGTCTGAGCCCTCAGCTGTGGCTCATCTAGGAAGCCTATGAACTTATTTGGGTTGTTTCTTACAAATGATATGATGACGCACGGGTATTCTCTTCCTTGTGCTCTAAAGATTGTAGTACACTTGTCTTGTAAATGGGGCGGAAGATACCGTGAAATCTCCACTACTTGCGCTGAATACGGAGAAAGAATTGTTGGATGAAGTCTTGTCCCATCTACCGTCTGATAAGACTCATAAAAGGCTTTTGCAATGGTGGCGGCTAATCGTGCTTCAGCGGTATTTTTTATTGACCCTCTATAACATACTTCTTCATGGGCGTTCAAATTATCGGTATTAATGATAACAAAAGGTTTGTCGGGATCAAGTATCTCTCGCAAAACAGGATCAGAGGCTACGCTATCATTCCATTGGAACCCAAATTGAGGACTTGTCAATTTTCTGTCCCTTACTCTAGGAGATGTCTCAATATCATAAGTGCCCAGTGCTCTCCGAAGTGAGTTAACTGCTGCACAGATTTCTTCATGCATTCGATGCTGGAGAATTAGGTTATGTGGTTCATAATCCTGTTTCTTCCCTAAGATAAATGAGCATATATTCTGGTAAAGAATTGGCTGAGTAGTAACCATCGGTAATTGTTTTGGGTCGCCAAGTAATGCGTAGCCCTCCGGGTCTAAGTACTTAACTCTTTCTACAGTTGCAAAAAACATTGGGACATTTACCTGACTAAATTCATCTATTATGACCTTAGTACCCCTTCTTCTTAAGTTCGCCGCTTTACTGGCTCTATGCAGTGTACATATAAGGACCGGGCAGCTCTCCAACATCCTCCTTTCATGACCGCTTAGGTCTTCTAAGTCGCTGAATCCAAATACTCCTGGACTACGTTCTCGTGGATTTGCAGGGATCCTTATTGCTTGATTTTCAGAGAAACCGAGTTTTTCGTTAAGAATTCTTAAGGCACAATCAGCAGCGAAGTTAGTATAACACATATATAGTACTTGCTCCCTAGGATTCTCCAGTAAATATCTAGCTATTGCAACAGCAGCCACTGTTGTTTTTCCTGTTCCAGGTGGTCCATCTATTACTGGCAGAACAAATGAATTATCTCTTGCAGAGTACCATCTATCAAGTATAGCGTTTACTGCTGCCTTCTGATTATCATCAAAAGTTTTCCATAACACCTCAACTCTGTCTGCAATAAGCTCCCTATTGTCTAGCATTATTGCCACCTTTACAAAGTCGATCAACTCCAAATATAGCTTCTAACAATCGAATCGTTGGATTACTAGTGGCTCGATCGTCTCTCTCCAATCCCCAGCTTTCAAGCGAATATAAATCTCTTTGAAGCCATTCCGTGAGAAACCATGGTTGGTCAATGTATGTTGAGATCTCAGGGTCTGTTTGAACTATCAACGCCGTACTTGAATGAGGAACTCTCACGTTTGTAGTATTGATAATCACCCTATTTTCGCCTTTTTGTTCAACAAATGCGCCTTTCAGCTTTACTCCGACAAAAAATGAGCCAAAAACAATGTAATAGCCACCTAGTTCCCCCGCGATCCTTTGAGCCAGAAAGCGTTCCATTTGTTGCGGTTCTAATTCTATTTCGAGGTTTCCATTTTCAAAGTTAAGAATTCTCCCTGACGTAGTTAATCCTAGTTCTTCTAATGTAGACCTGTCTAGCATTGTAAGTTGATATCTAAAGAGATGCTTAGACCAAAGCAACTCGTATGCCAAAAGAACATATATTCTCCTAAAATCACTATGCATCTCTTCCCTCACTGTTCGAAATGGTCTTGGTCTTCTTCTCCCGTAACATAACCATCGAAGCCCACAGTCTTCCATTTGATTTAGAAAAGTGCAGGATCTTCTCTCATACGCTTCGTGAATTCCCCTTCTTTCAAAGAGAATATCGTGAATCCAAGCATATGCTGTGTGTGTTAGCCTCTCAAATTCTGGGTTATCTTTTTTCACTAAGAAATCTCGGTACGGAGTCTCAACAATTAGATTGAAATCGTCAAAATTAATGTTTCTCCAGATCTCCGGATATTTTTCATTATCAATTGAGCAGAGTACCTTCCATAGAAGCCATAATTGATAATCCTTTAGCCTAGGGGGATGATCATCATTAGGCTTGCCCATAGTTGTTCGTTCTATAAGCACCCGATTTTCAATATTTACCTCGTCTATTTTACCCATAAGTGGATACGTGCGTTCTCCCTGCTCGTATGAAAATGGAACATAAGCATTAGCCACGCTTACTTCAAAAAAGGCATTAGTATCCTTTGGAATTTTAGATATTTCATTAAGCTTTCTTCTACACCATGGCTCAATGTAGTACTGCCAGCACTCAATTCTCTTTCTCTCATCTTCGTACCTTGCAAAATTTTCGTAGAGATATCTTATCTGAGGTATATCTCTAAATCTTCTACCAGCGCTAATCTCTGACTTTAGGTGAGATATAAACTCATGAAAAAGCCTTCCCATTCCAATTTCTCGGCCTGATCCCTCAATTAGCGCGTTGTCTCTACCATAAAGTATGTTGTGGACTGCCGCCACTGAACAATGTGCGGCATTCATGACATCCGTCACCGTTGGGAATGGATCAAAGTTAGGGGTTCCGCATTTATACACATTCTCGAGCAACGTATCTCTGTCTGGCCGCCTCCACCTAGAGAGAATACTTCCTTCACTCATTTTCTATCACCAAGGTATTCGAATGATAAAATTCCATTGAGCTATCGGGCATAATCTACCCAATTTATCAATTTCACCTGTCACGGCTTCAACATTTTTAATTGTTTTTAGGAGATTATTTCTAATAGTTTCGCTTTTTTCTCCGATCATATTTTCAGTGGCTTTCCATATCTCTTTTTGAACGTAAACTAAACTTTCTGGATACAGTAGTTTAGCAATCTTAGAATCAGCAAACCATAAAATGCCTAAGGCCGTTGTCAATTTCTTGTCAAAGCAAGCTATCACCTGATCCCATTTTAAAATTTCCATAACTTTATCAGCGAATTCAACTCCATAATTATTATCACACGTTATTGAGAGTTCATTTAGCCCATTTGTAATTTCATCCTCATTCCACCATCTGCGTACAACTCTTAATGAAAGGACATCCGATGATCGTATGGCCATCAATACCCATTTATCGACAGTAAACCCGGCTTTTAACACCTTATCAATTAGCACGGGAAAACATGAAGTGGAGAGCATACGTTTCCATCCTAGAAATACAATTGCTGGTTGAAAAACTGGGTCATTTAATATCTGGATAATTTCATAAAGCATGTTTTTTGCATTAATAATCTCATCGTGAACTTCTGCTAACCACTTGCCGTCGTTGTCTAAATACTGAAAGAGGCTTCTATCTAGTGGACGAAAAGCAATACGCACCTTTGCATTCTTTGCTTCACAAATGCCTCTCTCAATAAAAAGTTTGAAATTGATATCAGGTTTATCAATCCATCCAGCGTCCACAGGATCCACACCCTTTTCCACATCGTCCAAAAACTTGCCCAATAGCTTTTTCAAAGATTGATAGTCATACATGGTGTCTCCTTCTCCGTGTATTTTTCCATAACGCCCTATCATAAGCATTTATTCTTCGCATATTTTCTTGAAACTCTTCTGGGTCTGTACCAAACATTTTTAGGAAACCATCACGACCCTTCTTAATTATGCCTTTCTTATAGAAGAATACAAGAACCAATTTTATCCCTCTAAGTACGTTTTTATCCCACGACGGAGATACCCAGTTAGGATTAGTACTATCAATAGGTCTATACTTCATCGGGTACACAGCCACTCCAAGCTTGTTTAATTCATTTATTCTATAATAGAAGAATTCTGGCGTATCATATTTTTCTGGCGAATTATAGAGCACATACACTCTTATGTCGTGTAGACCACATCTTTTGGCTATTTTGATTGCTTCTTGAATATAGCCATCTTGCGACGGATTATCAAATGCGAATCTTACCGGGTTTATCTTAGTCTCCGATAAACGCTCGGCTATGTGTGCATCAAAAATGCGGCAATCCAAGCCCTGGTTAAAGTCAAAAGGTTTTCCAATAATCTTTAATTTTTCGATATCGGTGAACAAGTTAGGAGAGCAGAGCCAATTGTTATCCCAAAAAATTATTTTCTTTGACGTAGGATTAATATCGTTAACCCAGTTTTCACGAACAATAAACTTTGGTTCTAAAATAGGAACCACACAATATCTGCACTTTCTAATACAACCACGAGTTGTAAACGTAATTGAATATGGAAATTCTGGGAAAAGCGAATAATCCGGCGGATATTTTTCCGCCTCTTCAAAAAGCCCCCTATGCGGTTTTATTCCCGTCTCTTTTTCAATTTTTTCATGGAGAAGTGTAGCGAGGATACCGCCCACTTTAATTTCAGCGTCGGGGTATCGGGTTTTAAATTTTAATATACAATCTTTAACTTGAGCAAAATGATAAGTAAAAAGCGAGGTTATGTAAATAATATCGTATTTATCTTTCAATCGGGGATTTACGTGACCAAAGTAATGCGCAGCGCCTTCTTTATAAAAATCGACATTATCACCTTTTTGTTTATGCATTGATGAAATCCTCATAAGAGCTAAAGGAGGATACAAGCTCTTATATCCGGGCTCAACTAACAAAACGTTCATCGAGGCCCCTGCATCCCTAAATTTTTAACAAATCCTCCGGTTCCTTCACGTTTTTTAGCCCTATTACAATTAACCTCCTCAGAACTTCTGCCTCTCTTAAACCGGATTTTTCAATGAGAGCTTTTACCCTCTTCTCGGTTTCCGTGTCCAGTCTTGTTGACCACGTTTTTTTGTTCATTTATCGATCACTACAATGGGATTGTCTTACTATGTTTATAAATCTTGTTTTAAGCGAAATGCTTAAATTTTTGTCTTACTTGTCTTATTATAAGACAAAAAAGTGAAATAAGTGATATAAATGTGGCTTGAAACATCCATACTGATATCCGTGACTAGTGCAATCATAATAGCGTATAAATGGCGTCATACTTTTCAAAGACTTTTAAAGGCGAAACGTCAATTAGATGTTGCAACACTTGTTGCTCAGCTTGCGATTCTGGAGGAAAGAACAAAATATCTCCAAGGTCTGGAAGAGAAAATTGAGAGGATAAGAGATAAGCAGGATTCCGATGCTAGAGAACTGCGTGAAAGGCTATACTCAGAATATTCAAAAAGGCTTCAAGAATCCATCGGTTTGCTCAAAGATACTTTCGGGAGGATTAATGAAACAACAGCAAATGCCTTTAAAGAGATCAGCGAAAAAAGCGCTTTGGTCTATGAACACACAACCGAGCAGCTTGTTAACATAGCAAATCGTTTGGAGTCAGCGTTTCGTGTTCTTGAGCAGAGAGAACATGCTCAAATGCGGGAGGAAATAAAGAGTCTGAAGCTAAAAATCGAAGAGTTAGAAAGGGATCCCCTTAAGGTGCAACTTCAAGAGATAGCAGAAGCACAAGCGGCACAAGCTTTGCACGAAGATAGTGTTAAAAAGGTTACTACGGCTTTTTGGCGCAATAATGGTGAAGTGCGGTTTAAAGAGAGAATTGGGCAATACCAGCCCGATGTTTACATAAACAATCATAGAATTAAGATAGTGGCCGATGAAGTGACAACCAATGATGCTGAAACTATTAAAGCTAAGGTCAAACGTGTTGCCGAGTACATGCATGGGCTGAACGCAAATGTTGGATATGTAATTATACCGAACGCCGGGGTGGACGCTGAAGTATTAAGGGAAATTAAAAGAACTGTTCCGGAACGTGGATTATATGTTGTTAGACTTACGGAGTACGCTATACACCTTCAAGTATGGTATGATATAGCTATGACTGGCTTGATTGATATTGGCTCTCTTGTTGAAAAGGGTTACAATTTCTTACAAATTCTGGAGCCTATTTTCGAGGAGTTTCTGGCAATCGTGCAAAATTTGGAGCAACGAGATGAAAAGGATTTCAAGTATAGGCAGAATCGATACAAAGAACTCAAGTCCTTTCCCAGCAGAATTCTTGATGTTATTGAAAGACAGGGCGCAAGAACGCCCAGCAAACCCGTCCAGACGAAAATTGCAGAGTACGATGAGCTGAAAAGGGAGAATGAATGACAGAATTATCGTTTATACAAACGCCAAACACGCTTAAAGTTAGAGGCGCAATCGAGGCCAATAGCTACGCCTATGATTCTGCAAACTTTCTTAAATTTTTAAAAGTGTCCGGATGGAGAAGCGAGTATACGAGCGTTAATGCTCTCCTCAAACATCTATGGCGCAAGTCCAGGAGTGAGGCTTCAAGAAGAGCATATTTAAGGCAAGTGTATCTATTTTGCTGCGCTACCGGCTTTACACCGGACGAGCTTATAGCGCTGCCTAAAGAGAAAATAGAGATCCTAGTCCAAGACTACGTTGATTACTATAACGACGGAAGACACAGCATAAGGTATGTTAACAATATACTTCACCTTCTTAAAGGATTCTTCAAAGCCAACGGCTTCAGAAGAGCCAACGCACTAGAATTAGAAAGCCACTACATGCCTTCGAGATACAGAAAAAGACCAGAATATATCCCAAAGAAACATGAAATATATGCGATGGCGGATTCCGCTTGCTCTCTCCGTGACCGTGCGATAATTTTAACATTATATAGTAGCGGGCTCAGAAACGCAACTTTGAGGGCTGTACTTTATCGTGACGTTGAAGATGAACTAAAACGAGGCATCGACAATGTAATGATCCCTGTATATCCAGAAATGAAGCTTATAGACCCCAATGCATGTAAAAACAACATTCCCTATTACACTTTCATTTGTGAAGAGGCAACACAGGCGCTTAGGCTCTACCTACGTGAGCGGGAAGAAAAATACGGTAAAATAGCGCCTAATGAGCCTCTATTTGCGTCAGACTACAACCAGATACCAAAAGACCAGCGCTCCTCAAAAATAATGAGTGCAAGGCAGCTTCAGAAAATTGTTAAGTTGGCAGCTAAAAGAGCAAGGATACCACAATGGCGATATGTAACACCTCATAGCTTGCGCAAAGCCTTTGAAACAGTCCTTCATAGCGAGTTAATAGACGGAGGGCGCTTAGATCCCAAGATCCAAGAATTTTTTATGGGTCACATATTGCCCGGAACCCAGGACACGTACTTCAACAAAATGGATGTTGAGTATTTAAGGGCAGAATACGCAAAACTAAACTTTGGAAGAGTGGTTGTTGAAAACAAATTTAAGGTCTTGCGAATGGCTGTAGCAAGAGCCTTCGATGGTACGGGCATCGATCCAGATAAAGTCATAGAAGAGTACGTTCAATTTTTAAAAAATAAAAGCGATTATAGTTGAGGTTTTTCTTTCGTTCATGCTTTTTATTTCTTGCTATTCTATTGCCTAAATGTAATTACTATGCAGAATTTAGCTTATGCAATTCTGCGCCTTAAATGATGTCATCACCTGGAATACATCCATGATATATATTCGCTTGTTGAGCTGAATGTTTTATCTATGTAGTTTGCAAACACTCTATACACTCTTACGTCATTGCCCATATCCCGCATCCAATAGTTCAACCAATTGTTCACTTCCGTTGATATGTCTTTTGATACAAGGTTTCCCCAAATATCTTTAGTGTAATATTTTCCTGCTGGGTCAAGTATAACAATTTTCCCTCCGGAAACAGGTATTTGAACGCCTACGTGGGCGCTGGAGGAGCTGGTTATCCATACGCACTCCGTCCAATATCTTTCACCAGTGTAACATAATATCATAGAACATAACAATGTTGCCATGTCTTCACAGTCTCCTTCCCTTAAGTTTAGCGTTTCATTTGGAAATTGCCATACCTGTGTAGCATAGTAGACACTACCTGATGGTGAAGAAGGAAGCACGGGGAAAAGCCCGTCAGACCTATATTTCACGTTGTTTACAACCCAATCATACATCGTTTTGATGTCTGTCCAAAACTCGTTCCAATCCGAGGGATTACTCCATCCACCGGTGATTTGATTCACAATTTGTCGTACAGTTGAATCATTTGGTGTTACAAACATTTTAACCTCATAAAGTTGGCTCCGCAAGTTAATTTCATATCTCAGCCTATTGTACTGCGAAACCAAAAGGTTGTAGCTATTTTGCAACGAATTATAGCTAGCTTGCAAAGCATCATATCTAGACTGTAGCTCTGTGTATTGTGAAATTAAACTATCAAATTGAGCATAGAGAGAGTTATATTGTGCTAAGAGAGAATCATACTCAGCTTTAAGCACATCATAGGAATATTGTAACGAATTACGTTGGAGTTCTGAGTTCTGGTATTCAGAATTTAGAACCGAATATCCTTGATAGAAATTCACGCAAAGTGCTGTTTGGATGATGACGACGAGAACCAAAAATGACGTTAGGACGTGCCACTTTGATAGCTTAAAATTCTTCTCTCCAAACCCGGAAATATGCTTGCTCATTCTAGTAGTGCTCTCCTTTCTTGCTGTGCTTTTGATTAAGTATGGTTTTCCTTCAACTACTTGCTGTTTTTGATCAGACCACTCTCCTGAAATTTCTTTTTCCTTCAGATTGTGTTGTTTTTGGAAGATGATTTGCCAAGGACATTGGTGATCTTTTGGGTTTCTGTGTTCGGCGCAATATATGCGACCGCAATATTCACATTCAAAAGGAAAAGGAAGCTCCTTTCTGCAAACTTCACAGTTTGGCATGAATCTTCCCCTTACATTAAGATTAACCGTAGAATTATTCATTTACGAATCACAAATTTGGACCAAAAATCCACATCTATGACCATACGGTTAAAAATAGTCCAAGATTTTTGTTTGTTTCGTTTCAGTCAGATTTTCGTTTTGTTCTAGGTATCCTCCTTTTTGATCTAGTGCTGAAAATGCCTTGTCAGTTTTCCCCAGTTCCTTTTTTGTATTTACATTTCTTGATTCAGTTTGATTCAAATTTGCATTTGGCACCATCTTCCGTTGATCTTGCATAATGTTTTCGAGAATAGGCGGAGTCGTCGCATCTTCAAAGCTTCGCTTTTCAGCCACTTTCCTCCAGATTACAACTTTACCGCTACGTAAAACAGCTTCAAAATGCCAGCCCTGCTGCAAAAACGATTGCAACTCATCTTCAGAAACCACACGTTGTTCCTTCTCAACATGAATAAACGGTTCAAAATTTAAGCGGGCATATTTTTCCCTCATTTCTTGAATTTTACTCTTATCAAAGTAGACGTCCTGGACTCCAGGCAGTAAATGTCCAAACAGAAACTCCCTTTCTTTAATATCTAACTTAACATCCTCTGGTTGGTTACGAAGGAAACTGTCAAACGTCTTTCGCAGGCTATGTGGGGTAACGTGCATCCAGTCTTTTATCCCAGCTCGTCTAGCAGCATCCTTCACAATTTTCTGGTATTCACGTGCAGATATTGGCGTCATAATTCTTTGTGCAGGGGGCAACCTCCGATTTTCCGTATGGAAAATCGGCTGGTCATCCCGCAAAGGACCATGCTCTCTTTCAAGTTCATTAATATAGAGCCAAAGTTTTTCAGTCACCACAGGCGGTATAAAAGTATAATACGGAACATTATTTTTACAAGCATTTGGGTCACGTTTTTTCGCCACTGGATGGCTGACTAGCATAAGGCATTTTTCGCCTCGCTCTAGCTGTTTTTTAATAGTATAACCTTTGAACAAAGGGTCCGGGTAATCCTCGTTATAAACCAGCGCCCGAACCGCTGAATTGCGGAGACCACTATAAGTAGGGATTAAAATCAAAAGCTGATTACGTAAGCTTCCTGCAACAGATGCCATTTTCAACGCCTCAGCCAAAGTAGGAATGTACTCCTGTCTCTTCCTTAACCTGCTGCACCCACGTGTACTTAAGCAATCAATCTTAAGGTCAACTTTGTTTACTTCAAAGAATGTATTCACTGTCGCAATTATGTAATTAGCATAGCGAAAAGCCCCTAATTCCGGTTCATAATACTCTAAAGCCAACTTTCGAATTAGGCGTTCTATTTTTTCCGGATTTTCTTTAGCTAGAGAAACCAATTGGTCGGGGTTAATAATGTCAAAGTTTAATTCTTCAGCAAGTTTACTCCACCTTATTTTCGTTTTACATTGCTTCTTGGCTTGCTCTTGCTTCTCTTCTTTTAACAGTTTAAGTTGCCTAGTAACCCACAGACAAGCAACCCATAGGCTATAACAATACTGCTTCTTTGAAGATGAACTTTTAGTCATCCTCTGCAAATGTTCCAAGAGCAAATCAACACTCTCAAATCCGCTCGAATTGCCATCCGGAGAAAGCCGCAGAAATCTCCGCCAAAAACCCCTCTCATACTCCGGCTTTTTCATCAAAACACCCCATTTTAACGTGATCCCAAATGCCATAACGCATTATTGAACGCAACCAGTTTGAACGCAACCCATAAAAACCTTGAACGAACCGCCAATGACTGTAAAATTTTTTTGTACGACTCTGAGTGTTCGCTAAAGTTTCTTATGAGCAAGGATTTTTCCGGGATGTCTGTGCGGAGTATTTCGACTTTTTGTCCTATTAATTTTTTGAGTGCTTGTAGTGTTTCTGCCTCTTTTGTGTTGTTTGGGTAGGTAATGATATAGTCTGTGTATTGGGTACATGTGATGATGGCTGTTGTGTTTTCTTTGTCGGTTTTTACTTCTTTGAGGGTTCCGATGATTTCTTGCCATGGTTGAAGTTGTACTTCTTTTTGTTTGGTTAGCAGTAGTTGTTCTACTAGTCTTGTGAGCGCATATCGGTAGAATCCGCTTCTTGTGTAGCCGATGTGATGGCGGAGACTTTCGATTTCTTGGTCCAGTTTTTGCGGGATCCATACGACCCTTCGAATTCCGTTTTCCATTTGAGTACCCGGAAAAGTAAAGTGTACAAAACTTAATAAATAAGTTTCCCATGTATACTAAAATGGTGAAATGTGAAATGTCCTTTGTAAAGGAGAAAAGGGATTTTAGGTTTGGAAGGGGGGCGGTTCAGCGAACCATCGAGGCTATGAATGCTATACGGGAGGCTTTGTCATATGGAGATGCAACTTTTGGGGTTCTTCTTGAACGGACAGGGTTAAGTAGGCGTGCTTTGGCATCTAATTTGAAGAGGTTACTTGAGAAAGGGGAAATTAAACGATGGGTGGATAGGAAAGACCGCCGATTAAGGTATTATTCACTAGATGATTTAGGGTGGAGGCAATATAGGCAGCAGAAGGTTGCGCAATTTTTGAGAGGCAGAGACGTAGCTCCTTTAGAAGGCGTTATGACTACGATTGTTGAGTATATAACTGCAGCATTAACTGCTGCTGTCGAAATTTATAAGCGACAAGGGTACAAATTGCCTCAACTTACTAGGGATGAAGAGTGCATTTTTTTGAGTTGCCTACACGGTGAAATTTATGCGCTTGACAACAACAATGAAAGGGTAGAATTTTGGAAAGTGTTAGCGGAGTACTTGGCAGTAACAAAAATTATTTCTGAACGCAAAGATGTAGACATTCGACTTCTTGAAGAATTGCCCGATATAATTTTTGAATTCAAATTTGGCCGGGATAGGCTTATTGAATTATGCGAGAATCTTAAAAAAACTGGTAAGTACATGACCAGCGACTTTATAAGGCTCTGTGAGTCAATGAGCGAAAGGGACTTTACTGAATTCCTTAAAATGCTTGGCATAGCTGAGGGGCAATCCGATAGGTAATAAAAATGAAAGAACAAAATTTTAAAATTTTAGATTCTTCGAGAACTGAAGTAAATCTTTGGTCATCGTTTCTCTCGTTAGAGATTTTCCCTCGTTGTCCAATACTTAAAATTATGGTCAATCACAGACAGGTAAGCCTAGAGGTTGCAATATGGACGACTTTCTAAGCTGTGTAATACTTCATGATATACTTGAAAAAGGCTAAAGGTAAAGGGGAAGAAGGTTCATGAGTGAGGATTTGGAAATATTAGTTAGGGTTCTTTTTTCTAATGTGGAGTGGCGGAAGGTTGAACGGGGGATTGCTGTTAGACCGGTTAATCAGCCTAGGGCGGAAAGAATTGTTGAGATGTCGGCTGATGTTAGGGATAGGGTTTGGGATTGGCTTCATAACCCTAGAATAGTTAATAGAGAGGAGTGGACAAAGATAAGAGAACCAGTAAAGGCTGTTTTAGCTGAGGTTACAGATATTATATTGAGACATGGTTCTCCTTTGCAGCAGGAAGTTTTCAAAAAAGGAATCGAGAAGCTTCTAAATTCCATCAGTAGAGGAACATGCAAAACCCAAGAAAGTGATGATGGAAAAGTTTAACAAAGCGAGAAAAGTAGGGCTAATTTGAGGGAAGGTGACTTGACCCGGCGCACTGTTCAAGAAGAGGTTATTTGCGACCGCTGTGGGAGGAAGGAGATCGTTGATGGGTCTGCAGAGCTTGATTTAACCCTTCACACAGACTTGTCTAAGCTTTTTCCAGTATGGAAATACCGGAAGCCAGAAGGATGGATGGCCGTCGGAGACACTACACGCCTAGTAGGCGCAAGCGACTACTGCCCCCAATGCGCAAAAGAATTAGAGGAAATATTAAGCAAGTTTTACAAAACCAAAGACAAGTAGCAACCGCTACTTTTCACGAAAAATCCGAGGCGATAAATTTTTAATCCCAAACCCTTTAAAGAATCGAAGAATAGTATTGTTCACTTTTCTCGTAAATATTCAAATTTTTCGTGAAATGCTGGGATGTCCTTGTCAAATTCGAATTCATTAGAAACATTGTAGCTAATCAAGCTCATCTTTCTGTGCATTTTTCCCTCACCAAAACACTAATCAAACATGCACTTTTGGGTATGTTAAGGATGGAAATTTAAGGTTATAAGCAATTGCAACATGTTAATGGAATTGGTGGTTTAAAGTGGAGAAGAGTGCCGAATTGTCTGAGAATTTTAGAGGTTTGTTGTTTGCTCCTTCCTATGAATACGAGGTAGTCATGCTTTTTGGGATGGTTCTGCCATATTTAAGCTATAACTTCAAAGTGGAAGAGTTCACGGGTGATTTTCCAGACTGCTACGCAAAACTGGATGGTGAAAACGTTGGAATAGAATTCGAGGTAAAAGCGTCTAATTTTCGGCAACATAAACATGGATTACATCCAAATTTAAAAAATTGCGACTTTTTAGTGTGCTGGAAAAATGATTTGGGCAAAGATAAGATAGTAGTAGCGCAAAAGGAGATTAAAATCATAGACTTGTCAGAAGTTGTAGAGAGAATTGAAAAAGAAAAGAAGTTGGTTTTCGTCTATAACAAGAGGCGAAGGCGGATTCCTTCAAAATGGGATAAGGAGCAGTTCATTAAACAACTTAGGGAAAACGTGGGTGAAAAAGAAGCTAACTACGTTGAGAGACTTCTTGAATTCTGCTTAGAGAAGGATGGGCTGGAGGTTGTTTTTGGAAGAGGCAAGACCGCCTCATTCGTTGTTAGGATTAAAAAATGGAGAAACGTTACTCCCCTAGGGGTAATGGCAAACGGAACAGTCTGGTTTGCTTTCAAAGACGCAAGCAAGTTTTGGTTCTACCCCGACAGTAAAATTGAAGAAGAATTGAGAACAATGTTCAATGAACCAAAGAAGTACTACAGAAATTACCGAATCAAGGACGAGAAGACTTTAATGAAATTCGAAGAAGCTCTTGAATTCCTTGTACAAAGAAGTATTTCATGAAAACATTTTTATTAGCTCTTCCTCTTCTATAAGTTCTCTTAACGCTATTTCCCTTGAAGGTACCACATAAAAACATCCTCCGAAAACTTCTAAGCTCAATTAAAGTTTTCAATTCTTGGCGGTTCTGCTGGATTGGTTGCATGGAAGTATAAGGCTTACCTCGAATTTGCCGCAATAATATGTTCAATAATCGGCGGTTT
>JAWBZV010000023.1:0-20682 GCA_038865865.1 Bathyarchaeia archaeon | reverse complement strand
GTGCATTTCCAAGGCGAAAATCCAAATGAGGTTCATGCCGATGGGCCGTTCAAGAATCGGGTCAAATATGGTTGTGAAGGCGTACTGCGGATGCGGATAACACGAGGACATTTTCTCTTCGCAGACAACGAGGCACGTGTCAAACTTTCCAGAGGCCACATGCCACCAGCCAGCTAAAGGCGTAAACACGCCTGTTCCACCGCCCACGAAAACTCTTGTGTAGGGTTTGTGGTAGGCTCCGGCGCCGTCGGCCAAATATTCGCCTTTCATGTGAACTCCATCAAAAGCGTCTGGGGCGGTTCCCATAACAACGCTTTGAATGTCGCGGAGCTCCATTCCAGCCTGTTCAAGAGCCATTTTCGCCGCATGGTAGGCTAACTCTTTACCCGTTTCTTTCAAGTTCCGCCTAAACAGGGTTATACCCGCGCCGACTATGGCTACACGTTTTTTCCCAAACATGCTAACACACCTCCTTTACTTAACATTGCTCAGAATGGCCACGGCGCCAGTTGCCGTTGGTATCCCCCTCCAAGTGTGGGCTAACCCCACCTCGGCATTGTCAATTTGTCTTGCACCAGCCTCGCCTCGCAGTTGCAGAACAACCTCCAAGACTTTCTGCAGTCCAGAAGCCTCCAGCCCGTAGCCCATTCCAAGCAGCCCGCCGGAAGGGTTAACGGGTAACTCTCCATCTAAGCCCGTTAAGCCCTCTTCAAGCAGTTTTCCAGCCTCGCCGTAATCGCAAAGTTTCAAGGCTTCCATGTGTTGAAGCTCCTTGTAGGCGAACAAGTCGTGGATTTCAGCGAAATCTATGTCTCTCCATGGATTGGTGATTTTCGCCTCTTTGTAGGCCATTTCAGCCGCCAGCCGCGTGTAAACAGCCCTAGTCCAGTCGCGGGTTTCAAGGCTTGGGGTTTCAGTGCACCAGCCGACGCCCTTAACCCAAACAGGCTTGTCTGTAAGCTTTTCCGCAACCTTTCCAGAAGCTAAAACCATAACTATGCAGCCGTCGGCTGGCACGCTTATTTCCAGCTTTTTCAACGGATGGAAAAGCTTCTGGGAACGCATCACTTGGTCTAGGGTTATGTTTGCGCCATAGGCCGCGTAAGGGTTGAGGATAGCGTTCCTCTTGTTTTTAACCACAACTTGGGCGCACTGCTCCTCCGTTGTGCCAGTTTCATATAAGTAACGTGTCATCTCCAAGCCAGCGATATAGTAGGGGTGGCCGCCCAAAGGCCTATTAAAGATTGGGTCAAGCCCGAACTGCACAATATCCATGTATGTAAGAATATCTGAAGCCTTGCTGTGGGCCTCCACAACAACAGTGTCAAACTGGCCCGTTTTTATGAGCATGTAAGCCGTTGCCAGTCCAAGCATGCCGTCGCCTGAAACTGTGAACAACGGGCGGAGGGCCGCGCCAAGCTGGTCTGGAACAAACTCGTCGAATATGCTAAAGCCCTCCAAGTAGTCTTCGGCGCATGTCACGAAAACGTCTATGTCTTCTCTCGGGTTTATTCCGCCAGCATCCTCGTAGGCTTTAACAGCCGCCTCAAACATCAACTCCTTATAGGACAGTTCAGGTGTAACGGGTCTAAAGCCAACACATCCAACGCCTACGATGGCAACTTCACTCAAAGTTTTCTCCTCTCCTTTCCATTTTAGAGCCTATAGGTTAAGCTGAAGCTCACATAAAACTTTCCATGAAAAACTGCGGAAAACGTTGAGGAAACTTAAAAATACTTGTTTTCAACTATGGATTTCTCTCCACAAAATTAGGAGAAGTTTAATTTGAAGGGGAAACCCCTTGCCTCAATAGTTTCTGCTGGCTTGTCAAAGTTTGGAAAACTTGAAGGCCTATACGCCAGAGAAATCTTCGCCCAAGCCGCCAAAGAAGCCTACGAACGCTGCCCACGCCTAGACCCCAAAAAAGACATAAAGGCTCTTTTCATCGGCCACATGGGAGAATCCTATGAACACCAAGGGCACACAGGCGCCACGGCGGCGGACTGGGCTGGATTATTACATGTTCCAGCAATAAGGACCGAGGCGGCTTGCAGTTCCTCTGGTGCAGCCTTTAGAGCAGCCATATTTGCGATAGCTTCGGGCTTATGCGACGTTGTCATGGCGGGCGGTGTTGAGAAAATGACGCATCGAAGCACCCCCGAAGTCACAGAGTTCCTAGCCATGGCTTCAGATTTCCCCTTCGAACAGTGGCATGGCATAACCTTTCCGGGATTGTTTGCGCTTATGGCAACAGCCCACATGCACAAGTATGGCACAACAGAGGTGCAGCTAGCCCACGTGGCCGTGAAAAACCATTATAATGGAAGTTTGAACCCGAAGGCGCACATGCAGAAGGAGATAACCCTCGAGCAAGCTCTGTCTTCACGGGTTATTGCTTGGCCCCTAAAACTCTTTGATTGCTCGCTCATAACGGATGGGGCAAGCTGCCTAATCCTCACAAAGCCGGAAATAGCCAAAAAATACACGGACACACCGGTCCACATAATTGGCACTGGCCAAGCAAGCGACACGATAGGCTTGTATGAAAGAGAGGATTTCACGTCGCTTAGGGCTGCGAAGTTGGCGGCGAAACAAGCCTATGAAATGGCGGACGTGAAACCCGAAGATGTAGACGTGGCGGAAGTGCACGACTGCTTCACCATAGCCGAAATAATAGCCTACGAAGACCTTGGATTCTGCAAGCCCGGCGAGGGCGGGCGTCTGGCAGAAAGCGGCGAAACATCCCTTAAGGGAAGGATACCCGTAAACACCAGCGGAGGCTTAAAGGCGAAAGGCCACCCAGTAGGCGCAACAGGAACAGCCCAAGCCTACGAGATATATTTGCAGCTTACAGGCCAAGCGGACAAACGGCAAGTGGACGACGCTGAAATTGGGTTAACCCACAACGTAGGCGGCTCCGGCGCCACAGCCACCGTTCACATCTACATGAGGGGGTGAAAAAGGCATGGCTGAACAAACGCAAAACTTCACGATTGAACAGTTCTACAAGTATATAGGCCAGAAAAAACTAATGGGTGGAAAATGCCTAAACTGCGGAAAAATCCACCTGCCACCGAGGCCATTATGTGATAGATGCTTTTCAACAAGGTTTGAATGGGTTGAACTCCCCCAAACAGGCACGCTCCTAACATACACTGTTATCCATGTGGCTCCAACACAATTCCAACACATAGCGCCATATGCGGTTGGCATAGTTCAACTAGAGAATGGGGTTAGAATTCCCGGGATGATAAAGAACACGCCACTAGACAACATAAGGATAGGCATGAAACTAAAAGTGGAGTTTGAAGAAACGCCAACTGCCCAAACACAGTGGCCTCAATGGCCAAAATACTATTTTGTCTCCTACTAAACAGAACAGAAGTTGCACCATCTCCGTCTAAAACGTTGTTCACCTTTAGTTTCCTTTCAGGGCTTCCATGACCTCTCTTTGAAAGTTTTCCTTGTCTAGAAAGAAGGCGGTTACTGGTTTCCCGTTAACAGTGCATAGAGGCACTTGCCCTCGCCTTTTCACCTCATCTTGCTCCTCAAACATGTTTACAGTGCGGATAGGCAGATTTGGCGCAACTTCGCTTATGGCTGCCTTTATCTGTTCAGTAAAGTACACACAGAACGGGCATGACGGGTCATAGAATATTAGGGCCTTCCCCTTATCCTCTGGTTGTGGAATATACTTGCCAGTTTTTGGCTGGTAAACATATCCTTCCTTTACTGGATGGTACAGCAGAAACGGATTGTTTTCTACGACTTTTTTGAAGCCCATTTTAAGGTAGAACATGTTTTGAGGATAATAGCCCGGAACGCCAAAAGCCCATGTGACCAAAGCCAAGGGCGGCGCGTCGCCAAAGTATGGTTTAGGCCTTCCAGCATCTTCTATCAAAGCCTTCAAGAGGTTTTTCCCAACACCCCGCTGCTGGTTTCGTGCTTCTGGAACGAATATGCATGTTATTTCCAGAACCTTTTCCTCTATTCTTGGCTGGTATTGGATTAAGCCAGCTGGATAATCGTTCAAGTAGGCTATTTTCGCTATGCTGCCAAACATTTCGATGCTTTTCCTCGCCCAGTTTCGCTTCACCGCTGCTCCTTCAACGAAGGATGGAATAGCACGTCTCTCTGGCGGAACACAAAGGTTTATCAGCACATCAATCTCTTCATGTTCAACATCCTTTATTTTGCAGAACTCCAAACTTCAACAACTCAATGAGATAATTGCTAAAGCGCTATAAAACACTTGCCCAAAATTTGATTTTTCAGCCAACCTCACATTTTATCCCGTTAAGAATGTTGAGTCTTCTTTATGACCGCTTTTGCCCATGTTCCATGTTTTATCCATAAGATTGCTATTACCCCTCCTATTACGTTGCTTATTGCGAAGGCTAGCCATACCCCAAGGGAACTCATCTCCAGCGTAAAGGCTAGAAAGTAGCCTAGCCCTATTCTGAGGCCCCAAAGTCTGAAGATTCCGAGCATCGTTGGAAAAACCGTGTGCCCGGAGCCTCTTCCAATGGATAGGGTAACCGCGAAAAGTCCGAAGAATGAAAGGGTGGGCAACATAGTTTGTAGGAAAAAGTCCGTTTCGTTGATAATGTTTATGTCATCTGCAAATATATCTGCAATGTTCCTTCTAAACGGGTATATTAGAGCGGCTCCGGCCATGATTAGTAAGAAAATAAGCACGGTTGCTTTCCATGCGACCTCTTTTGCTCTTTCAGGTTTTTCTGCTCCAAGGCTTTGGCCAATCATTATGGCCGGGGCTCCGCTTAAACCCCAAAGTGCCGCGTCAACTATGTCTAAAATCACGAATCCTATAGAAAAAGCTGTGGCCGTTATAACTCCAAACATGTTTATGAGTTTCAGTTGCATGAGAAAGGCAAAACCGTTCAGCAAACCAAGCGTTAAAATGGGCAACCCTATGCGCAGGACAAGCCTAAGCCATTCAAAGTCCATCTGCTTAGTAAACTTCACCTTGAGTTCAGGATAACCTTTCCGGAGGACGTATGTTAAAGCCGTTATTGATGTTATCTTTCCCATGACATCGGTGAGGGCTGCCCCTATCACTCCAAGCCTTGGGAAAGGCCCAATACCCAAAATAAAGAAGGGGTCAAGAGCAACATTAATAGCAACTGCAACTACATTAACTGCGGCGGGCCTTCGCGTGTCCCCCACGCTTTGAAGGATTGTTGTATATGTTAGGGCGATATAGTTAAAAAACACATCAAACGCTATAATCCCCGAATAAGCTATTACATAATCAAAGATTTCTGGGGGTGTGGAAAGGATCACTGTGAAAATTATGTGTCTAAGCGTTAGAAGCGTTACGCTTAGGATTCCACCAGAAAGGCAAGCTAGTGTGAAAAAGCGTGAAGCAGAAAGGCTAGCCTCTTTGTAGGCTTTGCTCCCAATGTATTGAGAAATCATGCTGAGACTGGCAGCAGTTAAGGCGTTTGCCAAGGCTTGGAAAAGCATGAGGATCGGCCATATTTGCCTTGGGACGGCAACGGCTCGTTCATTATACATGCTTAACCAATAAGTGTCCATTACATTATAGGCGACAACAACGAGTTGATTTACAAGCGGGGGTGTTCCAAGCCAAAAAATGGTGCGGATAATTGGGCCATTAATGATTTGGTCTCTATACTTTCCTATCCCAATTTGTTCTGTTTCCGGCGAGGCTTCAGCTTCTTCAGCCATAGGCTTCTTTAAGGCTAAAAAAGAGGCTTAAAAGTTTTTCCTAAAAATCTCAAAGTTTCTTCAAAGGACTGAACTATGTTGTTTTTCGAAACTTTCGTTTAACTTTCTCTATGGGTTCTCCGACCATCTCTATCTCGTCCAGTCGGCATGTTCCAAGCCCCTTTTTCTCAGCTAAAACCAAATGCTTGACTTCTGTTGGGGGAACATCCATCACTGCTGCGCCGACAGCATCCACAGCCACCGGGTCAGTGCCGGCAATGACCAAGTTCATTTCGACCGGGCTTCCGTTTGTTTCGTGACCTTCTCCAGCGATTATTCCATCGATCACTGTTAGGCTTGGCTTCAGAACAGAGGCTAAATCAGCAATGTTTTCATGTAGCTTTCCGTTGTGTAGCGAACCCTTTGACGCCAAGGCACCCATCATGTTTTTAATGCCAAGCGTAACAGCGGTTAGCCTATGAATTTTTAGTTTGGGAACGCTTATTATGCAACTTTTAAGGGCGGTTTCTGCCACCATAACTTTTTTAAGCGCTAGAGGGTTCGGTGGATGAACTTCCACGAAACAGTCCTTGTTAAGATCAACAAGTCTCACATTCCACTCCTCGGCTACCCTGTCTATTCCCGCAACTTTGAAGGCTTCAAACGTGTCTGCCCAACCGCTTCCCTCTCCGATAATGAGATCGTTTACCCCGTGTTCTTTCAAGAATTTTATAATCCCTTCCACAACTCTACTGTCTGTTGTCATTCCTGTCGATGGATGCTTGGCGACAATGTAGTTTGGCTTTACCAAAATAGGCTTTCTAGATGAAAGAACTTCGTCTAAGTTTAGCTTTATCATTTCAAGAGCTTTGACTGTTATTTCGACAGGGCTAGATCCTTTGACTATGGCAACTTTGCTCATTAAATGCGCCGATTAAACTGAAAGGGAACAGAGGAATTTAGATCTTCCGGCCAATATCCACAAAATAAAAAGAACCGTGAAAAGCTGGTGAGGCCATTTTGAACAATGTTTAAAAGCTACTTCTTCTTTGGCATGGCCATCACCAAAAACGGTTCTCTAAAAGCTTTTCGTTTAACAATAAATTAATAGACTTCTTGCAGTATTCTTAAATTCAACGGTGCGAAGGCTTTTCCCATGCATGAGTGGGCTTTGGCTGAAGCTATAATTTCGTCCATCATCAAGACGGTTGAAGAAGAGGGGTTAATTGAAGTTAAAGAGATTAAAATTAAAATTGGCGAGCTTCAACAAGTGGACATTGATATCTTAGAGTTTGCTTTGTCTGAGCTTAAAACAGACAAGTTGAAAAATGCCCAGTTTGTGATAGAGACTGTTAGAGCGGAATTGCGTTGCCGCGCGTGTGGACACTTGTGGAATTTTAGCCAAAACAAACTTGATAATGAGTCAAAGGAATCGGTGCATTTTGTTCCGGAAACCATACACGCTTACATTAAGTGTCCTAAATGTGGCAGCTCAGATTTCGAAATTCTTGAGGGGAGAGGTGTGCTGCTTGAAAGTATTAAAGGAGTCAAATAGCCCCGTGGATCCACGTGTAGACGTTATAGATAAACGATTGGAAAACGTGAAACGTATAATCGCCGTCTCAAGCGGTAAGGGCGGCGTAGGCAAAAGTCTAATCGCGTCGACTCTTGCCATTTCTCTCGTTAAAAAGGGCTTCACTGTTGGACTTTTCGATGCGGATTTTACCAGCCCTTCAACCCACCGAATTTTGGGAGTCAAAAAGCTTGAGATCAAAGAAGAGAAGGGCATACTGCCAATGCAGATTCATGGCTTAAAATATATGTCAATCGTTGCCTTCTCTGGGCAAAAAGCCTTACCTTTAAGGGGAGCAGACGTTTCAAACGTTTTGATAGAACTTTTTTCGGTAACGTTGTGGGGTAATCTAGACTACTTAGTAATCGATATGCCTCCGGGTATAGGGGACGCCACTCTAGACATTATTCGGCTGGTAAAGAGAATTGAATTTTTGATTGTTTGCACTCCTTCCGTGTTGGCTTTTGAAACCGTTGAGAAGCTTTTGACGCTTTTAAGGGGATTGAAAGTTCCCGTTATAGGCATTATCGAAAACATGAAGATGAAACAAGGTTTCTCCATTAAGGACAAGGTCGCTGGAACCGGAGTTCCCTTCCTGGGTGAGGTGCCTTTTGACTTGAACGTCGAGAATGTTTTGGGCAATGTAGAAGCGCTTTCTGGAACCGCCTTCGGCAAAAAATTAGATGAAATTGTTCCTCGGGTTATTTTTTCTTAGAGTGCTTAGAAGGCTTTCTGATGGGCGTCTTTTTAGCATCTTCTTTGACGGCGACGGTTTTTCTCGATAGCAAAGCTTCTTCCAGCGAGTTTGCTTTCCGCAGTTCGTTCATGTACCAGCTTCTGTCCCTTGAATAGTTTATGCCCGCTACGATCCCGTAGACTATTAGGACTAGGCCGCCTATTATCAGGGATAATCCCATAACTGCGCCCACATGCGGTTCCGTATAATATGGAATGAAAATGAACCATTGGGGAGCCTCCTTAACGAACTGGTATATGAAAAGGGTTTCTAGGATTCCTCCAACAAAGAAGACTGTTCCAGCCAAGAACATCAAGTAGGCTGTTGTTTCGTTGTGTCTTGATTCTTCCGCTTTTTCGTGCAGATAATCCCTAAATGACATGAAGGTGCACGTGTTTATTCAACGGTTGAAGGCGTACCTAAATCTTATTAAGTTGAAATAAATATTGCAAAAAAGTATTGCAGATAAGAAGAGGGAAAAACTGAGCTTGTCTGGGATTAAGGCGGTGTTGTTTGATTTTATTGGGACACTGGTTAACGTGAAGGGATACAGCCTAGACGTTTCAAAAGTGAAGCTTTATAGAGCTATAGTGGACGCGGGTTTCAAGGTAGGTCAAAAAGAGTTTTTGGAGGCGTATACAAAGGCGCATGAAAAATATCGGGCGGTGCGCTATCAAGAGCTGGTTGAGGTTACGAATGCTGTTTGGATTGCGGAGGCTCTTAACAATCTTGGCTTCAAAACTAGCCCTGAAGACTGGCGTATAAAAACAGCGGTAAATATTTTCTTTGAAGATTATGTAAGCTCTTTTAGGCTTAGAAGGTGTGCAAAACAGGTTTTAGGAATGCTTTTCGGAGCCTATAAGCTCGGTTTAGTCTCAAATTTCACATATGCGCCGGTAATCTATGCCGGAGTTAAAAAGGTTGGAATAAACGATTTTTTTCATGTGGTGCTGGTTTCAGATGCTGTTGGGTGGCGTAAGCCTCATGCGAGAATCTTCAATGAAGCTTTGAGGAAGCTTGGCGTTGAGGCTGGGGAAACCATCTTTATTGGAGACAGCCCGGATGAAGACATTAAAGGCGCAAAGCAGCTTGGCATGAAAACAATTTTCGTAGCTTCCCAATTTTTCCCGCTGGAAAAACTATTGGAAAGTGGACAGCAGCCCGATGCCGTTGCAAGAAACCTCTGTGAAGTAAAAAGGAAAATCCAAGAGCTAATCCAGATCAATGTTTAGTCTTTACGGTTTATCCTTAAACTTTTCCGAAGCTTGTTCGCCGCCTACACCCCAATGGGTCTTAGGGACCTCATGCACAACAACTTCAACAGCATGCTCGGGGACGCCCAAACTCCCGAACACCTTCGTTATTCCCTGAATCAACGTTTTTACGCGGTCTTTCCCAAAGCCCTCCCAAACATACACGTGAACTATGGGCAACACCCTCACCTCCCATTTATCATGTTTTTCCATATTGGCAAAATAAAGTCTTAGGTGAGCCTTTTTTGGCGGACCTTTGGAATAACAGGTGAATATCCTTCAAGGCGTTTAAATTGTATTGTATCGGAAAGTGGGTTTCTGATATGGTGCGGCCGCTACAATTTGAACCCGGAACAACGGTGAATGGAGATATTTCCGCAAAATCCCTCTTTTACTGTTTCGGGTTTAAAATGTGCGTATTTTTCCCTTGAGGCAGCTTATTTTGGAAGCATTTGTAAGCTTGGACTTTTATGCAGCAAGCTTCCTACAGATTTGTTGGAAGAGTTGGCTTTGTTGTTGAGCCTTTGTTTTGAGTGTGAAGGTTATTTGCGTAATGTTGATGGTGAAGTTGTCTGAGAGAAGTGCGGGCGGTGTTAAAGTAAGAGTCAAGTTGTAAAGCAAGCAAGTATGATTTGTTGTCAAGGGAATTTTCGCCAAGAAAAACGAGGTGTTCCGAGCCTGATATAAGGCGGGACGAAAATAACCAATTTTAAGCCCGTTTAACCCGATTTCAAAATAGCCAAGTCCCATCAATGTTTTCTAAGGCTTAGGCACGCAAGAATCTGTGCAAATTTTAGGGTTGTGGCGGCGGGTTCTATTACTGGAACATTTAATCTTTTTTGTATTTCTTCCGCCCAGTAGGCTAGAGCTGTGCATCCTAAAACTATGACGTCTGCTCCATCTTCAATTATGGTTTTCCTCGCCTTCTTTGCGACGATTTGTATAGTTTTCTCTGAGTTTACTTCGAGGTTCTCTACGTCAATTTCCAATGGAACAATTGCTGCAAGTCTTTTTTCTAATCCTAATTTTCTCACGTGCAGTTCAACTTGAAGCGCGGTCTTCTTAGTAGGCGATATGACTGAAAATTTATGTCCAAGAAGACATGCGACATGCATCGAAGTCTCACCAGGGCCAAGAACTGGAATGTCTGCTACTTCTCTAGCAGCCTCGATGCATGGGTCACTGAAACAATTTAAAATTATTACATCATACATGCCCCTGTTTTCCTCGATTGTTTTTATGATTTCCTCACAGACAATGGCTTTATTAACAAAGGTTTCGAGGGAGTTTGGTCCCCGTTTAAGGCTTACCACCTTCACTTGACTCTTTTCATCCAAAAATTTTCTAAGGTATTCTTCATCCTTTTTATCCCAATGATTTGTGCCAACGGGGTTTATGACTAATATTTTCAAAGCTATCCCCCTTAACTAATAAGATGACAAGCGACTTTGTGAGATTTTCCAGCGTCCAATAATTGTGGCTCGATTTTCATGCAAATTTCCATTCTATACAGGCATCTAGTGTGGAATCGGCAACCTTTAGGGGGATTTTCAGGGCTTGGAACCTTGCCTTTCAACAAGACTCGCGCTTTTTGTACGTCAGGATCAGGTACTGGAACGGCGTCTAACAATGCCTGCGTATATGGGTGGATGGGTTCTTCGAATATTTGGTCAACGGACCCCATTTCCACAATTTTCCCAACATACATCACAGCTATTTTACTACTAATATGTTGAACAACTCCAAGGTTGTGGGAGATAAACATATACGTTAAGTTTAGCTTTCTCTGGAGTTCACTTATTAAGTTTATTATATGAGCTTGAACAGAGACGTCTAAAAAGGAAGTGGGTTCATCAAAGACTATAAATTTCGGATTTGTTGAAAGGGCTCTAGCTATTGCGATTCTCTGTCTTTGCCCTCCGCTAAACTCGTGTGGATATCTCCACATGGCCTCTTCAGGTAAACCCACAAGCCGAAGCAGCTCGACAACCTTTTCCTCCACGCTTACTTCGCCCTTGAGATGCTCCATGATGGGCTCCGCAATTATATCTTTAACAAGCATTGTGGGATTCAGAGACCAATAGGGATCCTGAAACACTATCTGCATGTCTTTTCTTAAACTTCTTAGCTCTTTTTTGCTAAGTTTAGTTATGTTTTTTCCGTTGAAGATTATGATGCCCTCTGTGGGCTCTATAAGCCTAAGGATGGTTCTACCCAGCGTTGTCTTCCCACACCCTGATTCTCCAACAACTCCAAGGGTCTCCTTCTCATATATGTTAAAACTTACTCCGTCAACAGCTCTGATCCATCCAATAACTCTTCCCAGTAGTCCTTTAATCGGAAAATGCTTTTTCAAATCCATAACTTTCAATAGCTCTGTTATGGTTTCTCTCCCCCATAGAGGAAACACGATACGTAATGTTCATTCTCCACATAAAATCTACTGGGGGTTTTTATTTTGCAAATTTCCATGCTGTAAGGACACCTTGGATGAAACCTGCACCCAGAAGGAGGATTCAACATATTTGGGACAAACCCCTCGATTCCTCTAAGCTGCTTTTCTCGTTTACCAACAATAGGTATCGCTTCCAATAAGCCTCGGGTGTATGGATGCAGCGGGTTCTTAAATATATCCCGAACCTTTCCCTGTTCAATTATTTTGCCAGCGTACATTACCGCTACTCTATCACAGAGTTGGGCTACCACTGAAAGGTCATGAGTTATTAATAGGATTGATGCTCCAACCTTCTCTTTCAATTCTCTCATCAGTTTTAGGATTTGAGCTTGTATGGTTACATCTAAAGCTGTTGTTGGTTCATCCGCTATGAGTAATTCTGGATTGCATGATAACGCCATGGCTATCATTATCCTTTGGCACATTCCACCACTAAGTTCATGGGGATACCTATTCAATAATTTCCGCGGATTTGGAAGTCTAACTAAAGCAAGCATTTTTATGGCTTTCTTCTCCGCCTCTTTCTTCGTTAATTTTTGATGTAACATTATTATTCGAGTAATTTGCTCTCCCACCGTGAAAACGGGATTAAGAGAAGACGAAGGATTCTGGAATATTATTGAAATCTGCTTTCCTCGTATTCTCTCCATTTCTTTCGGGCTCTTTTTCAGCAGATCCTCGCCCTTAAAGATTATTTCGCCACCTATAATTTTCCCCGAGGGAGGCAAAAGCTTGAGAATGGCCAGTGTTGTAACACTCTTTCCACAACCCGTTTCGCCAACGAGACCAACGTATTCCTTTTTGCCTATTGAAAAATAATCTATATCAACCGCGTGAACTATGCCCTGATAAGTCTTAAAGTTGACTTTCAGATTTCTGATTTCTAGTAAGGGTTGCTCTGACATCTTGACACCTAGAACCTTCGTAATCTCGGACATAAGGCTTCTCTTAACCCATCACTCATGAGATTGAACGCAAGCACTGTAGCGAATATGGCTAGACCCGGGAAAGTTGCAAGCCACCAGTAGTTTAGAAAGTAGTATCTTCCTATACTTAGCATTAATCCCCACTCCGGCGTTGGGGGCTGAGCCCCAAGACCTAGAAAACTTAATCCGGCAGCAGTTAAGATTACAGAACCAAAGTCTAGTGAAGCTTGAACCAATATCGGTGTCAGGCAGTTTGGTAAAATATGCCTAAACATTATTTTAAGCGGTCCTACACCAGCTGCATGAGCTGCCTCTATAAAGGGACGCTCCTTTAACGATACAACTTGCCCCCTGACAAGTCTCGTATACCATGGCCACCATGCGACAGCTATTGCCACTAGTACATTGCTGAACGACTGTCCTCTAAGACCCATCACAGCGGCGAAGACCAATGCTAGTAATAATGGTGGGAGGCTCAAGAACATGTCTGTGATTCTCATTATCGCCTCATCCACAAGCCCTCCCATATAACCAGCTATTAATCCAAGGGGCACTCCTATAAGCACTGTTAAAAGTGTCACAACAACCCCCACTGAGAGGGAGATCCTTGTCCCAATAATCACCCTACTGAAAATGTCCCTTCCAGCGTCATCTGTTCCAAATATATGCTCAAAACTTGGCGGCCTGAAAGCCTTCTCCGGATGCACCGCTCCAAATGCGTCCTCTGGATATGGAACTACAAAAGGTCCTATAATCGCCACAAAAATCAAGAACAATACGAATAAAGAGCTGGCGTATGTCAATCTATTTCTCTTTAAGATATATAGGCTGTAATATATTTCCCTGAACCGCGCTTTCATTCTTTCACTTTTCAGCGTTAAAAGAATTTTTCTCATTTATTCCAGCCTCACCCTTGGATCTATGACTGCCTGCAGTAGGTCCACTACCAAGTTAAGCAGAATATAAACTAAAGCTATGAAGATGGCTATGCCCATTATAGCCGGATAATCAAGCGAAATTATGGATAGAGCAGCATAACGTCCAAGTCCAGGCCAGTTAAAAACCATCTCAATAAGGAAAGTTTCCACGAGCGAATAGGCGAACGATAAGGCTAAAACCGTTATAGTTGGTCCTAATGAATTTTTAAGTGCGTATTTATAGGCGACGATCCTTTCGGGGACACCGTAGGCCCTAGCGGTTCTTATGTAGTCCTCTTCTAAAACATCAGCCATAGTTGACCTTATCATTCTGGATACCAGTCCCAATGGGTAAGCTGCAACGACAAAGGCTGGTAGAATAATGTGGGCAAGCGCGTCTTGAAATGCCACAAAATTGCCTGTGAGAATTGAATCAATTAGATAGAATCCTGTGACTTTCTGAATTGGATATTGAATACTTACTATGGTGCTTATTCTATCCCCGGCTGGGAGTAGGCCTAACCATTTGAAAAAAAGTAGTTGTCCCATCATGCCTAGCCAAGGGCTAAAAATGGATACTCCTCCTATGGAAAATAGTCTGCTTAAATGGTCTATCCATGAATCCTTTTTAGTTGCAGCTTCCACACCCAGTGGAATGCCAATCACTATGGCTATCACCATCCCAGTTCCAACGAGCTCCAACGAAGCTGGTAGGTATGCGAGAATATCTTCGATTACTGGTCTGCGAGTTCTTATAGAAACCCCTAGGTCTCCATGTATAAGCTTGTCCATGTAGATTAAAAATTGTGTATGGAGAGGTTTATCGAGTCCAAGCTCTTTTTCAGCCCTTTCAATCTGCTCCTGCGTTGGATGCGTTCCAACCCACATTGCAGCCGGGTTAGCTGGAATAACCCTTGCTATAAAGAATGTTATAACACAAACTCCGAAAAGGACTATGATCGAAAGCAATATTCGTCGAATTATGAAGTAGCGTAGCTTCACGGCAACGTCCACATTTTTAAAGTGTCTGAATGTTAAAAAGGTTATTCTTCTCTATAACAATTATACCAGAAGACTACGTGGGCGTATGCGGGATTGTCAACATATCCCTTTAGTGAAGCTCTTTTAGGTCTTACGTATTGCATGTCGAAGAAGAATATTGCAGGGCAGTCCTCTATCAATAACATTTGAGCTTGACAATAAAGTTCTTCAGCCCTCGTCCTGTTTGTTCCAGCTATAGCGAATCCCTCTTCGATCAAACGATCATATTCTGGATTACTGTAGTATCCAAGGTTGAAGACTATTTCCTCTTCGGAATGGAACATCGGACCTAGGAAGGTGTAAGGGTCAGGATAGTCTGGCCACCAGTACATTACAAAGATGTCTTGTCTGTCTTCAGGATTTGGTGATTTAGCTAAACCCCATTGCTCTTCCCAAGGCATTCCTTGGAGTTGAAGATTTATTCCGATTTTTGCCAGTTCTGCCTTTAACAATTCACCAGTTCTCCTTTCATACTCGTCTCCCGCATTGTAAGTGTATACTAACGTGCACCACTGTGTATCCGGGTTAAACCCGACGCTTCTAAGCAACTCCTTAGCCTTAGTTAGGTTGTAAGTGTATTGGGGTAAATCTTCCGAGTGTCCCCATAAACCATAAGGAACCGGACCCTTGGACTGGCGAGCATTTCCCCTCATAACAGTGTTTATTAAGTCGCCATATGGTACGGCGTAGCTGATAGCCTTTCTTACTTCTGTAATGTTTAATGGATATTTTTTCGTGTTAAAGAATCCAAGCAAGTTCTGGTAAGCGGGGGTTTTCACTATCTCAATCTTGGGGTTCTGTTGTAGTGCAGCTATATCCTCATGGGGTAATCTATCAACAAAATCCACTTCACCAGCTTCTAATTGCATCCTCGCGGTTGACCATTCAGGCACGGATTTGATTATGACTTTTTCAAAGTGTTTTCCTTCCCACCCTCCCCAGTAATTATCAAACTTGGCGAGTACAACCATATCCTTAGCTTTGTCATAGCTCTCAATCCTGTAAGGCCCTGTTCCTAACTCGTGCCCTTGATAAAACCATTCATGTCCATATTGTTCTGTACATTTTTCACAGTAGATGTGGGCGCAATATGCGGCTGAAGCTATGGTAAGTAGCGAGGCGGGATATTTTAAGACAAATTGAACTGTATGGTTGTCTATAACATTAATATGGTCCACAGGATCCCAAATGTAGGACGCCCCCTTTGGACCTTGCCCATCCCAACCACGCATGTTTCTTTCAATGGAATACTTAACCGAATGTGCTGTCATTTCATGTCCGCAGTGGAATTTAACCCCTTTTCTTAACGTGAAATTGTAAACTAGGCCGTTGTCCGAAATAGACCAGCTTGTTGCAAGGAGAGGCATAAAACTGTCAGTGAACGGGTTATAGCGTACAAGCTGTTCATAAACATTGTTAAACACCACAACTTCATTAGAGTAAGTTTCGCTGGGATCCCAAAAAACAATCACGTCTGTTGTAGCGTACGCGTAGACAGCAATTAATGGTTTAGTTGCGAGTCTATAAAAGTAGTAAGTGCCAACTAAGACAGCAGCTATGACAATTATTAATACAATCAAGATTGCCTGTAATCTTGTCATGGCACCCTTAAAATCGGCCTTCCCCATAATATGTCCCGATAGCTCAATTTCCCCCTAAACGATATTTAAAAATTGCGTTGATCAATGTTTTGAGCAATCTCTTGAACGCCCATTAACATTTGAAGATGCTATAACTGCAATGTTTTAAATACCCTTAAGCTTTACAATGATATGGATGAAAATGTGCTCGCTTATGGATTTAGAGTTGGCAAAGGCTGCAAAAACCCTTGTGGAAGAGATGATTAAAGTAAAATGTGGAGAGGAGGTCTTAATTTACGCCGACACTGAAAGTGATTGGAAAGTAGTTGAAGAAACCGCAAAGGCTGTTTATAATTCATGTGGAAAAGTTACCGTTGTACGGTATCCGGCTCCAAGAGGTGTAGCGGAAGCGGCGGATCCGGATGTTCCGAAAGCTCTGGCCGCAGCCATGCTTAACTGTGATATTTTGATAGAATTCTCAAACAAATACCTGCTTTATTCATCTGCTTGGATTAGGGCTATGCAAACAAACAGAGTGCGTTATCTTTGTCTATCTGGCATGACGGCGGATATGATGATAAGGTGTATAGGCAAAGTTCATATCCCCACGTTAGTTGAATTCCAAGAGAAATTAGCCGAACTTACGAGGAACGCAAAGAAAATGAGGATTACATCTCCAGCTGGAATGGATGTGGAATTTGAAAATAATCCCGAAAGGCCCGTGTTCGTTGAAGGCATAGTTAAGGATAAACCCGGAGAGTACATGCTTATAGGTCAAGTAGACTGGGCTCCCATTGAGGAATCAGTGAATGGCAAAATAGTCTTCGATGGTTCACTGTGGCCTCCCGAAGAAATTGGCGTGCTCAAAAACCCAATATGTCTAAATGTAGAGAAGGGTGTTGTTAGGAAAATTTATGGAGGCCACGAAGCCAAGCTTTTAGAAAGGTGGCTCAAGAGTTTTGAAGATTCAGCAATGTTTAACATCGCCCATATTTCTTATGGATGCAATCCGGGAGCAAAGCTAAGCGGTTATATCATTGAAGACGAAAGAGTTTGGGGTTCAATAGAGTGGGGTTTGGGGCATCAAGCGGAGTCTTTCAAAGGAAAAGCGGGGCCAGCAAAATCTCACACGGATGGCATCTGTCTTAACGCCTCAATATGGATAGATGGAAAACAAATATCTAATGAAGGCGTTTTTGTGCATCCTGAACTAGCGGCACTGGCCAGAAAGCTTGGAAAGTAAATATTTGAGAAACGGTGAAAGTTATGGTTAAAATTCTGATGGAGGAAGACATAAGAAACCTCATAACGGGCGCGGCAATCTTGGGGACTGGTGGAGGAGGCGACCCAAAAGAGGGCCTTAAAATTCTGATGGAAGACTTAAAAGCTGATAGGGTCTTAAGTTTGGCAGACATTTCCGACCTAGACCCTGAATCTTTAGTAGTATGCGCCTACTTCTGCGGTTCTATACCTCCTCCAGGAGAAGAGGCTCGAGGCCAAAAATTGAAGGCTGATCAAGAAATGCTAAGAGCTCTTAAAATATTGGAGAGAAGAAAAGGGAAGAAGGTCTCGGCTGTAATTCCTACGGAAATTGGTGGGGGAAACACCGCTGCAGCTTTCCATTTAGCTTCGATTCTCGACATCCCGGTTTTAGATGGAGATCAGGTGGGACGTGCAGCGCCGGAGCTAAACCAATCAACCTACGTGATCCATGGAGTTAAAGCTGTTCCATCTGTGATAACTGATTTGCAAGGGAACATTGTAGTGGTTGAGGATTACGAGGATATTTCAAGCTATGAATCCATAGCACGAAATTTGTCCACAACTCTTGGAGGTGCCGTCTTTATCATCGATAGCCCAGTGACGGTCGCTGAAGCGGACAAAATCGCTGTGAAAAATACCATTTCAAGGGCAATAAATCTTGGAAAAGTGGTTAATGATGCGAAAAAGCGTCAAGAAGATCCATTAGATGCAATTATACGCTTCTTAGACGGATTCAAAATTTTCAGTGGGTTGATAAAGAATCATTCATTGAAGGTTAATAGTGGGTTTTTGGTAGGCTATGTGGAAATTGAAGGTGTGGGAGAATGGAAAGGCCAAAACTTCAAAATTTGGGTGAAAAATGAAAACATTATAGGCTGGAAGAACGGAAAAGTTGCCGTTATGCCTCCAGATTTAATATGCATGGTTGACAAAGACTGTATCGGTATAACAAACAGCGAAATAAAAATTGGGATGGAAGTAACTTTGGTAGGCGTTAAAGCACCTAATGTATGGCGCACACAGAAAGGAATAGAACTTTTCGGTCCAAGACATTTTGGATTCAACTTTGACTACATCCCGATTGAGGAACTGATGGAATAGACTGGAATTTTTAAAAATGGTTAAGATTTTGCTAATATTGCCCGTTTCGACTAAAAAATGGTTAGGAAAAACAAGAAAGTATTTATTGAACACATTGTCTCCCGACACGATTGTTGATGTAATAAATTTGGAGTGCGCGCCTGAATCAATTGAAACGTACTATGATTCTGTCTTGGCAGCACCCTTGGTTGTTGACGCTGTAATAAGGGCAGAAAAAATGGGCTATAATGCTGTTGTGATAGGGTGTTTTGAGGACCCAGGTTTACATGCATCTCGCGAACTTGTCTCCATACCAGTTTTAGGAGTAGGAGAAACCTCAATAATTGTTTCATCTATTTTAGGAAGGAGAATAGCCATAATATCAACAGGCCAAAATTCAAGGGCTGTTTATGAAAGAAAAATGATGGAAATGGGTTTAAGTGAAAAATTGGCTTATTCTAGTGGAATTGCAGTGCCTGTGCTCAGATTAAACGAGGAAAAACTCGTGAGCAAATTAGTTATTAGAGAAGCCAGAAAGGCTATACAGGAGTTTAATGCAGACGTTATTGTTTTGGGTTGTGTAGGAATGATGGGATTTCACATGAAACTTAAAAAGGTTTTAAAAGTTCCAGTCATTGATCCACTTTTAGTCACTGTAAGGATGGCGGAACTTTTTTCAAGCTTATGTCTAACACACAGCAAAGCATGGATTTATAACATTCCCAGACACAAAAGAGGCCAGGGTTACGGTAAAGCCAACTAATAATTTTGCCTATTCTTATACCGGTGCTGGTGCGGCCGCCGGGATTTGAACCCGGGTCGTCAGCGTGGCAGGCTGATGTCCTAGACCAGGCTAGACTACGGCCGCCTCTTTTCTGGTATCCACTTAACTTTATTTTCCTAAAAAGCGTTATGTCTTGCCAGTCATGGTGTATGTCAATTTTGTTGCCGTCGGCGAATTGCAAAATAGATGGCCTCTCTCTAGATTTTGAGTCAAGCTTTTATGTGGCTTATCTATTCTTTGTTTTGATGCTTGGTAAGAAGTTTTTTGTTAATCGTTACCGTTTGCTGGGCTGGGAGTTTAGGGATGTTGCGCCAAAACAAGCCATCAGAATCAACACTATGAATGTTGAGGGTTTTAATGTTATAGAGAGACTTGAGGACTTGGGAGTTAAGCTTGAAAAGATTCCTTTCCTAAGGGACGGTTACTGGGTTGCACGCTCGGATTTTTCGGTTGGAGCCACAGTCGAATATCTTTTGGGCTATTATTCAATCCAAGAGGCAGCTGCCCAGATTCCAGTGACGCTTTTCGGAGATTTGAGGGGTAAACTTGTTTTGGATGCTTGTGCAGCCCCTGGTGGAAAGACTGTTCAGTTGGCAGATTTAATGGAGAACACTGGTGTAATTGTGGCTTTGGATGTTAATGGGCGAAGGCTAAAAGCTTTGATGAACCAGTTGGAACGTTGCCGCGTTAAAAACACCGTTGTCTATCGGATGGATGCGCGGCGTGTTTCAAAGCTTGGGTTAAAGTTTGACAGAATATTGCTTGATGTGCCTTGCTCCGGCAACTTCGCCACGGATAAAGAATGGTTTAAGCGGCGCACATTGCAGGACGTGAAAAGAAATGCGAGACTGCAGAGGCAAATTTTGGCTGAAACCGCCAAAGTCTTGAAGGATAACGGTGAAATGGTTTATGCCACCTGCTCCCTTGAGCCTGAAGAAAACGAGTTAAACATCGACTGGGCTGTGAGAAACCTCAGCTTAGAAACTGTTGAGATAGACTGCTACGGCGAGGAGGCTCCAACAGAAGTTTTCGGCAAGAAACTTGATGGCTCCGTTAGGCGTTGTAGACGGATATGGCCCGGAAAAACCCAAGGTTTCTTCGTATGCAAACTTAGAAGGCGTAGGTGAAAAGGGTATGACGGAAGGTGGGGTTATTGAAGATTTCGCAAGGCTTTTTGGTGCCGAGTTATCCCTAGAAAGGTTTGTGGTTAAAAGGGGTAATCGCTACTTTTTGCTGGACGAAAAATTGAAGGATTTAACCGACAAGCGTGAAGGTTGGTTGTATTCTGGAACATATTTGGGGAAGGTTGAAGGCCAAAGTTTCCATCCAAGTTTCCCTTTGCTCTTTATGATTGCGGAAAAAGCCAAAAATCGCATAACCGTT
>JAWBZV010000022.1:0-21554 GCA_038865865.1 Bathyarchaeia archaeon | reverse complement strand
TTTAACCCCACAGCCATAGCCATAGACGTTACGGACGAAATGGCAGAAGAGGAAATCCTAAACAGGGTTAAAAGAGTTGAAGGTTTTAAGTTCGAATATATTGGGCAAACGTTGAAACTTGACATGATCGCTGTGCGTTCCACGTCAAATGACCCTGACAGGTTTAAGGCAACCGTTAAGAAAGTTGTTGAAAACACGAAGCTACCCCTCATCCTATGTTCACTAAACCCCAACGTTCTAGAGTCTGGCTTAATGGCGGCCCCCAAGGCAAGGCCGCTCCTCTATGCAGCCACGAAGGACAACTGGAAGGACATGGCTGAACTAGCGCTCATGTACAACTGCCCCCTAACAGTTTCCGCCCCGGGCAACCTCAAAATGTTAAAGTCCCTTGCGAAGACGCTGATCGAATACGGCGTTCAAGACCTTGTTTTAGACCCCGGATCCATGTACGGCGAAGGCTTAGCCAACACCCTAAACAACTTCACAATGATCCGGAGGGCTGCATGCAAGGAAGGCGACGAACTTTTAGGTTTTCCGCTCCTAGGCGTGCCCATGACCGTTTGGATGGACGGCGCAGGGGTGGCACCTGAAATCCTCACTTGGCGGGAAGCCTGCCTAGCATCCATGCTCATTGTGCGCTTCGCAGACATCCTAATAATGCACAGCCTCGACGGCTGGGCTCTTCTCCCAAACGTCATCCTACGACAAAACATATACACGGATCCCCGGAAACCTGTAGCCGTGGAACCAGGCCTAAAGGTGTTTGGAACACCAGACGCGAACTCTCCAGTAATGTTCACAACAAACTTCGCCCTAACCTACTACACGGTGGCTTCAGACATTGAATCCGCAAAAATAAACGCCTACCTGCTTGTGGTAGATTCCGAAGGTTTAGCCGTAGACCCCGCCGTTGCCGGGAGAAAATTGACAGCTGAAAAAGTGGCGGAAGCCCTAAAAGCGTCAGGCATAGAAAACAAGGTTAAACACCGAAAACTAATAATCCCTGGAAAGGCTGCACGCCTAAGCGGAGAGCTCGAAGAACTAAGCGGATGGCAAATAATAGTAGGCCCAAGAGACTCGTCGGAAATACCAAAATTCCTACAAGAAAAGTGGCAAACAAGCCCAAACCAATGACCTGCTTCCCCACCCTCATTATTGTATGATAAATTGCTGCATGGTTTTCTCTATCAAATCATTTGCTGGGAAAAGTTTCACTCATCCAGCGGCGACATCTCTAAAAATGCTTTGATCTGCCTGCTCAATTATCGTACATCATAAATTGCAACAATTACGTCTTTCCTTTCTCTTCAAGTTCCACTGAATATCCACTTTTTAGACCATTTTGAGTCCACGTTGCCAGGGTTTCATTAATAAGGGTAGGGGCGGTCATTTGCCTGTGCAGCAAAACCAAGCGTTGCTGTTCTCTGCTGCAAGTTAAATATTTCAAAATTCTTTAACATACAAGGTTTTCGAGCAACGGGTTAAATGGATATGAGGTATGACTGGAAGACAAACCGATTCTACTTCTAACAAAATCCATGCCAAGTAGACTTTTGCTATACTTTTCAGAGATTTGCTTTGTCTTCTTGACAAGGGAATTGGTCTGGCAGTTGGGCGTGGACTCTTCAGCTGAAAACCTATAGGGGGTAGTGTATTTGTTAAGGAAAAAGCTCAACAAATATGACTACACCCTTGGCTACAGCCAAAAACCGTCTAACAGCCATCTAAACAAGCCCTTGCCATGTTAACGTGTTTTCCCATATTCTGGGAAAAGGCCTCTAACCCTTTCAAGGCGTTTTTTCGCGTTAATCTTGTTTTGCAGCATGATAACGCCCCTTGGCGTGCTCAGGTTTTCAACTTCGCCGTTCTCCCTTTTCCGTGTAACCCTTATGCAGTTGTCCACCATGCAGTTTAAAACGCAGGCTCCGCAGTATATGCAAAGCTCTTCTGTTATGCCCACTTCCCCGCTGCTTTTCCAGAAAAGGGCGTTTGTGGGGCAAGCCTTTATGCAAAGTTTGCATTCCACGCCCTTGCATGTGCGCTTGTCAATGGTTATGCTCCCGTCTACAAAGAACTCCTTAACGCCCAATGGCGCGAGAAGCTCTGTTCTACGTTTTTTACGCTCCTTCGCAGAAGTCTCCACTAACAACTGAAAAATGTCCGTACCCGAAGGCTTGCCTGAACTACTCTCCTTCGACATCCAAGCCATCTTCAAGTAAACGATAACTGGAAAGTACGCGTTCTAAATTATAATGTTTGTTTCGAGTATGCACCTTTCCTAATGAAAAAGGATTTATGGGCAGCCGCCCTTTATCGATGTTAGTGGCTGAAATGTGTGAGTTCAAGGTCATCCTGAACGGAGAAGAAGTTTTCAAAGACGTTGTTTACGCGAGGATTGACGACGGGAAAGTTGTCGTGCGGGATGTTATAGGCGAATCCAGAGAATTTAAAAACTGTAAAATAATTGAAGTAGACGTGAACAAAACAAGGCTCGTTTTAGCGCAAGCCTAGCTTAAAACATCAAAACGATAAAACCCGACGCTAAGCCAAAAAATACAGGCAAGGGCAAACCTGGAAAAACACCTCTCCTTTCCAACATTTTAAAGGCCATAAAGCATCCGGCTAAAACACCGACTAAAGAAGCTAGACATGACAGAAACCCAAAATTGAAAAGCATATGCCCAACAAGCATGGAATAAAACGTCAAATCGCCGAGCCCCATCTGAACATCCCTAAAAGAGAAGCCTAAACCCCGAAAATGCTCAAGCCCTATACTGGCTATTTTCCCCACAGGCCCGCGGAAAACCGAAAAGACATCATAAACAGCCAAAAAACACAATGTTAGAACAGCGCTTAGGGTTTGGACAGAAACTCCCAAAAAGGCTCCAAACGCACCCCCAAAAAAGAGAACTATAAAATCGCCAATCCTGCTCCTGGTTCCAAAAATAATGTAAACAGCCAGAGCCGTCAAAAAGACCGATGCCAAAATTAAAACTTCAATCTGCACTGGACCGAAAAGCATAGACAGGGCTGAAAGATATATCAGCGAAAGCACAAAAACCGCGGTTGAAAGCGCAAACCCTATAAAAACAGCGATAAACTTTCGATTTCTCCGTCTAAAAAGAAGAAGCATCAAAAAAGCTCCAGCTGCAACCAAAACCACAAAGTAAAACGCGTTTCCAACAGCTCCAACAGCATCTTCCGGGAAAGGTGCAACACTATAAGCAGGGGCGGAAGAAGCCAACAACACATAGGCGCAAAAAACCCCAAAAAGTAAACTAGCAAGTACAGGCGTTAAATGAATGAGACTAGCCTTAAAACCTTCAGCCAAGGCGTCTTAACCCCAGCCAAACCCCTGAAGCTTCCCGTGGCAAATATTGCAGAATAAACTTTTCTTGCGGTCAGTGTCAAAAATGGAGTTAGAAAAATACATGACGCAGAAGGGGTTTATGCAATGCCCTAAACCGAAAGTGTGTCCCAACTCATGCACAGCCTCTTTAGTGGCCCTTTCCACAAAAAGTTCAAAGTTTTGTGGCCTTCCATAAAACTCCGGTCTAAGCCTCCACAAAGAAATAAGAGTAGCTTTCCCCGGACAATCCGCCTCTCCAAAAACAAAGTTCAAACCTGGAACAAAGATGTCAACGTCCACCACGCCTAAAACCTTTGCAAACCCCCTTGATTTTTCAGCATAACTGCGAACCAAGCCTAAAATCATGTCTGAACGGTACTGCCCCCTCGCAGCGTCGAAAGCATCCCTTGGTAAAGCTATCCCTTCAGGCAGTATTCGACACTCTGCCTTTGGAAAAGCCATTTTAAGGTTTTCCCGAACTCTCTCTAAGACAACAGTGTCCAACCGTCCAACATGCAAAATACCAAGTTTCATCTACACTAGACCTCAAAGGTGTCTCCAGGTCTGGGGGCCACAGCTTCAAAACCAGCCTCTTCCCTTATCCACTTCGCAAGAAGCTCACAGTTCCCTTCAGCCCCATGGATTACATAAAACTTCGTCTTTCCATTAATCCTCTTCACAGCCTCCCTAAGCTCCTTAGCGCCGCAGTGGGATGAGAAGTCAAAATGCTTAACCGTAGCCTTAACCTTCCTCATTTTCCCATCAATAACGCACACACCCTTCTCAAGGAGCTCCCTTCCAGGGGTGCCCGGAATCTGATAGCTCACAAGAAAAACAGCATTCTGCGCCTTCTTACCAATTTTTGAAATGTAAAATGCGGCGGGGCCGCCCTTAAGCATCCCAGCTGGGGAAATTATTACAGCCGGCGTTTTTGTGGCTTTCCTCCGGTCCCTCCATCCCTCAACCCAATTAACAGAGTGGATGGCGTCCATGAACATTTTCGGGTCCCTTAGAAACCTCACGTAATTCATCATAACTCTGCTAGCTTCACGCGCCATCCCATCGAGATAAACAGGATGCTCAAAATGGTATGCAGAGAGTATACATGCAATTTCCTGGGCTCTTCCAATGCTGAAGGCAGGCACCAAAACCGTGCCTCCCCTTTCAACAACGTCTGTCACCTCCTCCACGAAACGCCTTTCCAGCTCCAAACGTTCCGGATGATCCTCATTGGCGTAGGTGCTCTCCATTATTACAGCGTCCAAGTCGCTGTAATCCATCCTCGCCCCCTCCAAAAGCCTCGTATCAGTAAGATTGAAGTCTCCAGTGTAAAGAATCCTCCTCCCCTCAGCCTCAATGAGCACCTGAGCGCTTCCGGGAATGTGTCCGGCATTATAAAGCTGAAAGGATATATCTCCAATAACCTCCTTTTGGCCGAAATCCAGAGGTCTAATGTTCCGCAGCATGGTTCTAAGCTCGAGATACTCGTAGGGCAAATAATAGCTTGAGAGGTGGATAAAATCCGATATCAGCAGCTGACTTAACTCCGCCGTCAACTTAGTTGTGTACGTCGGCTTTTTCTCGTGGATGTAGAAAACAGGGATGGCCCCAGAATGGTCGAGGTGGCTGTGTCCCAAAATTATCGCGTCAACCTCCCTTGGAGGAACATGCATGGGGAAGCCTGGCTCATGATTGAGCATCACGCCGTAGTCCAGCAAAACCTGGGTTTTTTCGGTTTTAACTAGTATGGCGTTTCTGCCAACTTCTTGAGTTCCACCTAAAAATTTTACTTGTAATGGGCTCATTTCCTTTTCATCCATTTATTTACGCATTAATCTCCTAACTGCTATTTTAAAAACATATTGAATTTCCCGCTGGAACAACTTTTCACAAGTCCCCTCTTTATAGCCTTCAAAATTTCATCTAAATCCAAGCCTGCCTGAATTTCAGTGTAGGCCCTCCACAACTCGTCCACCCTGTGGGCATCGCTGCCCGCCACACCGGGCAAACCCATGGTTTTGGCTAAATCTTCAGCTAAGGCATTAGAATAAGCGGAGCTGCCAGCGTTTAAAACCTCAATGGCGTCAACCTTATACTTTCTCGTCAAATCTCCCAACCCGAACTCCCGATAGGGATGGGCTGCAACAACCAAGCAGCCCAAACCCCGCGCAAAATCAATAACCTTCTCAACGGTCCAAGGCTCTGGAGGCACCTCTGCAGCGCCCAAAAGCAGCAGGTCCCCGTCAACGGTGCTAACCTCAATTCCCGGGATAACTAGAATATCTTCATATGCGGAAGCCAGCTCCCGCACCTTATAATAGCCCTTAACCGTGTTGTGGTCCGTTACAGCAGCTACTTTAATGTAGGGGTGGGCTAAAAGCTGCTCCACCAAAACCTTAGGGTGAATTGAGGAATCATTCGAAAACAACGTGTGGATGTGTAAGTCAGCTCGGATCAAGACTAACCAACCATTTTTCCCGCAAAGCCTTCCTTAAGAACTTTGACATGGCCTTAATCCAGTTTCCCTTAAGATTCCAATATTTAAACTTAACGCCCTTAACTGAACATATTTTCCTAGACGCTTTAAGCAATTCATCACCCCAGTTTTCCAAATCGTTAAAAAGTAGCACCATCCCATAATCCCACCTTGCTATGTAGTCCGCCACCTGAGAAGCCACATACCCCACGGTTTCCTTGTCCGGCGGCATGGCGCTTTCATTCTGGGACAGGGGATAAACCTCATCAAGCTCTATTGGAACAACGCCGAAAGGGGCCTCGTAAAAGCAGAAATGAACACAGCGTAAAGGCTCCTCCATAACACTTTTAAGAACTTTCACGGTCTCCTTAAACTCTTTTGACTTGTGGAAAGGCTTGGTTCGGGTTTGAGGCAACAGCAGAAGGATTTTCGCGTTTTTAGGTTTTGAGTACCTTTCGGTCAGCCTAATTCTATGGCGGACAACTTCAGGACGGGCAAGGTCCAAGGAGCTGAAGAAGAAAAGGCCTCTTCTCTTCACTGTAGGACTGTATTTTTCAATAAACCTCTCGTATTTCCCCAACCTTTTCAAGGCTTGAAGCAGGAAAGGATGTACATGTGCAACTTCTACCAGATGCTCCCAAAGCCTGCCCTCCTTTATGGCCTGCTTTACATGTTTTATCTCTGAAAGGCAAGCGTAAAGGTTGTGTTCGGCAAGAAACCTTTGTCTTTCCTCTTTAGGCATTTCTGCAACTTCCCTCGGAGTTTTGCTCGAACATCTGGGACAATTACATGGAAAATATTCCAGTTCCTCAAGCCTGGCGGTTCCCGCTGCGGTTAAGTAGCGATTATCCCTGGCGTAAATGGCGTACGCTGCAGAATCAAAAAGGTCGCATCCAAGAGCCACAATCAAAGGGAACATGAAAGGGTGACCGGCTCCAAAAAGGTGAAGCGGCCTGTCCATGGGAAGATTCATCTTCGCAGCCATAATCATGTCTACTAAAACGTCGAACCTGTAACGTTCCATAACCTCAGTTGGGCTGCCTAAGGCGTAAATATTGAAGGGAAGCCTCCCCATTTCACTGGCAGACTTTGCGACAAGGTCTAAGTGAAATCCTCCTTGGACAGGGCCAACCCACAAAATATCCCCTTTAGTCTTAACCTCAAAAAGCCTCCTCGCCCTAGCCAGAGTTTCATTAACCGTCTTTTCTGCATGTTTTCTCGCAACATTCCACCCTGTAGGCCAATCCAGAATTGTGGCTATATCCGTATTTATCATCTCTTGGTACTCCACAATCTCCTCAGGGGTTACCTCCACACCTCCGTAGACGAGGATCTGGTAAGCCCCTGAATCAGTCATGACCACCCCGTTAAAGCCTAAAAAGCCGTGCACGCCCTTTTCAACAGGCTGATTTTGAAAATTCTTTTTTAAAATGTACGCGTTTGTCATTAAGGCTTCAAACCCGAAGTTTTCACGAATCTCTTTGGGAGAAACCAACTGAACGTTTGGGTTTACCACCGGAAAAAGTAGAGGAGTCTCCACTGTTCCGCTTTTAGTGTGCAACTTTCCAATTCTAGCTAACAAATCCCTATCTCTAACTTCAAAGGTCATGCCGAATCCAAACAAATTGGTCTAAACGAGTTAATAAAAATATACACGTGACTAAGCCTGTCAAGTTTATATCGCAATTCCACGTTAATGTTCCTTAAGGAGACTTAAAGATGGCCTGCACGATTCAAATTGAGGAAAAACCAGCATTAAATAATCCAGTGCTAATTGAAGGTTTGCCTGGAATAGGCTTTGTAGCCAACATTGTCGCCCTGCACTTGATAAACGAGTTGAAAGCCAAGCGTTTCGCCAGGATTTTCTCCTCTGCTTTTCAAGACTTAGCCGTAATAAACGATGAAGGTGAACCTCGTTCTCCAATAAACGAGCTCTACTATTACAAAGGCGAAGGCAAGGGGCGAGACTTAATAATCTGGTATGGTAATACTCAAGCCCTAACAACCTATGGACAGTACGAGCTCTGCGGAAAAGTTCTAGACATCGCCGAACAGCTTGGCTGCCGTTTCCTTATAACATTGGGAGGCTTCAAAGTGGAAGAAGCGAAAACGGTTCCAGAGGTTTACTGCGCAGCATCAGACCCCGAAACTTTGAAAGAGGCGTTAAGTCTCGGCACAAAAGTCATGGTTGGAAACATTTTCGGCGTTGCTGGCCTTCTAATAGGCCTCGGAAGCCTAAGAGGATTCAGGGGATTTTCTATACTTGTAGAAACTTTAGGGACATACCCTGATGCGAACGCTGCACGTTATGCATTGGCCACTCTGAACAAGTTCCTAAACCTAAACATTGACTCCTCAAGATTGGAAATGGCGGCTGAAAAAACAACAAAGGTGTTGGAGTCTTTTGGATGGATTAAAACCACTAGGGAACAAAAGAAAAAGGAAGAGTTCCGCTGGTACGTTTAACCCTTCATTTCGCTGATGAATTGTTCGTAAACTTTCTGCACCCGCTCTGCAGCCGGGCCTGAACCTTCAACAACACCCTTCTCCGTCACTTTAATCTTATCCATAACCCATATGAAGCCCTTATCTTCGTAAAGCTTCACCATTGTTGGAAAAACCCTTTCAAGGCGCTCCGCCAAGGCCCTTAAGTCAAAAGGCTTCTCTGTGCTCAAAATTTGAGCTACAACATTCCCGTTCAGAAAAACCCTGTGAAACTTTCTACCTCCATCATCCGTGGCCTCTGCCAAGCATAAGCTTAAATTGTCCGGATTTATCCCAATTAAAGTTCCAGTATACATTTTGCCAACCGTAGTTAAGACACTAACGTTCTTATCTACAAGCGCCGAAACCTCTGTGAAGAACCTTCTCTGGGCCACCGACAAGCTTCAGCCTCCCCTTAAATGTTGTGCAAACGCATATTTAGGATTTAAACTACAAAAGTCTTATTAGCGTATCCTTGATGCTTAAACTATTTGTGGCCTAAATGGCTCGAATGAATATGGAAAGGGATGCCCTATATTCTAGGCTTCGCTCAATAGAGTCCGACCTCTCAAGTGCCTCCGGAGCCATAAACGATGTTGAAGGAAAACTGGCCTACATTGACGGGGCCATGGCCTCCCTTCCTAGTAGGCTTACAACAATTCGCGGACGCGGCTACGCAGCCATGGGTCATCTTGAGAAGAGCATAGACCTTCTAACTAAGAAGTGGATGGAGGCTTCCACAACAATAAAACATGGGTTCTACAACAATGTCCAACCGTTGACCGCCCAAATTAGGATGCTTGAATCCGACACACGACGGCTTAAAGCTGAAATAAACAGTGGAAACATCGCTCATGCTTGGTCTTCAGCCAACCGTCTCTCAATAGAAGCATCAACACTAAGGGCAAAAGTTTTCGCAGAAACGGCAAAAATAAATGCCTCCCTAAACGAGTTTTTGGGCAGCATAAACGCTATAGACAGGGACCTAAAAGTGGCTGAAAAGACAACGGAGCTTTTCTCTTATGCATCCTTCCCCCTTAGAGAAGGCGAAAGCCCAGTTTTGGCCGTTGAAGGAAAAATAATGAGCGGCGAAAAATGTGAAGGAACACTCTACTTTACAAATCAGAGGTTCATCTTTGAGGGGAAAAAGGAGGTTGTCTTGGAGAAAAAACTTTTCATAGCCACAAAAAAGAAGACTGAAAGAACAGTTTTAATCGAACAGCCCATTGGAGCATTGCAAGAAATATCCAAGGGAAGGGTTGGGTTAATCGCCTGGACTGGAATTTACATCAAATTCAAGCCGGAACGCAGACTTGAAGAGACACCATTCGATGTTAAAGACTGGGAGGCAGATGTGATAACAAGGTTCTTCAAGTACATAATGGGCGGGGAGGCGGACAGGGACATAGCTGCGATAAAGGGTGTAACTGTCAAAGAAGCGCCAACCATACAAGTTGTCCGCTGTCCCAACTGTGGGGCGCCATATACTAAAGAAATCTATAAGGGACAAACGTCAGTGCAATGCGAATACTGTGGAGCATCAATAATACTCCAATGAAAGGCTCTGGAGCTATTCACCTGCTTTAAGCTTCCTCCTTTCGAGCTCCTGCTTTAGGAACACAGCAGTGTCAGATGGCAAATCGTGATAAACAATAACATTTGGCCCAACCCAACAGTTGTTTCCAACCTTCACCCCAGGCATGAAAAGTGCATTTACACCAGTCTTCACGTTGTCCCCTAAAACTGCACCAAGCTTTGTCCTGCCACTATCGACAAGCCTGTCCCTAACGAGCATCTTCACAGTTCCGGCATCAAACCGGTAATTTGCCGTTATCGTCCCAGCGCCAAGATTACAGTTTTCGCCAATAATGCTGTCACCCACATAGGAAAGGTGTCCAATGTGCACCCTGTCCATAATTATGCTGTTTTTTATTTCACAGGCATTCCCTATACGAACCCTTTTCCCCACACTTGTGCTCGGACGTATGTAACAGTTTGGTCCCACATCGCTTTCCCCATCTATGAAGGCTGGACCCTCAATATAGGCTCCGGAGCGTACACGGGCTGTCTCTGCAACTGTGACGGGGCCTATTAAACTGGCACCTGTCTCCACAGTCCCAAGCACCTTATGCTCCATACGCATCAAAACCCAACGGTTAGCCTCAAGCAAATCCCAAGGCCTGCCTACATCAAACCATTCATCTTTCAAAATTTCAGCAGCAAAAACCTCCCTCCCCTCCTTAATCATAAGGGAAATAGCGTCAGTGATTTCCCATTCACCTCTAACTGAGGCAGGGGCCTCCTTGGCTTTTTCGAAAATTTCCATTGAAAAAACATAGAGTCCCGCGTTGGCTAAGTTTGTAGGCGCCTCCTCCCGCATTGGCTTCTCAACTATTCGCTTCACCAACTTGTCGTCGCCCAACTCCACTACGCCATAATCCTCTGGTTTTTCAACAGGAACCACAGCCATCGTGGCTGAAGGGCTTTTCCTTTTGTGCAGATCCAAAACTTTTCTTAAGGCTTCCGCCGTGAACAATAAGTCGCCGTAAACAAGCAGGAAATCTTCACTAATGTAGGGTTCAGCAGCGCTTACCGCGTTTCCAGTTCCAACCACCGACTTTTGAAAGGCGTAATCTATTTTTAATCCAATTTTCTCTCCAGAGCCGAAATGTCCACGGATAACATCAGCCATGTAACCGACAACAATTATCACTTCGTCTATTCCGCAGGCCTTGATGGCGTTTAAACAATGTTCAAGGATAGGTTTTCCTCCAAGGCTTATCATGTGCTTCGGCCTAGTTAGGGTGATAGGCCGTAACCTCACCCCCTCCCCCGCAGCCAAAACCACAGCCTTCATTTTTCAAACTCCTCCGCAGCCAAACCGACGACGCCCTGAGCCTTCTCCATTATGCCTTCAGCAACCTTTAGGGATTCGCCCTCAACGGTTATGCGTATAAGGGGCTCTGTACCTGAAGCCCTAACCAAAACCCACCCATTTTCAAGCGTTAAACGGACACCATCCACCGTTGAAAAATTCTTATAGCCTTGAAAATAAGACTTTAAAAGCTCTCCCGCCTTCATGACAACCTTCTGCTTTACCTCATTTTTGCATGGAATATTCCTTCTGAGAACCGGATAATCAGGGGCTTCGGCGACAAATTGGGATAGGGTTTTACCTTTATCTTCCAAAGCTTTTAGCAGGAAGACTGATGAGAGGATTCCATCTGGGCAGAGATGAATCTTGGGATGTATCCAAGCTCCACAGGGTTCGCCTCCGAACACGGCGTTAAGCTCCTTTAAGGCTTCCGCAACATAAATGTCTCCAACCTTTGTCCTCAAAACTTTTCCGCCAATAGGCTCCACCATATTCTCAACGCACATAGAAGCCTCAACGTTTGTAACAACAGCACTGCCCCCCTCCTTCTCTAAGATGTAGGCGGCATATGCAGCTAGAACTCTGTCAAAATTTACAAAATTGCCGTTTTCGTCTAGAAAAGCCGCCCTATCCCCATCCCCGTCATAGGCCACCCCAACATCTGCCCCAAACTCTTTCACAATGTTCGCCAATGGTTTTAGAGATTCAGGGCTTGGTTCAGGGCTTCTTCCCGGAAAGGAGCCGTCTGGTTGGGCGTTTACCGCTGTAACCCTGCATCCAAAATTTCTAAAGACAGCTGGGGCAATTTGGCTTGTGGCGCCACATCCAGGGTCAACTATGATACGCCATTCCTTTTTTAGCTCCACTTTCTCTTTCAGCATCTCCACGTAAAGCTGGCTTTCATCTAAGCTTGTATCCTTGCCGAGGCCTCGCCAGTCCCCCAACCTAAAACTTCCCTTTTCAATAATCTCCTCAACCCCTCTTTGATCTTTCTCGGTGTACGCCATGCCATTGCTGTGGAAAATTTTTATGCCATTGTATTGGGGCGGGTTATGCGAAGCTGTGATCATCAACCCCGCATCGGCGCCAAGCCTCATTGTCAGATAAGCCAAAACAGGGGTTGGCAAGACGCCGAGGCGGTAAACGTTGGCTCCGCATGCCAATAAACCCGAAACCAACGCGTTTTCAAGCATTAAACCGGAAAGCCTCGTGTCCCTAGCCACAAAAACCTTCCCAGCCCTCGTTAAAGTTCCTACAGCTAGGCCAACCTTAACAGCTATAACAGGCGTTAATTCTACATTAACCAGGCCCCTAAGCCCGGAACTGCCAAACAAGCCTGTCTGCATTTCAAACATCTCGCCAAACGCCACTTTTATGGTTAAACACTAGGCTTAAATATTTAATCTCAGCAGCGCTTAAACTTGCTAAGCTTCACTGTTCAGCAGGAGAACCTGATGTTTAGCAGTCCATTATGAAAATTGGCGTTTTGATAACAGGCTTTTCTTTGACATTAAACCCTTTAAACAAAGGGTGAAAAAGGGCGATTATGGGAATCTACGCTTTTCCTAGGGCTTTAAGGATTTTGTCTGGCGTGATTGGATCTTCGTTTATCCATTTTCCTATGGCGTTGTAGACTGCTGCCCTTAAGACGCCACGTACGAGGCAGTTTGGATTTTCGCCTAAACCCATGTTATCGTAGGCGCCGTACCCCAGCCGAGTTTCCACGGCTATGCAGTGGTTTGGGTATATGTCGCCCATAGCTAGCACGCCGTATTGGGCGAGGTCGTCGTTGAGCTTAACCCCTGTTAGCGGATCATAAACTATTTCCTCAGTCATAGCTCTGCCTAGGCCCATAAAACCGCCACCGTATTGTTGGCCTGAAACACTGTGGGGATTTATAACCCTTCCAACGTCGTTCACAATAACAAGATTCTCCACGTCAATTTTTCCAGTTTCGGGATCCACTTCTATCTCTAAGAATGCTGCCTGTCTACCCCAGAAGTAAACTTTTCTCGGGGAGGGCGGGTTCTCTATGCCCTTGATAAAAGCGTAGCCGTCAGCCCATATTCCCCCCTGAAACTCGCGGCCATACCTCCACACAAGCTCCCTAACAGAAATCTTGTTTTGGGGGTTGGCCTTCTCAAAAATGACACTGTCTTCTATGTGAAGTTCTTGGGGTGTCTTGCCGAAATGTTTTGCAGCGACCTCCAAAAGTTTTTGCCTCGTTTTCACGCCTAACTCCTTTATTATGTAGGAGTTCCATGCGAGGCCGCCGCTTCCCCCAGGCGTCATCATTGTGGCCTCTGCAAACTGGTTGTCAAAATCCACGTCTTCATAGCGTATTCCAGATTCCTCTGCGAATATTTGACAATAAGTTGTTGGTTCAGAAACCCCCACAACGCTTCGATGACCCTTAATTATTACGGTTCCATCCTGCTTAAAGAAAACGCCGGCGGAGAATCTGGCTGGGACTTCTGGGGCGGCCCTCCACTCCTTTGTCCAAGCGAACCCCATCCCATGATATTTACCGTTAGGCAGCCTCTTTGCGCCTGGCGGGTGCCACTTCTCATCCCATCCTATGACTTTTTTACCCGCCTCTATACACTCCTTTAAGCTGTCTCTAACGGGGAAGCCTTGTTCACGTTTAATTTCATCCATATCGGGGTGCATAGGGTGCCCGTCGCATCCATCATTTTTTAACGCAACCTCCGTCGGATCCAGTCCCAACTCGGCGGCTACACGGTTAAAAATCTCTATGAAGGGTATGGTTTCTTGAGTGCCGTGCTTATAGCATACTGTTGGCGCCTTATTCACATATGGGTAAACAGATTCGCAGTAAATGTTTTTTATGGCTGTAGCCTTTGGAAGTTTTTTGCTTCCAGGTATGGTTAAACCGGCATATCCATATGTTCCATTTGACAATATTTGAACAGCCGTGACGGTGCCATCGTTCTTAAATCCAACCTTTATTTTATAGCGTCCCTCCTCCTCGCAGGTTATGCCTGAAAAGTTGGTCCAATCAGCCAAAACTTTCACAGGCTTTCCTGTTCTTTTTGAGAAAATAGCCGCCAATATTGAGGATATGGCAGCGTTCCCGGTGAACGTTACCCCTCCAAAGGTTGCTCCCTTGCAGACTTGATGAACCCTAAGCCTGTTAAGGGGAACACCCACAACCCCCGCCGCCTGCATTGCAAAAAACATTCCTTGGGGGAGTTGTGTGCTGACCCAGAGGTCTAGGTAGCCTTCATGAAGCCAGGCGACGCTGGAGAAGGGTTCAACACCGGCGGGAACGTTTACGCCACATTTTATCTCAAACTCAATTATTTTGTCCGCTTCTTTGAAGCCTTCTTCCACGTTGCCTTTGACAAATTTGGTTTCCCCCCTGGTCATGGGCAGTTCCCTTACCACGTTGTCTTTTTGCTGCCTAAAATGTTGGGTTATCGGGGCGTCCGGCTTTAAGGCTTCATCCCTGTCAAGGATGAACGGAAGCTCCTCCCACTCAACCTTCACAAGTTTTAGGGCTTCATCACACGTTTCCAAAGTGTCGGCGCACACGGCAACGGCTACAGGTTGCCCCTCATAAACAGCCTCAGAGGGCAGAACAAAAGCCCAGTCTGGAATCTTAACGTTCCACCCTACACCCAACCCCTCCGGATGCGTGGGCGAAGCCAAGTCTGGGTCGCCGCAGACAAGGACGTCTACCACGCCTGGAAGCGCTTTTGCTTTGCTTACGTCGACGCTCTTGACCTTTGCATGGGCATAGGGCGAGGTAAGCCATTTCGCATAAAGCATCCCGGGAAGTTTCACATCCCTGGTGTAAACGGCTTTCCCAGTTACCTTTTCAGCTTCTTTCGGCGGCACGGGTTTTCCGATGATTCTATATTCCTCGTCTTCTGGGAAACCCCACATCATGAACGTGAAGTACTGATTTTCCTTCACTGGCCTTCTGATCCTGCGTCCTTCAACCATGCTTTTCGCCTCCCTTCAGTTTTTCAGCAGCTTCGAGAACGGCGTTGATTACAGCGGGGTATGCGCCGCACCTGCATATGTTGCCGCTTAAAGCTTCAACTATGCCCTCCACGGTTGGATTCTTTTCCCTGTCAAGCAGTGCTTTGGCTGTTAAAACGAAGCCTGGGGTACAGTAGCCGCACTGGAAAGAATGGTTTCTTAAAAACGCTTCAATTAATGGGTGTTTCTTCTCCGCGACGCCTTCCACAGTTTCTATTTCCTTTCCATCACAATCTATGGCCAGGGTTAAACAGGAAAGCACAGGCCTTCCATCCACAAGAACTGTGCAGCTGCCACACGCCCCATGCCCAAGGCACATGTCTTTCACTGAAGTATAGCCCAGCTCATCCCTCAAAACCTGCTGCAAAGTCCAATTGGGAGCCACATGAACTCTGTGAATTTTCCCGTTCACCCTAAGATTGACAGGGTGTAGCTCAAGGTTTTTCCCATATGTGTCGTTGAAGCTTGACGCGCCAAACATTTCAGCGGTTATTCGCCCCTGAACGGCGCTCCCCTTTGCCAGAATCCTTTCCTCCTTTGCTCCAGACATAAAAGGTCCCCCTTTCAGCGTAGCAGAGATTCCTAAATATTTCGATCCAAATATTTAAAAATATTCAATCAGCCATCGTGTGTAGCTGAAGCCTTACCGTGTGGCGGGCTCCCGTCTCCCCGTCGATTATTTCGTTCAGAAACTTTGATGAAGTGTTGAAAGGGAATAAGCCTAAAACCGCTTTTTACAGTCACCTGTAGGCGGGGACACGCTTAGAAACTAACGTTGAAACCAAAAGGGGCTTTTTAGGACAAAGGGTTCTTGCAAAACTGCATTCATTTTCTAAGTCGAAGTATAATTTATAAAGGGTATTACATTTTTATATTAAGGTCTGCTAAAATTGAATCTAGGAATGGGCGTGTATGATGGAAGACTTAGGTAGCGGTATAGCCTGCTTGTGTGGGCTCCCGCTCCGAGCAATCTCGGTGGTGGGAGCTGTGCCCGCATGACGAGCGAAGGGTGCTTCTTAAAGGGGATGTGGCTGTTAAGTTGCTTGAGGCGGCGGGAATATGGATGGCGCGTTGAACATTGTGGGGGGTTCTGCAGTCAAGAGGGTTCCAGTTGTGTCTGCTGACGGCACCCCATTGATGCCCTGTAAGCTGTCGAAGGCTAGTAGGCTTGTGGAGTCCGGTAAAGCTTTTTGGGAACGTGATGCCAGCGGGCAATATCATCTGAGGCTCAGGTTTAATCCCAAATCGCCCATTGTGCGCCCGCCAAGCGATGCTGGAAGCGGGGTAAGCCTGGACGCGGCATATCTCCTCGGACTTAAGGAAGCCGCTAAAAGGCGGCGTGTGCTGAACAAGGTTTTAAGTCGGGAGGAAAAGGCTGTTCTGGATTTGACTGTAAAATGTGTGAGTAAGCCTCGAAGTCCGAGGATGATAGACCTGCTGGCCAAGATAGTTGTGAGGATAAAAGCGGCTGTTGTAAGCCCCTTAAAGAGGTTTATGGGGCAAATTGGGCGGCCCCTCGCCATGAAGATAAGCAGGATCGCCGCAAGGTGGGGGTACACGGCTGCTGAAAAGTGGGCTGAGGATGAGGGGTTTATAAGGTTCCTAACCGTCACCAGCCCCGCTTTTCAAGCATATGCTTCCAAGCGAATGTTTGGCGTGTGCTTCTAAACATCATACATCTACACAAGGATCCATAGGAAGGATTTCGCAGGTTCGGATTGCATGGAGCCCCTAATACACTTTACAATACCCTTTGTAGTGTTGATTGTTTTAGGATTAAGCCCAAAAAAGGCTTTGCCTCTGGCCCTTCTAGCTTTGATCCCAGACTTGGACGCCCTTTTTCTCATACATAGGTCACTCTCACATTCCATCGTGGTGTTGGCCGCCGTGTTTATTCCTCTCACCATCGTGGCCTATGCCCTAAAGAAGGATATGCGCACATGTGCCTTAGCCTTTTCCTCAATGGCTTCGCATATATTGCTTGACGCCTTTTCAGGGGCTACGCCTGTGCTTTGGCCATTGTATGGAAACGCCATATGGGTTAAGGCGGACCTCATAATCCATGTTGGCGGATCCATGAGCTTAAACTCGAAAATGGCCTTGTTAACTGAGCCTGTAACCTTTCAGACTTTTAAAAGCTTAGATGCTCCATTTTTCACTGGGGAGGGGTTAGCAGTTTCTTTTCTGCTGCTTGCAGCGACGCTTGTAGGCTTTTCTAGAAGTTTTAGGGGCGCCGTCGCGGCTACCGTTCAGATTAATGCTGTTGAAGGTTTCAATGGAGCTTCTGACGCTGAGGGTTTAACTCGAGAACCCGCCTTTGGAGGCGGTGGGAGTATACTGCCAGAGCATGTGACTGTTGTCATTCCAACACTGAACGAGGCTGAGGCCATTGGGCTTGTTCTCGACGAGTTGGGACGGGAGGGTTACTTTAACGTCCTTGTTGTGGACGGATACTCGAGGGATGGGACTGACAAGATTGCCCAGTCTAAGGGGGCTAAGGTTGTTTATCAGCATGGGGTGGGTAAAACTGGAGCCCTTAAAACAGCCATTGAGCATGTGGCAACGCCCTATATCCTCGTTATGGATGGAGACCACACCTATGACCCGGGGGATATTAGGAGGCTTCTAAGCCATGGCAGTTTTTACTCGCTGGTTATTGGGGCCCGGGACAGGCGTAACATAAGCCGCCTCCACAGGCTTGGCAACTGGATAATAACAAAAACCTTCAACATACTCTTTGGAACAAGCCTCTCCGACGTTTGTTCCGGCATGTACCTGCTTAAGGCGGATTTCGCAAGGCGCATCGACCTAGCCTCAAAGGGGTTCTCCACCGAGGTTGAGATTGCAGCTCAGGCTGCGATGGAGCAGAGCATAACCCAGGTTCCCATAGGATACAGACCCAGGATGGGCCGGAGGAAGCTTGCCACATGGCGCCACGGCTTCGCCATACTGTCCTCAGTTATTGGGCTGGCTAGGAGGCATAACCCCATACTCTTTCTTTCAGCGATAGCAGCCTCAACCATAATACCCGCCATAATAATACTTGTATGGGTTGTTTACCGTTTAGCCTTCTTTGGAGTTTGGCACAGCGGCTGGGCTCTCCTTGGGGCGATGCTTCTGCTTTTTGCATCCCAATCCATAACTCTGGGCGCCATAGCCTACATGCTTAAGAGGATAGAGCGCAGGGTAAATGAAAGGATTGGAAAAGGCTGAGCTTAGGGCTTTCACACTCCTCATATGCTTAATCGCTGCTGCTGAAGTTATAACATACTTTGTGCACCCTGGGTATGGGTTGTTTATGTATTCGCTTCTACTGGTGGCGCTGCTGGCGCTTTCAGCTTTCTGGCATGAATCTAACCCGGGCGCGGAGCTTTTCCTAGCCCTTTCGCTGGCGCCCATGACAAGGATAGTTAGCCTATCCCTTCCTTTGGCGTATCTCCCAAGCTACGCCTGGTACCCCGCTTCAGGCATGCTTATGCTTGCAGCCGCCATAGCCGTCATGAGGATTCAGGGGCTAAGCCCCGAAGAGGTGGGGCTCACCCTTAAAAAGCCTCTGGTTCAGCTGGGACTGGGGTTGACGGGTATACCTCTGGGCGCGGTGGAATACTTGATACTTAGGCCTGAACCCCTAGCTCAGGGACTTTCCATGCTGGACTATGTGTTTCTGGCCTTGGCAATAGCCTTCTTCACGGGGTTTGTTGAGGAGCTGGTCTTTAGGGGTGTAATGCAGGGCGCCGCTGTAAGGGCGCTGGGCTGGAGAGCTGGGCTAATCGGCGTGAGCATAATCTTCGCCGTGCTTCACATAGGATGGTTTTCAGCCCCTGACATGATCTTCGTGTTCGCGGTGGGGCTTGCCTTCGGGTATGCAGTGCTTAAAACTGGAAGCCTCTTGGGTGCAAGCGTTTCCCACGGGCTTACCAACGTGGCACTTTTCATGATATTTCCGTATCTCTGGAAAAGCTTATAAGCGATGGTGTATGATAATGATGGGTCAAGGAGAGAGGGGAAGGGTAAGTGATCTCATCAGTCACCACGACCGTTGTGGCTGTGGCTTTTGGAGCCACATTAGGCGTTGCAGCTACCATGCTGCTTATATCGCTGTTAGCCTCAAAGGAGATGCTCTCGGCGGACTCCAGGCGCAAGCTCATAGAGTTTGGAAAACGCCTGGACGTGGCTATCTGGCCGCTTCTCATGGCGTTCCTACTAATAGTGGCCGTGAAGGTTCTGGAAATACTAGCCTAACAGCCGAATTTTCTTTCCATTTTTAACATACTTTACGGTTGATTTAGCATGAAGCCTTCTGTGCTTGTTACTGGCGGCGCAGGCTTTATTGGAAGCCACCTTGTGGATAAGCTTGTAGACATGGGCTTGGCTGTAAGGGTGGTTGACAACCTCAGCAGCGGAAGAATGGATAATGTTAGGCACGGGCAAGTTGAGTTTTTTAAAGGGGATTTGAAGGATTCCAGCGTGGCCGCTGAAGCCGTTAGGGGTGTGGAGACGGTTTTCCATTTTGCAGCTAACCCCGAAGTGAGGGTGAGCACAACAAACCCTGAAGTCCATTTCGGCGAGAATGTTGTGGCCACTTTTAATCTGCTGGAGGCTATGAGGAAGGCCGATGTGGGGCAGCTGGTTTTCGCCTCTTCAAGCAGCGTTTACGGCGAGCCTGAGGATATACCTGTGGATGAGTCTGCGCCCATACGGCCCGTTTCAGTTTACGGCGCAAGTAAGGCAGCATGCGAAAACCTGATTCACGCTTATACCCGCCTATATGGGATTGGGGCGGTTGCGCTTCGCTATGCAAATGTTGTGGGACCCCGGCTGAGACACGGCGTGATCTACGATTTCATCGTGAAGTTGCTTAGGCAGCCTGAGGAGCTGGAGATTCTGGGTGATGGAACCCAGATTAGAAGCTACATCCACATAGGCGATGCGGTGGACGCCACCATAACCGCGTGGAAAAGCCTGCGGGGCGGGTTTGAGGCGTATAACGTGGGAAGCATGGATTGGGTTAACGTCAACCAAATAGCCCAAATCGTAACCTCAGCCATGGGCCTGAATGGCGTGAGGTTCACTTATAAGCCTGTGCTCCATGGCGTGGGGTGGCCAGGCGACGTGAAGAGGATAGCCCTAACCATAGAGCGCCTTAAAAGCTTGGGATGGAAGCCCAAGCTGAATAGTGAGCAGGCGCTCAGAGAAGCCGCCAAGAGCATACTTGAAGAGCTCCGAAGCCCAGCTGGCGTTTGATGAGCTGGATATTTAACGATGAAGTTTTGGCGGTGATAGCCGCCATAATAATTGTTTCCGGAGTTTTCGCAGCAGTTCAAGTGTTGAATGCTGGACGGGTTGTGGAGCCCTTCTCCGAGCTGGGACTTCTCGGTCCGGAGGGTAAAATTGCTGACTACCCAAGGGTGGTTGAGGCTGGGCAGCCTTTCAGGCTTAATGTTTACGTTGGAAACCACGAAGGCCGTGTAATGTACTATAGGGTGCTGGTTAAGATTGGCGACAGAAACTCCACCATTAACGCCACCGTGCCCTTGGCGGCTGAACCCTTCATGGAGGTTAGGAGTATACTGGCGCATAACACTTCGGAGATCATTCCCGTGGACATCGTGCTAGACAGCCCCGGCGGCGACGTGAGGCTTGTTTTTGAAATGTGGGCATATAATGAGACGGTGGGGGGCTTCAGCTATCATGGTAGGTGGAACCAGCTTTGGCTTAACGTGACGGGTGAAGGGGCGCATTCCATTCCTGGGGCAGTTGCCTTCCTAAGCCCTGAGCTGGAAAAGCCCATTGTGGATGGGTATTTGGCTGTGAGGAGGGCTGAGGCTAACGGCGGAGACACCTCAGGCATGGTGGAGCTGTTGAGAAAGGCCTTGTCCAGCGCCATGGCTGGGGACGCTGTTAACACGCGGTTTTTGGCCTCGCAGGTGGTTTCCATGGAGCCTGAAATTTCAAGGCTGGGCGTTGAGGCTGGGAGGTTTAGGCTTTATGTGGGCGTGGGCGGGCTAGCCGCTGTCGCCGCCCTAGGCGTTGGAGGCTATGCTTACCTGCGGGAGAGGTTTTGGGTTTACCTAGCCCGGTTTTACAGGGGTTGGGGAATAGCTTGGAAGGGAAACGGCGGGAACCTCAGCAATACCGAGAAGGCTGTAGGGCAGCTTGTTAAGTCTCAGGGCCGGGTTAGCCTTGAAAGCCTGGTTTTCTCAGGTAGCATGGGATACAAGCCCAGCTGCCTGGCTAGGGCTGTTTTTAGTTTGGTTCGTAAAGGCGTTTTGGAGCTTGTGGACTTGAATCCGCCTGGAAGTTTCAAGGCGTATTTGCGTTCAAGACATAATTTGGGTTTTCTGGTTGCGGCGGGACTGGTT
>JAWBZV010000021.1:0-21892 GCA_038865865.1 Bathyarchaeia archaeon | reverse complement strand
CAAATGCCACATTACTGAACATATACCAAGGCGCAAAATCAGCAACTAACACAACATGGACTGATTTAATAACCACTCTCGGTTTAACCAATAATACGGCCAAGTTTGCGATATACAACGACGACGGAGACGCGGTGTTAGAGGCAAATGAAAAAGCATTCCTGGTGATCCGTCTAAATTCAACCGACACAAAGCATATGCTAGGAGAATATGAAACTATAAAGATAGAGGTTAGAGCAGCCAAAGGAGCTGCGCTAACGGTCGTCCGCACAGTACCCGGCGGCCTCAAAGAGGACTCATTCGTCGACCTAGGCTAATAAAACCAAAAATCAAAATGGTGGGGAAAATGAAGTTAAAAAAACTGTTTAGGAACAGGCGGGGCATTGTAGGTGTTGAGGCAGCAATAGTCCTAATAGCCTTCATCATAATTGCCGCTGCTCTAAGCTACGTAGTCATCAACATGGGCTTCTACACAACACAGAAAACCAAAGAAACCATGCAAACAGGTTTGGAAGAGTCGACGACAGCCCTACAACTCGACGGGGTGGTCACAGGAAAAACCGACGGCGATAACAAAATTCAGTACCTCATAATTCCAGCGAAACTTTCAACGGGAAAGTCGGCGATAGACCTTAACACATCAGCTGTAGTGGTTTCAGTGTACCTTCCAAGCAACACTTTACTGAACATATACAAAGGCGCCAACAAAACAAATGAAATTGACCTCGACAAAATACTGGACGATGATGAAAACTTCGGTGGAATCCAGAGTCAAGGTGCAATGTTTGCCCTTTATAACGGTGATGACGATAAAGTCCTAGAATCCAACGAAAAAGCATTCCTAATAATTAACTTGGGCACTGACAAAGTCGCCGACTACCAAACCGTAAAAATCGAGGTTAGAACAGCCAAAGGCGCAGCTCTCACGGTCGTCCGCACAGCACCCGGCGGCATGCCCAAAAACTCGTTCGTTGATCTAGGCTAAACCCCCTACTCCACCCTACCTCCAACCTTTTTTATACCCCTATTTTTCAGTCTTAATTTTGAGCACTTCTTCAATTTCTTCCCTAAGCGCTTTGTTCCTGACCTTTTTCAAGGCTTCTAGGAGTAGGAGCTCCACAGGTGCCTCATTTTCGTCGGTAACGTAAACCCAGTATTTTCCGCCTTTATACCAGTTTAGCAGCACCCGCGCGTAAGCCTCAAAGCTTTCAGCCTCAGCCTCGCCCATGGTCCTAAGCATGTTTAAAACGGCCAAAGCCGAGCCGCTCCGCACCACGAACCCTACAAAGGCCTCAATAGGCTCTGCGGGACGCAATCCCTCCTTGCCGCATAACTCCTTATAGACGCTCCAAAGCTGAGCATCAACCCAAACCCCAATCTGCCGCTTCAAACCAAACACCCTTTATTACCACAAAACATTACCAATAACATTACCATAAAAAGGTAGGGGGCTCCAAAATAAGCCCGGAAAATGCAAAACCTTTTACTCTTGATGCAGTACCTTAATTTACGGTGAACATGTTGGATGTCAAAGTATTTGTGGATGGAAAAGAGATACCCCTAAACGAGTTTGTTGTGAAAATTTTAGGCGGTACAATAGTTGGGGCTGTGACCTCTCTAAAGGGCATCAAGGGAGACTGGAAAGAAATCGATATAAAAGTCACCCGGTAGGCTGGAGCAATGATACCGGAACAGCACAAAAAACATTTAGAGGAAGAGTTTAGGAAAAAGCTTGAGAAGCCTGTGAAGATCGTCGTTTTCACACAGGAAGTGGAGTGTCCCTACTGTGCCCAAACCCGAAGCCTAATCGAGGAACTGTCAGCCCTAAACAACAAACTCTCTGTTGAAGTTTACGATTTTCTGGGGGATTCCGTCAAAGCGAGGGAATATGGCGTGGACAAGGTTCCAGCGTTAGCCATTGTCGGAGAAAAAGACTATGGAATTAGGTTTTACGGGCTTCCTTACGGCTACGAGTTTCAAACTCTTATAGAAAGCATAATCTATGCTTCAAAGGGAAAAACAGACCTCTCTGAAAGTGTCAAAGAAAAGCTTAAAGGTGTAACCAAACCCATCCACATTCAAGTCTTCGTAACTCTAACATGTCCCTACTGTCCAGCAGCTGCCGTCCAAGCCTACAAGTTCGCCATAGAAAACCCGCTGGTAAGGGCGGACGTAGTTGAAGTTAGCGAGTTTCCTCATCTAGCCTATAAATATGGGGTTATGGGCGTTCCAAAAACCGTGATAAACGAGAAGATAGAATTTGTAGGAGCGGTGCCAGAAGAAGTTCTATTGGAGCATGTGCTGCTCGCAACCCAACAGCCCTGAACGGTGTTTACGCTGCCTGGAAAAGAAAAGCCCTTAGCATTGGTCTTCATTTACAGCGGGCAGTTCGCCGAACGTGTCATAAGAAACATCATAAACGACCCAAGCTTCTGCAAATCCTGCGGCCTATACTGCGACTCATGCAAATACGGCGTCTACAGCCACGTCCAAAACATACGCGCCGCCATAGAACTTCCAAGCCCCATGGAACTTCCAGCCTTCATAGACAAGCCAGAGGCTTATATGCCTAAAAATTTGCCCAAAGCAGATTTATGCGTGACTTCAGGCTTACACAAAGACTTGCTCTTGGAACTTCCAAGCTACATAAAAAGGTTTGATTTGAAAGGCTTAATCGTGCCCATTGAGGATTTCAACGAGGTCCCATCTGGCTTAAGAAAACAGCTGGAAGAACTATGTAACGAGCTCAGCCTAGAAAGTGCATTCCCAAAGCCCTTTTGCGCTCTTGAACCAAGCGAGGATAAACCCCTCATATCAAGGTTTGTAAAGGAAATAGGTGTGGGCCGCCCAGAACTTGAAATTCTAACTAAAAAGGGAAAACATGAGGTTATAGAGGCGGCCATAGTTAGGCAAAGTGCTCCATGCGGCTCAACATGGTATATAGCCAGAAAACTTAGGGACGTTGAAACACGAAGGGAAATCTTATACGATGCTATAGCGAAGGCCCATCATAGCTATCCATGTACAGCAACAATGAATGTCGACCCAGAAGCGAAAGAACCCATACTCCACATTGGCGGCTACATCATAAGGGAAGCCGTTGAAAAAGCACTGGAAAAGGCTGGGGCTAAACTTTAAGCCGTTTAATGAGATCTAAAACTCTCTCTTTTATAGCATCTCGGATTCTTCTAGCCTCCTCTAGGGGCATTTTTGCAGGGTCAGGCATGTCCCATTCTTCAACGTGTTTTGCGAAAACTACTGGACATAAGGAACCGCTACAGACGATTATGGCTACGTCAGAATTTTCCTGAAAATCCCTCGTCATGGACTTGGGCTTTTGTTGACTTATGTCTATGCCCTCTTCGAGCATGAGTTTAACAGCGTTGGGGTGAACCCTCTCCGCAGGGGTTAATCCTGCGCTTACGGCTTTCCAGTCTTCAGGCGCATACTTGTTAAAGTAGGCTTCAGCAATTTGGCTTCTAAAACTGTTCTCCACACAAACGAATAAGACGGTTTTCAAGGTTTAGCTTCCCAGTCAAGGAGCCGCTTTTCGCCTTCAATTTTCTTTATGTCAGTTATGTCCTGAGTTACCTCTAAAGTTCCTAAGTATTTACCGTTTCCATCCCTTACGGCGAAGTATCTAATGTAGATTAAGCGGTCGCCCTTTTGAATCCAAAATTCCGCCACATCCTTCTCGCCTTTCTTGAAAGCGTCAAGGATCTTGTTTACTACGTGAACACTTTTCTGCGGGTGGCATAGCTGCACCTTCCTGCCGAGGACAGCCTTTGTCCTTACGAATATGCGTTTTTCACCCTTGCTGAAGTATTTTACAGCGTCATCCTTGTCCACAAAAGTTATATCCACTGGAAGCGTGTTCAAAATTGCCTCAATCTCCTCACGGGAAAGAGAACCTGTTTCAAATTGTAATACACCTTCAGGCATACTTATCTCCTTAACTTCTGAATTTTGAACACTCCTAACATCAGGTTTTAAGTTTTCTGGCGTGAAGCAACAATATCCTATTTCGTCAAACTCTCTCCTTACATCATGCCACTCTTGTTCTGTTACTACATTTAGTGCCGCCGGGAACAGGATGTTATTCTCTTTGAATATGTGACTTGAAAGAAGGCTGTTTATCGATCCGGCTATTTCGACCAGATGTCCTTTAAATTCTTGAAAACCAATCTTCTCATGGTTTTCAACTAGGCTGTGGAGCTGCTTTTTCTTTTCACGGAGTTGATTGTGCTCCATCCACATCATGGCGGGTGGCTCAGTGATGCCATGTTTCTCGAGCATTGGGAAGAGCACATTCTCTTCTCTCAAATAATGCTTTTCCGCATCTAAGAAGTCTGAGGCGATCTCCTTGAGTTGCTGAATTTCCTCACTTATAGCACTTAAATTCTCGGCTTTCTGAACCTTATCCACTAGGGCGGCAAGCTTTTCCAGGAGCCCTTGTAGAGCATCATGCTCCTTTAGAAGAATACTAACAGGGTTTTCCGGGGCGATTTCTCTCCTTTGTTTTTGAAGTTGCTCCTTAAACAAGGCCAGGTGCACGTCGCATAACCGTTGAATTTCCTCCCTCAAAATTCCCTCACTAATAAGTTCCTGCTCAATCTTTGCAATTTCTACAGCGTCTACGCTTTCAAGTATCTGCCTAAACCTTTCCTTAACCTCTTGTGGGGGCACACCAGCATGAAGCTGCTTGATAACCTCCTTCAGAAGCCTTTTTCTATCCTCTTCGGAAAATCCACCCATGTTTAGGCTTCCTCCTTAATCTTTTTCGCTAACAACTTGCCGATTTTCACAATTTGCCTAAAGTTTTCATCCGTTGGAGGACCGTTTATGTCTAACGTGCCGACAACCTCAACCTTAAACTGTCCAAGGGTTTCCTGAATTTGTTTCACTGCGCCTCCACCCCAGCCATAAGAACTAAGTAGGACAGCAAACTTTGTGGGAGGTCGAAGTGCTTTAACGAGGTAAGCCGCGTAAACAGCTAGTGGATGAGCACCGCCCAAAACTGTTGGTGCACCCAGGACAAGGGCTTTTGAGTCCACAAGGTCTCTGGCCAGGTCGCCAACATCTGTTACAGCCAAGTTATGAAATGCTATTTCAACCCCTTCCGCCGCCAAGGTTTCAGCTATCTGCCTAACCATCTTCTCCGTGCTGTTCCACATGCTCACATAGGCTATGGTCGCCTTGTTTCTAGTCTCTCCTTCAGCCCATTTTTTATAGGCATTTATGACGCGTTCGGGGTTTCTGTGAATTGGACCGTGACTTGGCGCAATAATATTAATTTCCAACTCATGCAATTTTTCCATGGCTTTTTTAGCCATAGCCCGGAAAGGCATCATTATTTCGCCCCAATACCTCTGGGCGTGAACGATAAGATCTTCAACTTCATCATCGTACAGTGCCCCGGCCAAGTGCACCCCGAAAAAGTCGCATGAAAAAAGGATCTTATCTTCTTGGAGATATGTAAACATTGTTTCAGGCCAGTGTAGCATTGGCGCCTCAAGGAAGCGAAGGGTTTTTCCTCCAAGGCTTAAGGTTTCACCGTCACCAACTACCTTTATCCGATCCTGCGGGATATTGTAAAATGTTTGCGCCATATTTGCGCCTCTAACAGTGGTTAATAATTTGGCTTTATAGGCAAGCTTCATTACGTGGGGGATAGCGCCCGCGTGGTCTGGCTCAGCATGATTCATAACCACATAATTAATGGCTTCGGGGCTTACAACGGAGCGGAGTTTGTCTTCCAACTCCCCCTCAAAACCAGGGTTCACAGTGTCTATCAACACATTATCTTTACCGCCAATCACTAAGTAAGCGTTGTAAGATGTTCCCTTAGGAAGAGGGATTAGAGCATCAAAAAGCCTGCGGTTCCAGTCCCTTGACCCAACCCAATAAACATTTTCCGCAAGTTTAACAACATTTCTCTCCTTCATTTCCAAAACCTATATTACAATTGTAATAAACTATATTTATGCCTTTCCTCTAAATATTCCACGGAGAAAAGCCTATGCTACTACCCTGTGAAATTGTCGTAAAGATCCTTCTTCCGCCGACACGAGCAGCTTTGGCCAATATACTTATAACAAAGCACGGGCTCAAACAGGTGGAGGTTGCAAACCTTTTGGAGGTAAGCCAGCCCGCCATCAGCCTCTACAACAGGAAAATGCGAGGGAAAGCCGTAAGCCTCGAGAGAGACGAGGAATTAAAAGCATTGATAGAGCGATTGGCGGATTTAATAGCTGGAAAGCGCATCGCTCGAAAAGAACTCATTTTATATTTTTGCGAAATCTGTAAAACTGCCCGGGCTAAGGGTATACTATGCCAGACGCACGAGGCCTTAGACCCCAAATTTGCCATTGAAAAGTGCGATTTATGTGGAACTAAATTGAAATGCGCCTGAAAAACCTCTTTTTACTCTGCCAGGTATTTTATGATTTTTTCGTATATGTCCTTGTCCCTAAGGTCTTCATAGCCCCTGTAAATGCTCGGGTTATCGTTTACCTCAACAACTAGGTAATCCCCATTAATCTCTTTGATGTCAACTCCATAAAGCCCGCTGCCTACAACGCTGCAGGCTTTTAGGGCTATCTCCTTAAGTCTTTGGGGGGCGTTATCCCTTTTCAAAGAAACTGTCCTGCCCCAAACGAAGCTAGGCTTTCCTCGCCTTTTAACACCGTGTTTCCATTTACCCTTCGGCATCATATATTTGCAAACGTATAGAACCTCATTGTTTAAGACACCGACCCTCCAGTCAAAGCGTGAGGGCATAAATTTCTGCACAACTATGAAGTCTGATCTTCTAAAGAACCTTTTTGCAACTTCACGAAAGCTCGTCTCACATGCAACTTTTTCCACATATTTCGAAAAACTTGTGTAAGGCGCCTTTATTACAACAGGTTTTCCAAACAGTTGGAAAATCTCTGAAATCTGTTTGTGATGAAAATCCTCTCGGCTGACAAAAACCGTCGGGATGTGCGGTACGCCAAATTTTTCGAAAAGCCTATACTGGTGAATTTTGTTCGCGCAGATTCTGATCGAGTCAGGGTCGTCTATAACTTTTAAGCCTAGCTCCCATGCTGTTTTAGAAACTACATAGGCGGTGTAGAGCGGGTCTGTAGTAGCCCTTATGAAAGCGGCATCATATTTTGGAATCTCTGTAAGCCCATTTCTGAATAGGAAGTGAAATTCATGGCCCATTCTTTCAGCTGTCTGCTTAAAATTATAAAGTGCCTCAGCCTCTTTTGAATATGAAAAGTTGTACTTTTCAACAAAACATGCTATTCTTGTCAATCAAACCAGCCTTTTTCGGAAAATTTGGAGATTTCAGAAGAAATAATTTCCAAGTCTAAAGTTGAAATTTCTTCAATTTCTAGGGGGTGAAAACCGCACAAGTAGGTCTCTCCATCAACATGTTGTATGTGCAGCTTGCTAACAGGGACGTTGAAAATTTTGTACACTTGCATTGAAATTTCATTAACGCTTTGGTTGTCGGCAGCAATTTTTCCAAAGAAGGATTTATATGACGCCACTTTGCCTAACAGGGGTTGTGCGCATACGGTGTACCGGTAGTTCATGCTCAAGCTTTTGACAGCTCTGTAAAGCGAGCTCCTGTTATGGGCAATTTTGAAGGTGTTAAATGAGAAGGGGTTAACAGGAAATACGATTACTGGAAATTTAAACTCAGACATTATTTGCTTTGCGGAATCGGTAACCAAGTAAGGCAATGTTGGAACCCCAGCCTTGGAGGCTCTAATGAGCAGTACAGGCGGTCTAAAGACATCAATAATACTCTCTGTTGATGGGATAACTTTGTTTCCCAAAATTTCCGCGTGTAACGAAACATAGTATCCAGTTTTCATGTATCTATAATCATTATTTACATTGAGAATGAAGTCTTTAACTGAAGACTTGAGAAACTCTGATGGTTTCATTACATGCGCTTTTGTTCTTAGGTCGATATTTGAGACGACCAGCACGCACGCAGCACCAGATAAACGAATTCCCGTATATGCATTCGATATTTAAAATTATCTGTTCATTTGCACTTATTTTCTCTAATATTAACTGAAAATTTAAGGCTATAAACTTATATTAATGCCAACTGTAGAATTTCTTCTAAAAGAGGAAACCGGTACGTATAGAACCTTAGAGGTTCTTGGACCAGAACACGAGTTTTCAGTAGTTGACGAAAACTTAAAAGTTATGCCAATAGTGGACAAAGTCATTAAAGATTTTCGTGGCAAGGTTGTTAACTTTGTAAAAAACGGCGAATTCGCCTTTGGAAAAGAACTTCAATTGCATGTTTTGGAGATCAAGCCAAATAAGCCCTTTAGGTCGCCTGAAACCTTTAACGAAACCATGTATGAGGCAGTTTTAAGCCTTTCAGACTTTCTAATGAGGAAGTATAAGGCAAGCCTCCTTGGTACAGGAATGCATCCCCTCTTGAGACTGGACGAGACTGATGTTTGGCCCCATAGGCACAAACAAATCTACAATGCTTACAGCAAGATTTTTAACCTTAGGCAACATGGCTGGCTGAACATACAAAGTTTTCAGCTGAACCTTCCGTACTTTAACGAAAAGAAAGCCGTCCTGATGCATAACGTGCTTGCCAACGTTTGTGCCTATCTGCCGGCAATCTCTGCATCCTCGCCTATCTATGAGGGGAAAATAGGCGAGTATGTTGACAACAGGCTTTACTTTTACATGGAGAATCAGAGGGAAATCCCGTCAATAGCTGGAAGCGTTGTGCCAGAATACGCATCTTCTTTTAAGCAATACAAAAAAGAAGTTATTGAAAAGTATTCGTTAGATTTGGCTAGGGCTGGGGCTGACAAATGCCTCCTTCATAAGGAGTGGGTTAATTCAAGGGGTGTGGTCATCCGTTTTGATAGAAAAGCCCTTGAAGTGCGCGTTATGGATGAACAAGAATGTATAAAATCCGATGTAGCCCTCAGCTGTTTCATAAGAGCTTTACTCCGGGGTTTACTGTCGGAAAACGCTCTACTTCTGCCCTTCGAAAATTTGGTTAAGGACTTTAAAGCCGTCATAAAGGATGGATTAGAGGCTAGGGTTTCCCATCCGAAGGGGCCAAAAGCCAAGGACGTCTGTAAATATTTCTTTTACATTGCGTGGAACAACGCAAATGCGGAAGAGAGAAAATATCTGCGTATTTTAGGTAGAAGGATAGAAAAGGGTAACCTTTCGGAAGTAATAAAGAGGGAGCTGCTAAAAAGGGTGCAAAAAACTGATTTTAACGAGGCGGTTTTGGAAGTTTATTCGAAACTTTTAAAGAGTTTAGTGGATAATCAGCCATTTTTCTAGGAGGTGCCCTTGCTGAATAAAGATGAAAGGCAGGCGGACTTTTTCAATGTTTGCGGAAAATGTAATATTGATTGCTGCCGAGATGCGAGACCCCCGATAACCGCCGAGCGTGAAGAAGCAATAAAGGGATACTTGGAAACGCAAAGAATGTCAATAGCAAACCCCTTTATACACAACGAGTATACTTTTCCTAGGGAAACTGACGACGGTTACTGCATTTTTTATGACAAAAATTCTCGAAGATGTTTAGTCCACCTAGTTAAGCCTGAAACATGTGCGGCTGGACCCATAACCTTCGACATAAACAAGGATACAGGCAAGATCGAGTGGTACTTGAAAATGGAGAAGATATGCCCCTTGGCTGGATTCATTTTCAAAAACCCCTCCATTTTAGAAAAGCATCTTGAAACTGCTAAGAAGGAGATTTTTAGGCTTGTTCGCGGCCTCACGCCTCAAGCTTTAAGGGCTATATTGAAAAGGGAGGAACCTGACACTTTCAAGATAGGTGAGGACGAAGTGGATGAGGCTATTCTAAAGTTATTGTAAACCCTTTTTAGTTTAAACCGTTTAGTTGTGAATGGTGAGCGCTTGGAGTTATCCCATTTAAGCAGTGCGCTAAAACGAACATGTGAGGTGCTCAAGTCTGGAGCATCAATGCAAGTTTTAGACTATGAAAAGCGTTTCTCTGCCCTGAAAGACTTCTATAATGCGTTTTTATCAAGGCTTGTGAGAATGAGCTTTAGCCATAAAGAAGTTTTTAAAACTGCAAAGGAGTTTTTCGGGTCAACAACGGTGCGTTTTGCAGGCATAGACGGCACCATGTATTCGCGGCCCCTCTTTGACATGGTTATTTTTTTCGGGGGAGCCTACGCCTCCACTGGGACCATAACCTTTTTAGAAGATAGGGCGCCCCTCGTCACCTATGACAAAAGAAGTATAAGGAGCGGTGCAGGCATTTCCAGTGTTGTCCCAATCTATGTTAACGAAGTTCCAGATGTTGATCAAGCATTCTTTGAAGTTTCGCAGCCTAACGAAGTAAACTTGGGCAGGTCCCTAACAGAGGAGTCCATAATCAACAACGCGACAGTGGCAAACTGGATCATGACCTTTGCAGAGTACTTTTTAGCCTACAGGCTTGCCGCGGACGACGAGGAGAATTTTCGGATAATTATTTTGGATAGAAGTTTATCCGTTGAAAGGGCAAGCCTCCTATATGATACTTCGAAGCGAGCCTTATGGGAGACGAAAAGTAGCTTGCTTGGTTATAGTGTTGAAGGTGAAACAATAGACGTTAACGACTTGGCTATTGGAAGGCAATGCCTATGCAATGAAACTTTAGGCTTGCCACCCCCACGGGCAGACTATCTACGATACGCAATAATAGACCTTCTCAAAAGAAAGGGGGCGTTGACTGAAAAGCAGATTCTGGCTGAGTTTGGCATAAAAGACGAAAAGAGAGCTAGAAGGATCAATCGAAACCTGAAAAATTTGGTCAATAAAGGTATAATAAGCGAGAAGAATGAGGTTTATAGCTTAAACCCAAAATATAAGCAGACTTGGACACGCCTTAAAAAAATTGTGAATGACATCGGCGAAAAATTCTTCTTTGCTGAGAAGCCTGACACGTCTAACCTCATGAAAATTGTTAAGAATGGGGAGGAGCATTGGTTAACGACGCTTGACTTAGCGTTCTTAACGCTTTTCACTTTACACATGCTTATTGAAGAATGTTGGGTCAAGCACATCATGCTCATAGGCATAACAAAGGACACAGCGGCCAGAGACTTTAAACGCCAACTTATCCCAATAATGCATAACAACGACTTGTTGATGAGCAGCCTATCGCAAGAGGAACTTGAAAAACTTCCAAATACAGATCGTATGATACTGCAGTCTGCAAGCGTCCTCAACCCTGAAAAAATAACCCCGCCATGGTGCCTTATAGAGTACGATTCTGCGTTTAGAACCATGGTTCCAGACAAAAAGAGCCGTAAAGGTTACGTTTCAGGAGCCATAAGGAACAAGATAGGCTTAGAAAAAATATTCGTGAAAACTTATGTGCAGCTAAGCCAAGCAAAAACAGATCCCATGCTGAGGAGCAACGTCCTCTTAGTAGACCGCTTGGTTCATCCAGAGTATGATTATAGGCCCGAAAACATTGTGGAATTTTGGAACGAGTTAAGAGACGGTACAAAAGAACCTGTTGAAGCTGTTCTGTTTATCGACAAGGATGTCCCTAACAGGCTCCAAGACCTGACGATGAGCATCCTGGTAGCTATGGCTCCTCCAAATATTCCAGAAGCTTTTGGACACAATACACCGTTGTTTATAGCGGATAAAATTGCCAAATGGAATTACGCCCAATTTAAACGGGTGGTGGATACAACAGCCGAATGGATTCTAAATAGCCATAAATTAAGAAGATTTGTATTTTACATGAGTACATTTAGAGAGAGGCGAACGGCTATTGAAGCTGCAAGGAGAGAACAAATTTAACAGCCTGTGCTTCACAAACTTTGATGATCGATTCCACGCAAGGCTAGCAGCAGTTATGCCGAGATTTTTCACCGGTGGAGAAGAGTCAAAAGTTGCTGGGACAAGCGCCCGCTATCAGTGTCGCATCAAAGTGGAATATCACAAGGATTTGATGGGCCTTCTTGAAGAGGGTATGCTTTTGGCTGCTAGAAACTTCAAACAAACCCTCCTCGGCGAGGAGCGTTACACGCTTATGGAGATTAGTCGCGTCTGGCCTGAACACTTTGGCTTGAAGGGTTTGTCGGATCATGGTTATTACCCCATGCAGTTTGAGATTATAGAACAGTCTGAGGCGGATTGGTTGACAGACGATAAATCAACCATGATGATTCAGATAGACGCTATTCCCATCAATTATGACTTGGTCATAAGCGACAACTGCAAATTCAAGTTTTTGAAGGGCTTCTCCTATCCAGTTGTGGGCAGTCCAGTTTACATCTTGAATAGTGAGATGATAAACCGAATGTATAACCAAAAGATAGCGGAGAAGATAGGTGTAGACCCATCAAAAACTATTGAGGATGCGAGGCTTGACCCGCGAATCGGCGTAATAAAAATGTTTCAAGCAAGCAAAGCCGCAATTCCCATATACGTGGATTTTGAAAAGCTTGTGCGTTATCATTTTGGGGTTTTCGCCTTCACGGGTGGAGGGAAAAGCAATCTCGTGTCAAACATTCTCAGACGGATTCTTCTCCACACCAATGACATCAAAGTTGTAGTTTTTGACATAAGCTGCGAATATATTTTCCTATTGCTTGATCTGCTTGCAGACGAGACGATACAAGCGAAAGTCGTCCTTGAGCATAAAATAGACTCTATTGAACAGTTTTTTAACTCCGTGGTCAAGCCGAGAGAGTATGAAGCGGACGAGAGAATAAAATTTGGGTTGAAGCGCATAATGGAACAGGAGAAGGTGGCGTTTTACACTAGGCCTAAGCAGAAAATTCCAACATACGCTCAATTCTTAGAGGAGCTAAGCGATCAAAGAAAAAGCAACACAGATAAGCCTCATTATTTGAATGCCATAGACAAAATCCACGATGCCATATTAGATTACATAGAGAGGCATGGGTTGAGCGAAAATCAGGAGGTAAGCGAAGATTTTGTCAAATACGTAGACAGTGTATGTGTAGCAACGATGGAAGAATTTAGAGTTCATGATAAAAGCGCCTTATACGCGTGGGCAACGACGAGAACAACAATACTCAGCCAGATAAGAAAGCGTCAAGAAGAAATGAAGAAGGAGACTGGAGGACTGACGGCGGAGAAAATAAGGGACCTTTTAGAGGGGGAAACACGGCTTGTATGTATTTCGATATCAGACCCTACAACAATCAAGGAGCTTGTCATAACTTTAACGCACGACCTGCTAATTCGGAGAAAACGCATGTTTCAAGTGAAACCCTACATCCTCCTAGTCTTCGATGAAGCCCAAGAGTTCATCCCGGAGCTTTCGGGCGCCACGGGCATAGAAAAGAAATGTAGCAAGCAGGTGGAAACATTGCTTAGGCAAGGCAGAAAATACGGTTTGGGCGTGTGTATAGCGACTCAACGCATAGCCTACCTGAATACAAACGCTCTGCAACAACTCCACACATACTTTGTTGGCACGTTGCCCCGCCCATACGATAGAGCCTTAATAAGCGACACCTTCATGATAGACAAGGGCATACTGGAAAAAACCTTAGAATTTGCGCCGGGTGAATGGTTGCTTTCAAGCTATATAGCCACGGGCATAGAAAACGTGCCTATATTCATAAAGGCAGACAATGCAGAAAACGAGATAGAAAAATTCCTGAAAAACGCTTTTTAGCTCTGAAATCCCGTTAGGCAATTCCGCATTTTTTTAGGAGTTTTTGCCATCTTAGGTCTGTTATTCGCTGAATTTCATCTACGATTTTTTCAAATTTTGGAGTGAATAGGTGTCTGAAACGTCCCTGAAGCTGTAAGTACTCTTTTACTGATTTTTTCTTTTGGGGAGCCAGGGCTATGGCTTTGCTTGGCGCTGAAAGCTGGTATTCGCCGTTTACCGCTTCCCAAAGTGGGAAGACGCATGTTTCCACAGCCAGCCGGGAAAGCTCTATGGATTTGGCCGGATCGCTTCTCCACCCGCGGGGGCAAGGCGCAAAAACGTGTAGGAAAGCTGGGCCTTCCACCTCTAGGCCTTTTCTCGCCTTTGTTATCAAGTCCCGCCAGTAATAAGGTGAAGCAGTAGCCACGTAAGGCATTTCATGGGCCACCATGATTTCGGCTATGGGCTTTTTAGGTTCAAGCTTGCCTGGTAAAACTGTGCCCGCCGGAGATGTTGTTGTAGCTGCGCCCAGGGGTGTTCCCCCGCTTCTCTGGATGCCCGTATTCATATACGCTTCATTATCGTATAGCACAAATAAGAAGTCGTGTCCTCTCTCCACCGCTCCTGAAAGTGCCTGTATCCCAATATCATAAGTGCCTCCATCTCCGGCGAAGGCGATGACGTCCACATGTTCATACTTTGTTCTACCCTTCTTTCTTAAGATTTTAAATGCTACGTCTATACCGGACGCGTTAGCAGCTGCGTTTTCGAAAGCTGTGTGCACCCATGGCACAGCCCACGCGGTTTGGGGATAAAGCGATGACACCACTTCCATACATCCCGTGGCCGTTGTTACCACCGTTGGGCCGCGCGTGGCCTTAAGTACAAGCCTCAAAACTGTCGCGGGTGCACAGCCTGCACACGCTCGGTGCCCAGAAATGAAGAGGTCTGGTTTTTCAGCTATATCTTTGGCTGTGAATTTCCATTCTGTTTGCATTTTCACTCCTCTTTTTTACTCCCTTAACCCCAAGTACCTTACGGGTTTTTCAACGTGCTTCTCACGCGCTATCTTTTGCAAGTCATCATAAACTCGGCGTATTTGGTAGGGATTGGTGTCTCTTCCACCAAGTCCGTAAATGTAGTTAACCACGATTGGGCGTTTGCTTGCATCGTAGAGTGCGTGCCGGACCTCGTGGAAAGCTGGGCCACCATAACCTCCGAAGCTTAAGCATTTATCCATAACCGCTATTGCCTTAACGTCTTCAAGTTCCTTGCGAATCTCATTGGCTGGTAGGGGTCTAAATGTTCGGATTCGCAGTAGTCCAGCTTTTATGCCTTCTGCCCTAAGCTCGTCTACCACGTGTTTTATTGTTCCCGCTGTTGAGCCCAGGCATACTGTTGCTATTTCGGCGTCTTCGAGCATATAAGGGTCAAGTAGTCCGTCTCCATAACGTCTGCCGCTTATCTCTGCGTACTCATCATGTACTTCGCGAATTACTTCGAGGGCGTTTTTCATGGCTTCTTCTTGTTGACGTTTAATCTCAAAATAGTAGTTTGGAAAAGCCACAGGCCCCATGGTTATGGGATTTTCCGGATCCAGCCTAAGAGGCACCACTTTTCCCTCATGGTTGACAACGTTTGGGAATTTGCGCGCTCCGACAAAATCTTTTACAACATTGTCTGGAAGCACGTTAACGTTTTCCATCGAGTGGCTTAAAATGAAACCGTCCAGGCAGACCATGGCTGGCAGCATCACTGCAGGGTTTTCGGCTATTTTAAAAGCCTGTATCACTGTGTCGTAAACCTCTTGGGCGTTTTCAGCATAAAGCTGTATCCAGCCGCTATCCCTTTGGGCCATGCTGTCCGATTGATCTCCATGAATATTTAACGGCGCAGACAAGGCGCGGTTTGCAACAGCCATGACCACTGGGGCACGGCATCCCGAGGTGACAAAAAGCATTTCGTGCATTAAGGCTAAGCCTGCGGAGGCTGTTGCTGTGAAGGTTCTTGCGCCAGTAAGCGAGGCTGTAAGGCACACGGTTAAGGCGCTGTGTTCTGATTCTGTACAAATAAAGGCTGTCTCAACTTCGCCATTAGCTACGTACTCGCTGAATCTTTCAACAATTATGGTTTGGGGGGTTATGGGGTAAGCCGCGACCACGTCGACGTCTGCCTGTTTTACTGCATAAGCGGCTGCTTCATTTCCATTTATGGCCAAAGTTTTTTGCTTAATAACATTTTTCATTTTAACTCCTTCCTATTTCAGGCTCATCTCTATTGCTTTGGCTGGGCACTCATTGGCGCATATTCCGCAGCCTTTACAATAATTGTAGTTGAATTCTATGTCGCCTTTTTCAGCGTTCCACTTTATTGCATTGTCTGGACAAAAGATTACGCATAATAGGCAGCGGGTGCATTTCTCTAAGTCTCTTATAGGTGTGTAAGTTTTCCAGTCTCCTGTTAAAAGTTCTGTGCTTGGCTTCCAACATATGGCTGCCATTGAGATTTCTTTCCAGCTTTTCTCCTGAGAGCTCATTCTGAAACCACCTTTTCATAAGCCTCTTTTATAACTGCGAAGTTTTTCTCTGCAACGTCCTTTCTGAAACGTTCTTCAACGGTTCTTTTAATGCTTTCTAGACTTACAATACCTGTCACCCGTGCCAAAGCTCCCAACATCGCCGTGCTTGTTATGGGTGCGCCTAGAAATTTTAAGGCTATTTCTGTTGCTGGAACCGTCCAAATTTTCCCCTGATTATCTTTAAGTATTTTTCTAACCTCAGTGGGGTTTTCTTTATAGTTTATGATTAGAACTCCATCTTTTCGTAGCCCTTCAGTAACAGGCACTGTTTTGAGCAGAGTGGCGTCTAAAACGACGACGGCGTCTGGTTCGTAGACTGCACAGTGTATCCTAATAGGTTCGGTGCTTACTCTTGTAAAGGCTGCCACCGGAGCCCCCATTCTTTCAGGGCCGAACTCTGGAAAGGATTGAACGTATTTTCCATCGTATACCGCGGCTCTTGCAAATAGTTCGCTGGCTGTCCATGCTCCTTGGCCTCCCCTCCCATGCCACCTAACCTCAAACACTCTCCTCATTTTCAATTGCTCCGCTGAGGCTTTCCATCATTTGGGGGAAAACTTGCATATACATTTTTCTATAGCCTAAACTTGGGGCATTAAATCTTTTAAAATTTCCTTCAGGGGCGTTTCAAACAATAACCTTATCCTGTTTAAAATTTCAACGCCATCTTTTGTTGTGGAATAGTATTTGATGCGTCGTCTGCCTTTCTGCACCCATTTTCCGTCTAAAAGTTTCCTCTCCTCTAGCTCGTAAAGGAGGGGATAAACCACTCCTGCATGAAAGCTCCAGCCTGTCAACCTTTTAAGTTCTTTTGATATGCTGTATCCTGACATGGGTTTCCGGCTTAAAAGCCATAAAATTGCGATTCTGCTAAAACCCCTAATAGTTGCTTTAATCAAGTCTTTCTCTAATCTGCTCACGTGGCAGTTCCACCTTACCCGCTAACTTTTTTCTTAAGCTTAAATTTGGAATATAAATGCTGTTGTAAGCGGAAAAATTGATATATCAAATGTTAAGAGTAGTTTCTTGAAAGGTCTATGGTTAAAATAAGCGACGGCTTCCTTCGAAGCCTTGAAAAGCCAATAATATTGTGGCTTTTATTTCGCAAGCCTAGACACGGCTACGAAATTATAGTTGAGTTTAAGAGGATTACGGGGCGAAAACTTAAGCCGAGTATTGTTTACCCCTTCCTTCACAGGCTTGAAAGGGAAGGATTCGCTAACGGCGAATGGACATTTAAAGGAAATAGAAGGATAAGGCATTACTCTCTAACTAAAAACGGGGAAGAACTTCTACAAAAAGTGCGCGAGGTATTTGCGCAGCCCGTTAAGGAGATTTTTCTAGACCTGATAGATAAAAAGAAAACTGCATAGAAGCGCATGTGAACAAGCTGGTTCATTGGGTGAGGAGGTTTTTTTATCAAAATTTAAATGTTTTACTTTTTTAAATATTTATTAGCAATTCCAATTTACTAATCCATTATCCCCAACATCGAGGGGGAAGGGATACGGCTGAAATAGTCCTGACGGCAGATCGCACTTTAATGAGTGATTATCATCATAATGAATTCATAGGGTTTGGGGCGTGTGCGCCTTCAAATTTTTTCCCAGACTGGCTTTATAGTTTCCTGTTTTTCCCGCCGATTAAAACAAAGAATGGTGTTCCTGTTGCGGCTCCTTATGGGTTGAGGAAAATTGAAGCTCAACTTTTAAGTGAAGGTTTTGATGTATTAACTGTTGATCCGAATTATGTTGAGAAGTACGTTGATGAGGCTAAGGTTTTAGGTATACATGTTATGGATCCCTTCGGGCTTGGGCCGGCGTCTAGTACCTTTGCCGCCATCCTAAGGAAGGAGCCGTTTTTAGCGCAGTATTTCCGTAATTTACTTGAAAAGCCGGCGATTAGAAAGGCGAAGAGACGCGGCTTAAAGATAATTGTGGGTGGTCCAGGGGCGTGGCAGTTTCGGTTTAGAGAAAAGTTTGTCGAAGAATATGAAATTGACTGTATAGTTGAAGGTGAGGCGGAGAAGGTTATTGGTAAAATTATGCGTGCCGCCTTAAACGGCGACGGGCTGCATCGCTATTATGAGGTGGGCGTTGAAGAAACTCCCAGTTTGGAGGAGATACCTAACATTGTATACCCCTCGATTAATGGTTTGGTTGAAATCGGAAGGGGATGCTGCAGGGGGTGTAAGTTTTGCAGTGTGACTTTGAGGCCTTTAAGATGGTATCCCATAGAAAAAGTGCTTCAGGAAATAGAGGTAAACATAAGGTGGAGATATACGTCCAGTGCTTGTCTCCATGCAGAAGATGTGATGTTGTATGGATCTAATAACACCACGCCGGATGATGTAAAACTTTTAAAGCTTCATGAGGCTGTTTTGAAGAGATGCGAGCAGGGCATTAGCTGGAGCCACTGTTCTCTGGCGACAGTTGCGTTAAAGCCTAAACTTTTTCGACAGGTAGCTGAAATGATACTGCAGAAACAGCCTTGGTGGGGCGCTGAGGTCGGCATAGAAACAGGATCGCCGGAGCTTGCGAAAAAGGTTATGCCCGCGAAGGCGCATCCGTTTAAGCCTGAAGATTGGCCTGAGGTTGTCCAAGAAGGAATGGGCTTGATGCATGATAACAATTTGATTCCAGCGTGCACGTTAATAGTGGGTGTTCCAGAAGAGACCGAAGAGGATCTGATAAAGACAATAGAGCTTGTTGAAAGCCTTGAGGGGATAAGAAGCCTCATCGTGCCATTATTCTTTGTTCCTCTTGGAAGATTGAAAAATGAGGCATGGTTTAAAGAATCCCAAATGACGAGGCTTCACTATGAACTTTTAATTAAATGTCTAAAACATGATTTTAAGTGGATAGGCAGCATAATAGATTTGTCCTTTTGCGGAAGATGGTATGCTAAACCAATGCGCTCCCTATACTCACTTTTCGTCAACATAATTAAATATAAGGCGAAGAGGGCAGGTATTCTTTAAAGAGGCGAATAAACTTAAATATTGCAAAAGAGCTCAAACTTTTAGTCTAGTGGGCCGCCGTAGCTCAGATCGGTAGAGCGGCTGGCTGTTAACCAGTCGGTCGTCGGTTCAAGTCCGACCGGCGGCGCTTTTCCTTAAAGCTTAGCGCATCCATGTCGCAGGAGTATCCAAGCCTGCTTCTTCATGCACTAAGCAAATTCCAAGATTTTGTCATTAATGTCCGTCGACTTGTTCTGGCTATCTCGAGTCCCAGCAGTCCATTTTCAGTCAATTGATAGCCGTTGCCTTTTGGGCAATGTCATATTTGTGGTTGTTTCTGCTTAACAAATACACTACCCCCTCTAGGTTTCTGTGTGGAAGATTGATGATGTTCAAAAGCCGTTTCCGCCTTTTCCTTTTTGAATTTGGGAAAAGTTATGCCCGTAGCTTTTGAAGTTGGGCAAAGCACATTTGCCCTGCAAATAACTCTATCAACCGCAATGTTGTGCTTTTGGCTTGCGTGTTAAGTTGCGTAGAATTTCCGGTTGTCAGATTCAACGCAGGGGGCAACGATCTATGTTACCGTGACATCAAGCCTTAGGCGGCTATTCTGGTTCGCAGTAGTCACTGCAATGCTATGTATTGCAGCAAGATTATACTGCAGGAAATTCTACGCAACTTAACACTCACGCATCTTTCTTGAAAAGTTTGGCGCCACTTATGTCAAAGTGAAGTTTGTAAGGCTTAGTGGAAAGTATTATTAGGAATAATATACAATACATGTTTAGGTTTGGAAGGGGAAGGATGGAGAAAATCACCGTAGTTTTGGCTGTGGTCAATATATTAGTTGCTATTGGACCTTTGGCTGGCACTGTTTTAGTGCATGTGGACAATCCTATTGAGGTAGTAATTCCACCGGAGGTTCAGGAGTTAAATGAGTCTATGGGATCTATGGCGGAGACGCTGAGGACGATAGAGCTTGTTAATGTTACATATGACTCGGAGACGCGTACACTTACCATAATTTTTGGTGTTACAAGCAGGTTGAACGTAAATCTGGAAATTAATAATATTGAGGCTGATGTTGTCTGTGTCACGCATGGTTATCTATTAGGCCATGCCTATCTAAGTAGCCCTGTAACATTAGAGCCTGGGAGAAGATCCCTCTTGATGGTTGTGTCTCAATGGACTGTTGAAGCTGAGCAGCACATAAGAAACCAACATGCCGGTGAAAGCACCATTGATGTTGACCTAGTAAATTTCGTAGTAGACGTTTTAGGAATAGTTGTTCGAGCAGGTGAGCCAATAAGGTTAAAGAATGTTCCCATAGTCTCTATTGGGGGATGATTATGCGGGCGGTAAACTGGTTTGGGATAGTCGGGGGCGTAGCTGCAATAGTTCTCATAGTTGTGTCCTTTCACACACCATGGTGGCAGCTTGTGATAGGCGAGGATTTCATAAAGGTTAACGTTTCACCTTTCAACTTCAACTTTAACTTCTTAGGCGTGGCGTTTGCAATACCTTTGATATTGGCTTTGAACCTTTCAAGTCTCCTCATGTTGCTGATTGGTGGCATGAGCTTGATCGTATACTCCTTAAACCCATCTAAGGGTTACTCGAAGAAGCTGTTATGCTTCGCATACAAAAAGCCCATTTACTCGGTGGTCTTCTTTCTCGTGGGAATAATCGCTGTATCTCTGATCCTCAATTTTATGTTCAGCATTAACCTGCCGATTCATGGAACAGCTATGGCGAGACTGTCCACCCCATCACAGGGCGCCGCCATAAATGTTCCCGTAACAACAAGCCTCCAGTGGCCCTTCTGGTTCGCTGTAGCAACCGCGGTACTTTGCGTTGTAGCGAGATTATATCACAAGAAACTCACCACAGCCTGACACTACGAATCATTTGCAACGTCATAAATTGCGGGTTTGTTAGGTTAATTCATAGACAAAATGCATCTTACATGACTAATGTTCAACAGTCATGCCCTATTATTTCTGAAGATTTTACATTTCAATTTTCATGCATAGATTTGCCCAAAAACGAATATCAATTATCCTGCAGTTAACTTTTAAAGAATTGTTAGCTTCCTCTATTTTTCGCCCGAGAAAATGCGTAAACTCAAAAATTATTTTCGCCTCCCTACTCTAAGGTTTTCAATTCTCCCCCAGAAAAGGCTTCACATGCTGGCGTTTTAGCTACTTTTCAGTGTTTTTAGGATTTTTTCTGGTGTTATGGGCCAGTCGTCTATCCATTTGCCTATGGCGTTGTATATGGCTGGGGCAGCAATTGTTGACAGGACGGCTGCAGGGGCTTCGCTGCAGCCTGCGGCTCCATAAGGTCCATAGCCTAAGCCTGTCTCCACAATGTGACAGTCCACCCTACCCACATCATTCATTAACATAACACCATAAGCGGCAAGATTATCATTCAGTTTAACCCCCGTCAATGGATCATAATAAACAGCCTCAGTAAAAGCCCTACCAAGACCCATGTAAGCGCCCCCATACTGCTGACCGTTAACCGCATCCGGATTAATCGCCCTACCAACATCATTAACACACACCACATTCGTAACATCAACCTTGCCCGTTTCAGGGTCAACCTCAACCTCAACAAAGTAGGCTTGCCGAACCATGACGGCTCTCTCTTCCCTTGGAAGAGTTTGTAAGTCCTGTGAGGTTTCGTC
>JAWBZV010000020.1:0-22371 GCA_038865865.1 Bathyarchaeia archaeon | reverse complement strand
TTAAATGAACAGTAAAATATCATATAACCTGCAAATGCAAGAAGATTTTTACTAAACCCAATTTAGGTGAATGAAATGTCTAACCGAAAGTATGAAAATTTGGTTAAAAGGCTGGTTATTCGGAAAGGGCCTGGTGGAGTTTTACCCGACCAGCTAGTATGGATGGAAGGCGAAGACCTGGAAGGGGTCAACTTATGCTTTGGAGGAGGCTTCCACGGAAAAGAAGCAGGAGTAGGCCACACATGGGCAGGAGCCCACACGCACAAATACGACGAAATCCTATTTTTCCACGGCTTAGACCACTCTGACATCACCTATCTTGGAACGGAGATGGCTATAGAAATTGGCGAGGAACAGGAAGAACACATTTTCAACGAATCCTCAATTGTAGTTGTCCCAAAGGAAATTCCCCACGGTCCAATCACAAACCTTCAAAAGAAACTACACCTACACTATCACATTGTCTTGGGGCCGGAAACCCAAACAACATGGAGGCCTAAGGAGGCGAAACCGCCGAAAACTCAAGGGACAAAATATAGCCACCTTTTCAAGCCGTTAAGGCAGAGAATCATTAAAACAGCTGAACCTGAAAGGGGGCCTGGAGGCGCCGATCAACTTGTGCTATTCAGAAGCGAAGACCTTGAGGGGCTGGCTGTCAACTTTACATGGGGCATCCACAGTAAATGCGGGGTTTGGCAAAGGCATGAAGGCGCATCAAAAGCCCACGTGCACCCCTTCGACGAAGTGCTCTTCTTTATAGGCTTCGAGCCCAACGACATCAACTATCTAGGGGCGGAGGTTGAAGTTTACATAGGTAAAGAACAAGAAAAATATGTTTTCGACAAGGCCTCTGCGGTCATAGTGCCCAAAAACATTCCCCACGGACCAATAGTAACAACATGGGTTGATAAGCCCTTCGGATGCTTCACGATATCCCTAGCCAAAGAATACGAAGTTAAATGGGTTTAAGCAAAGCGCTACATCTCATGCCTTATAAACCTTGCAGAGCAGGGCCCTAAGGGGCCAACCTCCATTAATCCTATTACATTGATCAGGATCATCATTTGTGACAACATTGATGTTGGATTCCCAAACTCCGTGAAGTGAGGGTTCCTCTCCTGGCATTTCTGGGTACCACCATCCATGCTGAGCGTTAACCACCCTAGGATCGATTCCGTCAAAAAGTTGACATTTCTGCTTCACCCTCCCCCGCGGAGTTTCAATCCAAACCCAATCCCCGTCTTTTACGCCTAACTCAGACGCAGTTTTTGGATTGATTTGCACTATAGGTTCGGGATGCTGCCTACGTAAAGAGTCAATTTGACGGAACTCCGAATGGTAGAAGGGTTGATGTCTGCTCCCAGTTATGAGGATTAAAGGGTAATCCTTGGCCAGCTCAGGCGTGCTGACCGGGCTTTCTGGAGGCTCATAATATTTAGGCAACGGGTCATAGCCCAGCTTTTCTAGAATAGTCGAATATAGTTCCACCTTTCCAGTGGGCGTGCCAAAACCGACCTTTTCATACTTCTTTTCCTCCCTAGGAGGCCGGATGATGCCGCCTGTTTCCCGCATAAGCTCCTCAAAAGATCTGTAGCCAAGGGGCTCCAAACGATAAAAAAGGGCTTCTTCCAAAGTTTGCCAAGGCCAATACTTTTCCTGGCCCATCCTAACGCCTAACCCACGCCACAAATCGTAATCAGGCTTCCGCTCATAAAGGGGCGGAACAGCCGCCTCGCCGACATAAACAAAGTCTATGCTGTCCCAATAGTTGAAGATGCACGGTCTTTCCAGCCAAGAGGCACAGGGAAGCACATAATCGGCAAGCTCAGCGCTGGGTGTCATCCAATAATCATGAACCACGAAAAGATCCAGACTCCGCAAAGCCTCATACACCAACTTCGTGTTTGCCTGGGTAACCATAGGGTTGCTGGCCACAGTTATCAAAGCCCTAACGGGATAAGGTTTACCCGTGATCATAGCCCTATAAACGCTCGGTGCATGGGCAAAGGTTGTATGCGCAGCGCCTATTTTGCTTTTGGCATTCTCCAAAATAAGCTCATAGCCAAGCCTGCTCATGAGCCTGAACCGATCCGCCCCAATCTGCTTTCGCTTCTGCTCTGGAGGCAGCTTATCGCCAAGCTCAATTTCATGCTCTGTCCTAATTTGGGGATGAACGCTCCTAAGCTCCTCTCCGCCTTTTATGTCAAGATTGCCAGTTATCGCCGTAAGAATATATCTGGCATGCAAAGCTTCAACGCTGTTAGACAGGTGTTCCACCCCCATACCGTGAATAATTACGCCAGGCTTAGTAGTAGCGTAAGTTCTAGCCGCCTCCCTTATCTTCTCGGCGGAAACCCACGTGATGTCAGCCACACGTTCAGGCGGATAATCTTGAACCCTCTTTTTAAGCTCATCAAAACCAAAACACCACTTATCAACAAACTCTCTATCGTAAAGCCCCTCATTTACTATCACGTTTAACATCCCCATATACAAGGCGCAGTCAGTTCCAGGTCTAAGTTGCAGCCAAATATCTGCATGTTCCGCCGCCGCAGTGCGCCTAGGATCGACAACTATAAGCTTAGCTCCACTTCTTAAGCTCTGGATTATTGCCTGCCACAAACCCCTAGCAGCCTGATGGGGATTCGCCCCAAAAAGCATAACACATCGAGTGGAACGGCTCACGGCAGGGTAAAAATCAGGCCATCCGTAAATGGCGAGGGAAACCATAGAACCCGGACCATAGCAGATATTCCCTTGCCCTATATTGTTTGGACTTCCAAACAAGTTCATAAAACGCATACGATATTCATCATGCGTTCTCCCAGTGCCAAGGCTCGTAGCAACAGCCTCAGCGCCATACTCCTCCTTTATCTCCAACAATTTTTCAGCTATCTCATCAAGCGCTTGATCCCAAGAAACACGAATCCATTTCCCCCCTCCCCGCTTACCCACCCTCTTTAAAGGATAACGAAGCTGACCTGGATGGTACAACCATTCTGCTGCGCTACGAGCCCTTGGACAGGCTCTAACTATGGGACGCAAAAGTTCAGCTCTAGGGAAAGATTTGTCCTCCTCAATCTTCTCAACACGCCCATCCCGAACGTGCACTTCTACCTTACAATGATTATGGCACCACATGCACACGGACTTCTTTATTTGCAACACTTCATAAACCGCCTAACAGGTACATATTTGCAACCAAGCCATTTTAAAATTTATGACCCTAGAAAATCAACAGGCACAAAAGGAAAGAAAATATGGGACAAATTGATCAAAGCAGTTCTTTGGCGATAACGAACGCACGCTATGGAGGCGTGAATATTTTCCTATGGTAGGTGGATCCAAAGAACATGTTTATGAACATGACTGGCTTGCTTAATCTTTTGAAGTAAAACGGTGTATGTATAAGGCCTTTCGGGACATAAACCAAGGTGTTTGTAGTAATGGGGTATCTTTCCCCCTCCTCGCCGAGGGCAATTTCGATCTCAGCATCAAAGTCTCGAATATTATCTGATGGGCCGAGGAAAATCAGAAGCTGATCGTAGTCATGGGAATGGGGCGCCTCAAAACTGAAAGGCTCACCAAAGATGTAGGTGTATCTAAACCCTATATCCGCACCCTCGCCGAAGATGGGCCCAAGGTCTAATATACCCCTTTGAGCCCGCGGTGGATAGTCACTTTCAACAGTGTATATGGGCACTAAATATTTGCTATAGGGTCCTCCCACAAATTTTTCTTCACTCTTACCTCCCGCCTCGGTTTGCCGTTCAAACTTAACCTTTTGAAGCTCCTCGAGGAATTCGTCGCATGCCGATTTAAACGCTGACAAAAGCTCAATTACCTCGTCACGCGCTAAAAATAGGACAGGAGTCGACGTCCTCATTAAATGTACAAGATACTTCACAGCTTTCTTGACAGCATCCTCCTTAGACAGCCCTTGAGCTAACCAATACCTGTAAAGTCTCACGGCATAGGTCAACGAAGACTCAACGTCCCTAATTACCCTCTCCTCTGAAGGTTTTGAAATTTTTAGCTCCATAATACATCACGGTTATCTTTCAACAGTCAAAACGTATAAGTCTTGTCTCGACAAAAAGCCCGCCAATTCCTGCGATTGGGGACACTAGTTTCGCTACATACACAAATTTTTTATTGAAAAATAAATCTAGATACCTTTCAAAAATTTAATGATGGTGGTGTTAGTGGATAGAAAAATACCCCCGTTGGTTTCAACCCAATGGCTAGCTGAAAATTTAAACCTGCCAAATCTCGTCATAGTTGACATTCGAAGCCGAGAAGAGTATTTGAAGGGGCATATTCCAAAGGCTGTTAACGTTCCCTTTGAAGTTCCCGAATCTGCTTGGACCGTGATGAGGGGTGGCCTTATGCTGGAGCTTCCGCCAAAGGAAAGCCTCTTCCAAACCATAGGTTCCATCGGCATAAAAGAGGATTCCCTCATAGTTATCGTCGGCAAAATAGGGTCGTGCTCCTGCCCCTCTGGAACTTGTCCCTTCCCCCTGGCTGACGCGGGCAGGGTTGCAACAACCCTACTATACGCGGGGCTTAAAGATGTCGCCATCCTGGATGGAGCACATGAAACGTGGGCTGACGAGGGGAGACCATTGTCCACAGACGACGTTAAGCCCACACCAAAAGTATATAGTGGCGTCACAAACGACGCAATGATTGTTTCTAAGGAATACGTCTTAAACAAGGTTAGGTCGAAAGATCCCAAAACGGTCATAATTGACTCGAGGGATCCCGACGTATACTTCGGAGTCACCGTAGAACCTTTTTCGCCTATTCCAGGTCATATCCCAGGCGCCAAAAGCATGCCTGCGCCTTGGATTTGGGTCGAAAACCGGAAATACAGGGATATAGAGGCATTGAGGGCGATAGTTAACTCTATTGTCGGCAATGACAAATCCATAGAAATAATTCTCTACTGTGGAGTTGGCGGATACACGTTCGAATGGGGTTTTATCCTAAAAGAAGTGCTTGGATATACAAATGTTAAACTTTACGATGGGTCATACGAAGAATGGACTATGATTGAACCCCGCGGCCCAGTAACGGTGTACAAATGGGAATAGGTGGTTAGGCAACGGGCCTAACGGCGTATTGTGCCATATTTTTCTACTGCTTTTATTACAGCTTTTATGTTTTCAGGTGGGGTTTCCGCAGGAATAGCTGTTGTAGATGCCAGTATAAGGCCGCCGCCAGGCATCGTTTCCTCAAGCAACTTCTTAATGTATTCCTCAATCTGCTGTGGTGTGGCATTTAGCAGCAGTGTTGGGGGTATGCCTCCCATAACGCATGTGTGTCCCTCCAGCAGCTTCTTTGCCTTCCTAATATCCGTCTTTTCGAACAGACCTATACCCCAGCCCTTAGGCAGCTCTAGAAGCTTCTCCAGGTGGGCGTCATGACGCCCCTCAAAGGCAACTAGGCATTTCATGCCGCGATTATGAGATTCCACAATGATCCTCTTCAGATGAGGCCAGTAAAACTCGTCATAAAGCTTTGGCGAAAGATACTCGTTCAAGTGAAGGGGCATAAACACGAATTTCACATTCTTGTAGGTTGAAATCCTTTCAAGAGTTGACCTCAGCAGTACATCACAAGCCTGTTTAACCTTATCAGGGATCCTGCGAATGTCAAGCAAAATGCCTGGGATAGTTCTCAGAAAATCACCTAAAAAGTCCAATGGAACACCGGCGCCTCCCATCCCAAAAAATGCGTAGCCCAACTCAGCGAAATCTTTAACCACAGCCTCAACGAAGCTAGCATATTTAAGGCCTTCCAAGCCCACTCTAATGAGGGCCGCCATAGCCTCAGGCGAGCCGGGCTTTCTAAGGGCGTCATGAGCCCTCGGAACAGCAACCTCAGCCATAAACTTAACCTGATCCTCTATGTACTGGTCGTACTCTTCCGGCTTTAGGAATTCGCCGCCTATAAATTGGAAGGACCCGGCGTTCGGCGATAGCTCCCTACCAGGCCAACGGGTGTACTTGTCGCGGAGGATGTCGTGCATCGGCCCAGTCAAGACGCCTGCGAAGGGAACCACATCGGACTGGTCTCTCAGGGCAAAGCCTAAGAGGGAACCAGAACTGATCAACGTCAAGGGCGGAAAGTCTATGGGAAAATCTTTTGCAGCCTTTACAAGGGCTTTTCGCGCCTTTTCATAATCGAAAAACAGCTCGTAGGTTGTTATTCCAGCCCATTTGGCTTTAAACCCGAAATCGATGTTAAGCTCCAAGGGCACTTTATCAGGCTCCTTAAGGTTAGCAGCTGCCTCGATACGTTCAAGCTTCTCCATAGCTAGTTGCTCAGGAGACTTATCCATAAACCCACCACACCCAAGATTTTCAGTCTATACCCATATAAGCCTAACGAATCGAGACACGGTAAAAATATAAGAGGCAAGGACTTCACTCGTAGTCATGGGGCTAAACAAAGCCCAACGACCAGCCATCGTCCTCACAGCCGACGAAAGTCTCATGTCAAACTTTAAAAACCGCGTATACTACGGTTTTGCACCCTGCTTTCCAACAGACATTCTCACGGAATCCGAACTGAAAAAATTCTGTCCACCCTTAAAATGTCATCCCGACGGCAGAGCGAAACTAGCCCCCCTCTCCCTACGGGTGGTTGAATCCATCCTACACAAGGCAGGGTTTAATCAAGGGGAATATGTGACCACTCATCCAAAATACTTAAACAGAATTGTCGGACCAGAAACAAGGGTTCTCGGCGTCTCAACAATCGACCCTCAAGGGTTTGGACCCCTTACGAAAACGTTGCACTCCCTGTACGGCGGTGAGTCATATACCAAGAAACTTTTCTTCAACACCATGGAGAAGATCAAAGCCCTGAAGGAAAAGCACCATGTTAAAGTAGTTGTGGGAGGAGCTGGAGCCTGGCAGCTCTCTTCCGAGACAACGCTTGACAAGTATGGAATAGACCACCTCATATTGGGCGAGGCGGAAAACGTCATACCCCAACTGTTTAAAGAGCTTGTTGAAAGAAATTTCTCCTCTTTCTCAAGGATTATTAAAAGTAAACCAGCAAGCGTGGAGGACATTCCTCCAATAACCGGGGCTACAACCAACGGCCTTATAGAAGTAAGCCGGGGATGCGGAAGAGGATGCACATGGTGTTATTCATCAACCGCTGGCGGCATGCGATGTCTCCCAATAGACACCGTCAAGAAGTCGGCTGAAGCCAACGCCAGAAACGGAATGGTTGACATCACCCTTCAGAGCGACGACGTCCTTTTATATGGGTCAAATTCAAAAAAATTTGTTCCCAATACTGATGCGGTGTTAACCTTACTTGAAGAGCTATATTTAACTAAGGGAATCAGAAGCGTCTCTTTCCTTCATTTCTCCGTCGCTTCGATAGTGGCTGAACCCGACATAATACCCAAAATAACGGCTTTTATGAGGAGCCGCGACAAACGCGCGCGCAAAAGTTTTGAAGTTCAAATGGGCATAGAGACAGGGAGCCCACGTATAATAGAGAGATACATGCGAGGAAAAGCGTTACCCTTCAAACCAGACGAGTGGCCAATCATCGTTAAAGAGGCTTCCCAAATTTTGAAGGAGAATGGCTGGTTCTGTTATGCCACTCTCATTTTAGGGTTGCCGGGGGAAAAGAATGAAGACGTCGAACAAACCATTGGGCTGATTAAAACCCTCAAGGACTCAAGCATGGCAGTTATACCATTATTTTTTGTTCCAATCGCAGGTACCAAGCTGGAGGAGGACAGCGACTTTTCCAGCGAGAATGTCTGGCAAAAGTATGGTCCCCTCATCCGCGAGCTTAAAAAGCACAATGAAAAAATAGCCCAACATTACAAAAGATATAGGCACATTTTAGATTTCTTCTCCTTCGCCGATAACATGGATGAAGCAAACACACCAGTTTAATACATGTATATTGCGAAATTTAAAGGGGATAATTGTTGGAAAACGATGCTGGCGATTTCGACGTCGTTGTTGTTGGCGGCGGTCCCTCCGGGGCCTTATCCGCCCTAAAATGCGCTGAACTAGGCCTTAAAGTTCTCATATTGGAGAGGGAACTAGACGACAGTAAACCCTGCGGAGGTCTACTCACCCCATCTTGCAAACATATTCTTTCAGAGCTGCTTAGAAGGGAGATCCCAAGCTACGTGATGTGTTCTCCAGCTTCTCTAAAAGTATTTTATGTCCCCCCAGACAGCGAAAGTGGAGGCTGTATGAAAGGTTTTAGGCTTTTAAACCTTCACAGGGACTTGTTTGATAGGTGGTTGCGCGGACTTGCGGCGGAGGCGGGGGCTGACATTTGGTACAAAACAGATTTTATAAGGTTAGAAAGTTTAGAACCTGTTCAAATAATTGCGAGAAGGGATGATCACACAATTAGGATAAAGACAAAGTATTTAATCGGGGCTGACGGGGTTTATTCGAGGGTTAGAAGCCAATTATACCCAAACGCTAAGGCTGGGAAGGCGCTGGTTCTCCAAGAGCACTGGAGGGCGGACGGTGACTTTAAAGACTGCTTCTACGTTTTTCTTAGAAGCGAACTTACATCAGCCTACAGCTATGTAATCCCAAAGGACAATTTGACCGTCGTTGGAGTTTATGCCCCAAAAATGGATTATGCAACCCTTAAAACCCGAGTTGACATGTTTAAAAGCCTGCTGCGCGAAGAGTTCCATTTCAAACCTCACTCATTAAAGAAAAGGGAGGTTTGGGCAGTTCCCTACGGGTTTATTCTTGAGGGCGTAGGGAACGCTATTTTAGTCGGAGATGCTGCAGGTTTCTGCAACACCCTAACCGGGGAGGGTATTAAACATTCCCTTGAAAGTGCTTTAGCTGCCGCTAACAGCGTACGAAACGCCGCCTTAAATAAGGGAGACCTAGCCTCAATTTACAAGGAGAAAGTTAGGGAAATCTCCAGCTTCCTACAAAGGGTTCATCAATTGGCAACAAGCTTAACTGATGAGGATAGAAGGCAGTTTGTTAATTTTGTGCGCGCGTGCAACTGACCCGACGCCGTTGTGCTTCCGAGACTGCGTATCCCTTATACACCTGGTCTCTGTATAGGGTTTCGCCTTTAACGCTTGTTATGTTGAAAGTGCAGAAAGGGATTATCCGACCGTCAGGAGCAACAAGATGTATGCAACATTTTTTACACCGGCTTATATCAATGTTCCAAACGTCCTGGAAAGGCATCCCCGAAATTGACAAATAATACTCTTGCAGGCACTCTGCAAGCTCGCCGAAATCCCCTGTGTAAAATTTACATGAACACGTGCAGGCGGAATCGCTGACAGATTTCCAATACTCCTTAATTTCCTTCCGAGCATGTTTCGGACCGATTGAAGCGTTTCTTCCCTTATTTTTGAGCAAGTCGTCTTCCGATGGAAAATCTGTAATGGGCAACAAGTTTTCCCTTTCTGTTAATATAGAGACGTTTGTGAACGAGCAATGAGATTCGCATCCCCTGCCAAGGTTGATTGGTACAAAGTTGTTTGCGCGAACTTCTCCACCAGTTTGTTCCTCAATAGCTTTGAGCATGTCTGGAATTGTTATTCTTGAATCATTGTCCGGTTGGAATGGGTGCCTGCCAAAGTAGCTGATGGGCTGGAAATGTACACCTCTTACGGTAGGTATCCACTTCTTTGCGAACCTTACAATATCCCCGATTTGATGGAAGTTAACACCCTTAACCACTGTGGGAACTAGAACAACGCCAACCCCAACATCCGCACAATTCTTTATTGCTTTAACCTTAACATCCACGAGGCTTGCTCCGCGAAGCCTCAAATATACATCATCGGTGACTCCGTCAAACTGAAGGTATATCACACTTACGCCGCTTTCCTTTAAACTACGCAGAAACTTCTTGTCTTTAGCTATTCTAACGCCGTTTGTGTTGACCATTACGTGTTCTATCCCCAACCTCTTCGCCATGGCAACTATCTGTGGAAGGTCATCACGGATTGTAGGTTCTCCCCCGCTAATTTGAACTGTTGGAACTGTGCTTTTGCACTCGTAATACAGCACAGTTTTAAACATGTCTTCAACAGTGTCAATACTGGCGTCGTAAACGTATCTTTCGTTGGCGCTTGCAAAACAAACTGGACAGTTTAGATTGCATCTGTTGGTGATCTCGGCGACGACTATGCAGGCCGCTCGCAGATGTTGAGGGCATAACCCGCAGTCGAAGGGGCAACCTTCGTTTAATTCAGTGACACCTCTTTCACCTTCAAGGCGTTCGGGTTCCCAGTCATTAAGCTCATTCCATAAAATCCAAGACTTAATTCCCTTCCAAACCAGAACTTTAAAGAATCCATGGGTTGGACAGGACTTTTCCATGTATACATTATCGTCGCTTTCGCCGACAATTTTAGCAGGTATTCTGCGTAAACAAATCGGGCAAAGGCTTTCAGTACTCCTTAAAAGCATAATAACCCAAACCTCTACGTTAAAACCTCAAACCTCTCTGACAAGCCCGGGTTTATGAGATACTATTAACACATAACTTAACAGGTCTTCATTAAAAAGCCTTTCCAGAACTCCTTGATCTTCAACGCCTAAAGTGAAAGAATCGCTGAATAACAGCTTAATCCCTAAATCAACAAGCTTTTCCGAATGATCCTCAACTTGGACGACCGCAAAACCTGCGCTCCTTAATAATTCGCTGAGTCTACTTAAGGTTTCAGCGCCTGCTACGCACAAGGCAAATGTTAGCTTTGTCTTTAGCTCTGCGGGCATGTCCTTTTTCAAGACAATGTCGGCTAACGCAAATCTTCCTCCGCATTTTAGTACACGATATATCTCGCCTAGAACTCTCCTTTTGTTTTGGAATAAGTTAAATGCACATTCACACATCACAACGTCAAAACAGGAGTCGATGTAGGGCATAGCCTCAGCATCTCCTATGGTGAATTCAATTTTTGGAAAAATTAAGCCGGCTGAACCTTTATTAAAAACCTTAACCAGGTTAGCTGAAAGATCCAAACCGACGACGTTACATCCGAAATTTTCAGCGAGGAACTTAGCGGTTGACCCTTTGCCAGATGCGAGGTCTAGAACGGTAGACGCTCCATCTATTTTTGCAATTTCTGCCATCTTAGCCGTTAAATTCAGTCCGCCTGGATGTAAAACATCGCCAATAAAATCCCCAACGATTCCCTCATAAATATTGATTGAGCACTCTCTCAACTGATTAGACAACGTCTTACCCCACGCCAGTTTAACTGTAAACTTTACCATCGCGGTTAGTCTATCCGCATAATCTTCCACAAGCACCCACTTAAAGTTTTCAAGGAAAAAGCGCGTTTGCAACAAGACAGGGACAAGAAGGTATAGAATTTTGAACATAAACTTATAAAATGACCAGATTTTGCTTTCAGAAATGTTAATATGATTGGAGAAACAGTTTCCACCAAAAGTGATTAAATGATGGAGGAAGGAAACATAGTTTATCCAGCAACCGTGGACAAAGAATTTGCCATAGAAATTTCAAAAGAGGAGGATTGTAAAGAAATTTGGAATTGCATTCAATGCGGGATTTGCACGGGTGCTTGCCCCCTTTCTCCGCTCAGGAGCCAAAACCCACGGAAAATAGTGGCAATGATTCGTGAGGGACTTAAAAATAATGTGCTAGGGGCGGTAGACCCATGCTTTTTATGCGGTCAATGTCAAATGCTCTGCCCGAAGGGTGTGAAGCTCAAAGAGGTCCTGCTTAAACTGAGGGAATTAAATTTCAAATCGGGGAAAGTGTGCGAAGGGTTACAATTTGTGAACGAGCTTTTGAGCAGTCAATTCAACCCGTACATGCAGCCTCCTGAAATGCGAACACAATGGCTTGAGGCGACAGGTATAAGCTCGGCTTTTAAAGACCAAAGTAAAGTTGTCTATTTTGCAGGATGCACAGCCTCCTATATGGATGTAAGCCAGGAAATACCCAGAACAATCGTCAAGCTCTTAACTCGTTTAAATGAGGACTGGACGTTGCTGAATGAGGAACGATGCTGCGGAATGCCCTTCCTATATATAGGCAATGTGGACATGGCTCGTGAATTCGCCCTTCACAACGTGAAAGAGATAGAGAAGAAGGGCGCTGAAATTGTGATTACAGGCTGCCCTACATGTTGGCATACATTAAAATTTAGGTATCCAAAACTTCTGAAAAACGAACTGAAATTTAATGTAGTACATATAACTGAGTATGTTGCGGATAAATTAACCAAGGGACATGTCGCAATCTCTAAAAAAATATCTGAAAGAGTTACCTACCACGACCCCTGCGACCTTGCAAGATATTCAATGATAAATATCCCAAGAGAAATTTTGAAACGGATAACATATGACTTTGTTGAAATGCCCCTGCATGGTAAGGATACGCTATGCTGTGGTGGAGGGGGGCTCATGGAGGCGGTGGATTCAAAACTACGCTCAAACATTACTATGCGGAGAATTAAGCAGGCAGAGAATGTGGGGGCAAAAATCCTTGCCACTTCTTGCGGGGGATGCAAGTATTACCTCTCCCAAGCGGCGGCAGAGACAAAAAGTGGAATTCAAGTTAAGGATATAACCGAGCTGCTTTATTCATGCTTGTAAATTGGTGGTTTGAATGTCTGAGAAACCAGTTATTGGAGTGTTCGTATGTCACTGTGGAGGGAACATAAGCGACACGGTGGATGTTGAAAAAGTAAGAGAGGCTGTTTCTAAACTAGAAGGGGTGAGGGTGGCTAAAACCTACGATTATGTATGCAGCGACCCTGGGCAGGAAATGATTAAGGAGGCCATAAAAGAACATGGACTAAACAGAATAGTGGTGGCTTCATGCTCACCGCGAATGCATTTGGAAACTTTTAGGCAAACCCTGGAATCCGCAGGCTTGAACAAGTATCTATTAGAAATGGCTAATATCAGGGAGCAATGTAGCTGGGTTCACGATGATAAGGAGGCGGCGACATCCAAGGCAATCGACCTCATCCGTGGAGCCGTGGCAAGGGCTAAATATCTTGAACCGCTGGAGTCGAAGAGCATGTCAGTTAACCAGAACATTCTAGTAATTGGAGGAGGGATAGCTGGCATAATAACCTCTTTAGAACTGGCTGACAAAGGTTACCAAGTATATCTGATCGAGCGAAGCCCCAGCATAGGCGGCCACATGGCCCAGATCAGTAAAACCTTCCCTACCTTAGACTGCTCTCAGTGCATTTTAACACCTAAAATGGTTTCAGTCGCCCAGCACCCTCGCATTAAAATCATAACCTTGGCGGAGTTAGAAGCCGTTGAAGGATCCTTTGGAAATTATAGGGTTCTGATCAAAAAACACCCAAGGTTTGTGAATGACAACTGCAAAGTTTGCGGGGAATGCGAAAAAGTATGCCCCGTCAAGGTTCCAAGCGAGTTTGAAGCTGAATTAGCTCTCCGAAAGGCCATTTACAGGCCCTTTCAGCAGGCTGTTCCTAAAACCTATGTTATAGACAAGGAACATTGCCTACATTTTACCAAAGAAGTCTGCGGCCTCTGCCAAAAATTCTGCAAAGTAAACGCCATAGACTTTGGACAAAAGGAAGAAATTATTGAACTAGACGTGGGCGCCATCGTTGTATGCACGGGATACGATCTATTAGATCCAAAAAAGCTTGAAGAGTACAATTTTGGCAATCACCCCGACATTATAACAAACCTCCAGTTTGAACGTTTATTAGGTCTGGGTTTACGTAAACCTTCAAACGGTAAAACTCCAAAGAAAGTTGCCTTTGTGCTGTGTGCTGGCAGTAGAATGGAAAACACGGACAGAGGTGTGCAGCATTGCTGCAGCATCGGCTGTATGGTTGCAATCAAACAGGCTATACTGCTTAAAAGGGCTATACCCGACGCTGAACCTTGCATTTTTTACACGGATATTAGGGCTGGAGGAAAGGGATGGGAAGAGTTTTATGTAAACGCCTTAAGGCAGAACGTTAGATTCGTGAGAGGCCGTGTGTCAAGAATTATTCCAGAAGGAGAAAATCTTGTGGTTAATGCTGAAAACACCTTGCTTGGAACCTTTGTAGAGGAAAGCTTCGACCTTGTAGTGCTTGTTTTGGGCATAGTTCCCAGCTTTACCACAGAAGAGATAGCTAAGAAACTGCACGTCCAAGTCGGATCCAACGGTTTCTTCATGGAAAGGCATTACAAACTTAAACCTGTAGACAGCCAGCGGGAAGGAATTTTTGTTGCAGGATGCGCCCTAAGCCCCAAAGATATACGGGAAACGACCATCGAAGCGATGGCCACAGCTTCAAGGGTTGCAAGTTTCCTTGGCAAAGGCGAAATTTCCATCTCACCGGAAGTTGCGTATATTATAGCAGATAAATGCAACAATTGCGAAGTATGCATAAGTGTATGCCCAGTCAACGCCGTACAAAAGACTCCGCGAGGTGTGGAAATAAATCCAGTTTCATGCATAGGATGTGGCATCTGTGTTCCAAGATGCCCAAAGGATGCTATTGATATCAAGAACTCGACGGAAGCCCAATTAACCGCCCAAATCCGTGCTATGTGTGAAGGGGGCAAACCTCCAAGAATATTGGCTTTTCTAGAGAAGGAGATAGCATACGGCTCTGCAGACCTTTGTGGGCGGAACAGAGTCTCTTATCCGCCTAACGTGAAGATTATCCCTGTCCCAAGCACTGGACGCATCGGCTTGAAACACTTGCTGGAGGCTTTCGCTTCAGGAGCCGACGGCGTGTTACTCATAGAAGACCATGGAGGAGTATTTAAAGAAGAAGCCCTCAGGGAATACGTTAATGGAATTAAAAAGGAGCTGAGCAACTATAAAATTGAGCCCTTACGCATAATGACCTTTTCTACAACGCTTCCAGAATATAACAGGATACAGAACGCTTTCGAAACGTTTACTTCAAGAATCCTAAAACTTGGACCTCTTTCAGAAGAGGCACGAGCAAAGGTTAAAGAAAAACTATCAATGCTGCCCGTCAGTGGCTCTTGATGGCAATCGTCGTATTAGCGCTTTTATGCTGGTTTTCAGCATTTGCTATATGGCAGCTGAACAGGTATGCATTTAAGCATCCAACTACGCGCCTCGTCCCAAAATCTCTGAGACACACATGGTTTGCAGGGCTAAGCATAATCCTCGCTAATTTTATTTTATGTCTGCCCGGATTTTTGACGAGCTTCTGGGTCCTGTCAGCATTATTTTTTGCGATCCTCATTGTGAAATTTAGGGATAAAGGGGTCAAGCTATTCATAGAAGATTTGAGGGTGCACAGAAGGGAGGGAAGAGGTTTGTTCCAGCACAGTGAAGATTGCTACATGATTGGTGGAGAAACAGCCACCTTCATGAAGAAACATTTGGAAAGCTGCAAAATCGACCCATTCAACCAAAATTGAAAACAATAAAAAGATTGTCACTTGGACTTAGCGTCAATTAGCTTTTCAGCCTTCAAAACCTTTGCCTTAACAACATCCTCTGTTAAATATGACGCACCGCATTTGGGGCACCTCATGCCCTCTATGGCGCCACTTATGCCCTTATACTCCATAGTCACAGATGCACTTTTCATCTGTTCCTTGCACTTGAAACAATGCCACTTTATAGTTTGCACCCCACCGATTTTACTTTCCTTAAACTTCGCTTTAAAGGCGTAAGCCGTATGAATTTCATATGTGTTACTTCCTTCAATCGGAGAATATTCCACGTAAACAGTTCTTTCTCCGACGCTAGCCTTCCCCATAAATTTTTTCTCTTCTGGTAAATACAGTTTTTCCCCGGTTGATTCACAATAATGAATGACAATTTTCACTTCATTGTCGGATATACCTATTGATTCCATCGCTTCCTTAGCATGCTCTGTCTTTTGAAGTTCTATTTTCTCATAATCTCCGGATACAGGTAAACCTGTTGAAGCCATGGAACAATACCCACGCGTTAGACTCACAATGACGAAAACATCAGTATTTAAGTATTTCGTACTAAATTGTCAGATATCTTTTGCGCCGCAGTGTAGGCTGTTACAGGAAACGTTGCAAAAATCGCCAATCTCTTAAGTTACACTCACTGTTTAAACATAAAATGGCACAATTAACAAAGCCTTTTACCGCAAAAATAGGGAATTATGCGTGAATCTATTTGCTTCAATGCACCAAAATGAAAAAGCAGCGACATTCTACAAAAGCCATATATATCCAGCGGACGTTATAACAAGTACAATGCCGAAATTCATAGATGACATTATAGAGTTGGGATCAAAGGTTTTTCCTAAAACATACATTGAAAACTTAAAAACGTGCGTTCAATGTGGCAGATGCGTTGGAAGCTGCCCGTCAGCAAGGAAAACCCCATGGCGAGTTAGGGAAGTTTTAGAGAAAGCGCGTTCAGGACTGGAAGAAGAGATTCTGTCAGACAATAACCTGTGGAATTGCACCACTTGTTATACTTGTCAAGAGCGATGTCCTAGAAAAGTACATACAACGGACATTGTTAGAATTGTTAGAAATCTGGCTGTAAAGCATGGCTACATAATGGAGGCCCACCGCAGGGTTTGCGAAAACCTATTCAATTACGGCCACGCGGTTCCAATTAACAATGAGATTAAAAAAGTTAGACTGGAGTTGGGTCTGGCAGAAAACCCACCAACAGTTCATAGTTACCCGGAAAGCCTCAAAGAAATCCTTAAACTCATAGAGAAAACAGGATTTAAAGTAAAAGCGGGTGGCGGTGCCGAGTGAGCAGATATGCATATTTCCTTGGATGTATTACGCCAAACCGCTACCCCGGCATAGAACTCGCAACAAGGAAAGTGTTAGAAAATTTTGGGTTGAAACTTCTAGATATGATTGGGGCTTCGTGTTGTCCAGCTCCAGGAGTCTTCGGATCTTTTGACCTATGGACGTGGTTGGTTATTGCCGCTAGAAACCTTTCAATCGCTGAAGAAATGAATTCCGATGTTGTTGTCACTTGTAACGGGTGCTACGCAACGTTACAGGAAGCCTACCACCTCTTAACACAGAATAACGAGCTTAAGGAGAGGGTTAACGATATTCTAAAGGATATAGACAAAGAATATAAGGGCACAGCTAGAGTGAAACATGTTATTGAAATCTTGGAGCACGACATAGGTTATAAAACCATTTTGGATAAAACAAAGAACCCTCTTAAAGGAATCAGGGTGGCTGTTCATTACGGGTGCCATTTCCTGAAGCCTAGAGAAATTAGGCAACATGGAACTTCTGAGCGTCCCACAATTATTGATGACTTCATTACAATTTTGGGTGCAGAAAGCGTGAACTACAAGGATAAAATGATGTGCTGTGGGGCGGGTGGCGGTGTTAGAGCAGCAAAACCTGACATAGCCTTAGACTTTACAAGGGAGAAAGTTGAAAACATGATCCGTGCAGGGGCGGATTGTGTAGTCACACCGTGTGCCTTCTGCCATTTACAATTCGACATAGGTCAAGTCCAACTGACTCAAAAATTGGGGAGGAAATACGAGCTCCCTACGGTTTTTATAACCCAGCTCTTAGGTCTTGCTTTGGGCATGACTCCTGAAGAGGTTGGATTGCATAAAAATCAAACTCAGATCCAAAGCCTCGCACGTAAACTCGGAGTGCCACGTTGAAGCTTTTAAAGGCTGTTAAAATATAAAACTTCTTTCTCACAGCAAAGGAAGCACGTCAAACTTGATGTCGACCATATCTTTTCATCAACCTGAACTCAAGCAGTAACTATTCCACGGAAATTTTGATGGCAAGTTATAAATACGCTAAACTTTAAATTTTTAAATGCTAGGAGGGAAACCTGCTATGAAACTCAAGCTCCATTTTAGAAACTCATCGGTTCTTCTCTTAATCACGGTATTTGTAATTTCAACGGTATCTTCAAGTGTTTCCGCAGCTCCCGAAGAGAACATATTGCGGGTGGCCTTCGAATGTGTGCCCACATCATTCAATCCGTTACTTTCAATGCGGGATATTTGCCAAGCTGTCTGGTTCCCCTACTTATTGTATGAGCCTCTTATATTAAACCTGCAGAACGGTAGTCTGGTACCTTGGCTGGCTAGAAGCTGGGAGATATTGGATGATGGCAAACGGTACGTTTTCCACATAGATCCGAGGGCCAGATGGAGCGATGGAACACCCGTAACTGCACATGACGTGGAGATGACATGGAGTCAGATAATGACATATGCCACCCCATCCTTACTGGTGGGTGTCCTCGAAAGTGTCAGAGCAGTTGATAATTACACTGTTGAGTTCATAACCACTCAGCCGTGGGCACGGTGGTACTTAGATTTTGGAAACACTTTGGTCAGACCAGCTCATGTTTGGGGTGCACTTGAGGATCCGTTAAGCTATGAGTTTATAAGCGACCCTAGCAAACATGTGACGTCAGCTCCATTCATATATGATTCCTATAAGGCGGGCGAATGGTGGCTTTTCAGAAAGAGACCAGATTATTGGAAAACTGAGCATATGCCAAAAATAGATGGAATTCTCTGCAGATTCGTCAGCGATATCTCGTTGTTCCCGCTCCTCATCAAAAAGGGAGAACTTGACGTGGCAATACCATACCCATTCTATCTGCTCTCGCAGGTGGTCGGGGTGCCTAACATAGCCATTTGGATGTTCCCCGTTCCAAGGGCTCCATGTTTCCTGCTTATAAATATGAGGCTTTACCCGCTTAACCTCAAAGAGGTTAGGCAAGCCATAGACCTAGCCATAGATAAAGTTGACATAGCCCAAAATTACTTTATGGGCTATGGTATACCGGCCAACAGATCAATGATCAACTTTGCAATAGCCCCTGAATTTTTTGTTCCAGAGGCTGTGTGGCCTGGCTACATCATGAGTCATGAAGAGTGCGTTGCAGAAGCAAACCGAATATTAGACCAGCTAGGTTTCACAAAAGGCCCGGATGGAATAAGGGTCACACCAAATGGAACAAGACTAAGCTACAAATATCTTATGAGGCTGTCTCCATTGACAACCGTTAGGGTTAGAGCTTCAGAGAGAATCATTGAAAATTTGAAGGAGATAGGCATAGAAATTCACACGTACCAAACCATGGAGATAATGGACTACATCGCAGCCGCATATTTTGCTGAAAAGAAAGATTGGGGGTTTGCAGACGACGTCATGGGCGAGAACGGACCTGAACCGTGGATTGATCAAGTGAATTATGTCATCACCCCCGGGTTCATAAACTTTGAAACTTCAACCGGTTGGGTCAGTGCAGAGGCTAACGCTTCCGCTCGTAGCGCGTTTCGAAGACTAAACTACAACGAGCAAGTCGAAGACATCAAAAAAGTCGTTAAAATATTCGCGGAAGAACTTCCAGCAGTTCCCTTAACGTTCTATCCATCGTTCATATGGGTTTACAGAACAGATAAATTTACCAACTGGAACCCTGAGCACTCAACACGTTACACAGGGTTTGCTTTCCTGCTGCCTATGAGGCCCATGGTTTATTGCGAATTAACCCCCATCGGTTGGACGCCTACCCCAACACCAACCCCCACACCTAAACCTACACCGACGCCAACGCCTGCCGCTGCACCTGCGCCGACACCCACTCCAACACCCGCGCCTACTGGACTATCAACGGAACAAATAATCATAATAGCCGTCGTGGTGGTGATTGTAGCAATCGCAGCGATAGGTTACTTTACAATCAAAACTAGAAAGAAAACAAAATAATATAATAAACATCGCCTCCCCCTCTTTTTAGTGTTAACAATTGAAATTTAAGCCAGCATTCTTACAAAAGAGAGCTAATCACCAAGTAAAGAAGATATGATGCATAGCCTATCAAAATTAGGCCGCTAAGGCCTCTCAGCAAGAAACGATGTTTATAGGCCTTTCTCGTAATCTTTGATATCGAACTAACAAATAACCCAGCGCCAATAAATGGGATAATAGCGCCTAGGCAGAAGAAGAACAAAGCAGAAGTAAAAATGCCTGAAAAAAGTATAGCTGCCATGGAAGCAAATATGGGTGAAATGCAGGGATCCAGAAAATAAAACATTAAACCTAACAGGAAAATTCCAAGGTAACCCAAGACATATTTTCTGGCAATCTTACTTACTAAGGGTTTGGATTGCATAGGAAATTTTAACAGGCCTAACAAATTAAACCCGAAAATTATAGCGAAAAAACATACAACCAAGGTCAGGTATAATTGCAGATTCGGCATTGAGAAGAAAAGTAAACCACAAGTCGCGCCAAGGATTAAAGAAGAAAGTATAAAGCCAGCTCCAAAAGTCATCACTTTAAGAAAACCTTCCTTTAACTGGAACTGGTCCTTGTCTCCTAGAGCATAACCCACAATAAACGATAACATAATTAAAACACATGGAGAAAAGCTTTCAAAAAATCCTAAAATGAACGCTGTTACGATCGCCCCCATGATTGTATATGTTTTTAGAGGGGTTGATTGATTCAGGCTGGCGAGTTCTAAATCAATTAATTCTCTTAAAAGAGATTCATTTACATGTTTGTCACCTCCACCGAGAACACATTTATGGTTTACCACTATGCTATTCCAATCTCTTAAACTAAGATTGTACTGTTTCACTTTATTTAATCCCTCTTCTGAAAAGAATGGGATAAAAACAACTGTTACATTTTCCCCGTAGTCTCTTTCTATGTTTAACAAGACTTCACGATTGTGAACGTAAGCCATATAATCGTTTACTGCGTCCGGACAAAACTGGCAAAAATTGTCGCGATACAAAAATTCAATGTATACGGGTTGACGTGCCCAACATACATTAATAATGCATAGAAAAATAACTGCGATTGAAGTCAAAGGGAGAGGTGCTTTTTTCATAATGCTCCTAACGGTTGTACGCGTCCACATGTATTTAAAAGCTATGCTTTAGAAATTGGTTTAATTTTAGGATTCGGGTAAGCGTTAGCCAAAAATTTGGAGTAAGGGGGATAAATTGTGGCCTCACTCTACCCATTTAGCAGTATACTCTGGGCTAAGGCATATCACAAAACATGAGAAGGGCTTGTCAACCCATCGAGTTGTAACTGGTGTGTGCTGGAATCCCTTTGGACATATAACAACGGTAGGCTCGTTGAATACGTGTACTTCGTGTTCAACGCCCATGTCTATTTCAATTTCAGCTCCTAGATAGTTTAGGTCGTTAGAATCCAAACCCAGGAACACCAGTATTTCATCATATGGATGAATATGGGCTAGGGATTTTCCCTTTTCTCGATGCCATGTACCACACCCAGAGTAGAAACCCCATGTAAAATTAAGGTTTAGGCCTTCTAAATCTTTACCGAAGAACCAGACAATCTGGTCAGCGTTTCCAGGACCTACGCCCATTTTTGCTGGACTAAAAACTCTCCCCTTTAACGGTTTTATCAGGTGACCGTACTTGTTCCCAGTGGTTTTAGGCGGTTTTGCCTCTTTAGGCATCCAATTAACTTGATATTCAGGCGCTAAGACGATATGGCAACTTCTGAAGGGTTTATCTACACGTAGAGTTGTGAGCGGCCCATGCGGCATATTTTTTGGCACAACAACCACACATGATTCATTGATTATGTGTTCTTCTTGCTCTTCACCAAGCTCTATCGCAATTTCTGCCCCGAGGTAGGTGAGGTCGCGGGGATCTGTTCCAAAGAAAAATAGAACTTCATCGTATGGATGTGTGTGCGCGCCGGCCCAGGTATGCCAATAACCGGTTGTCGAATGATCGCCTCCTCCAAAGTTTATGGGAATGCCCTCCAAGTTTTTACTGTCTAACCAAATCAACTGGTTCGGGAGGGCCCCGCCAGGCCCCTTTTGGATTGGTATCTTTTTAACCAAATGGGAGTACTTCTTTTCCATAAACCTTCAATCTCCTTGTTTGATATCATTAGATGATTTTGTGAACTTTAAAAGCTTTTGCGTTTTAGGTATTTAAATCAGGAAAACGTTACCCATTAAGATAGAAATACTTCATGGCAACTCACTTTGCACATGGATGAGGGCATATTTTATATACGGTTAAATTCAACTAATTGTCGGTGAACAACATGGAGTTTATGGATATAGTTCTCAAAAGAAGAAGCATAAGAAGATATAAGCCGGACCCTATTCCTGAAGAGAAAATTAAATATGTGTTAGAGGCTGCTCGACAAGCCCCTTCGTGGGCTAATCAGCAATGTTGGAAATACATCATTGTGACCGATGAAGCGATCAAAAGGAAGATAGCGGTGAGCACACGACCCCCTCCGCTTGTTTTCCCGCCATCTTGGGATAAATCGCTTTTGCCCGAACCTAAGCCACCCATGAGACCCAGAGACTGGGCTGCACAAGCGCCCATAATCATTGTTGGATGCGCGGACCCAGCTAAGTCTG
>JAWBZV010000019.1:0-22535 GCA_038865865.1 Bathyarchaeia archaeon | reverse complement strand
GTCCACCATGCGGGGGAGCTTATAAGAAGGTCGATTCCGCCAAAGGCGAAGGTTGTTTGGGGCGCAAGGATACACCCTGAGCTAGAAGGCACCGCAACAGTGATGGCTGTCCTCACAGGGGTAGAAAGCGCATTTCTGAAGGAAAAGAAAAAAGGCCTAGGTCCAATCAAACTGCCATGGTAAAAGCGAATAAAACGACACCTTATTAATTGAATCTCAAGCCCCAAACTTTTTTGAGTTGCTCATCGATTTCGTTCCATCTAAAATTAAACGCAAAATTTTTAAACTTGTTTCACCTACTTAAGAGAGGGTGTAGCGAATATTACTACATGCTAAACAGGCTAACATAACGTGCATGGGAGGTGAAAATGGATGGTGAAGGCCTATGTTTTAGTTGTGGACGATGACGACGATATACGGGAGACAATGAAAGTGATACTAGAGGAGAATGATTACAAGGTTGACACTGCAAAAAGCGGGGAGGAGGCCATAAAAAAATCAAAGGAAAACTATTATGATGCAACGTTGCTTGACATAAAGTTGCCGGATTTTGAGGGAACAAAACTTCTTTTGAAGATGAAGGATACCACGCCTAAAATGGTGAAGATAATGGTTACGGGATATGCCACTCTTCAAAACGCAGTGGAAGCCTTGAATTATGGTGCGGATGCTTACATAATAAAACCTGTAAACCCTGAGGAATTGCTGAAAGTGCTAGAGGAGAAGCTTAAAGAAAAAAGGGAAGCCGAAGATGTTACTGAAGAGAAAATTGCAGAGTGGATTGAAACTCGCGTAGCAAAAGCTAAAATGGAAGCGAAAAAATGAAAGCTAAGGCTCATAATGCAGTTCCCGGAACCTGCAGCAGGGATGAGCTAGAAAAGAATTTTAACGAAATTTTACTAAAAGCTTTAGATGAGGCATTATCGGCACTGGGCACAAGCATAAAAGATGCATTATTCTTTCATTTGGAAACAGCTTTTGGAATTAAGAAAGAAACAATATGTCATGATCCGAAGCGCCTTTCAGATGGGCTAGAAAAGATATTTGGCTTAGGGGCTAAGTTCTTAGAGAATCTTATATTAGACTACGTATGCAACAAAACTGGATACAAAATATCATCAAATCCAAAGGAATTTTCTTTTGAGGAAAGTGTGTTGATGATCAAGGAACATTACATTCAAACTAGGGCTGGAACAATCAGGTAAGGCTTTATTCATCTTGTTGGAAACAGTCAATAAGCGTCTCCTGTTATGATTTTATGGCTCGTTGTTTTATTTTCTCCATATCCCCTTCCACTCTGAAATTTCAACTTGGGTGAAGTGAATTTTTCCACTTGAGGTATCCTGTGCCAGCATACACTTTAAATCAAACTTTTAAATTATTTTAACAAAGACTGCTTAAAATGGGCTATATTTATCTCTACACAGGGACAGGTGGTGGGAAAACCACTAACGCTTTAGGTCTAGCCCTACGTTCTGTTGGGCATAAGCGCAAGGTGGTTATAATTCAGTTTCTAAAGTGGTGGAAGAATACTGGTGAATACAAAATCCGCAAGGTTCTCGCGCCCTACTATGAGATTTATCAGTTCGGCCGTAGGGGCTGGCATGGTTTAAGCAAGTTAGGGGAAGACGACAAGAGGTTGGCTAAAAAGGCGCTTGAATTTGCAGAGAAAATTGTTAAGGAGAAGAAGCCGCATCTGCTTGTTTTGGACGAAATTAATTTGGCTGTGCACTGCAAACTTTTAGACGTGAAGGAAGTTTTAGATTTTTTGGATAGGATTCCGAAAAGGGTTGATGTTGTTTTGACGGGAAGATTTGCTCCTAAAGAGCTTATTGATAGAGCTGATTTTGTGAACGAGATTGTGGATGTTAAACATCCGGAAAAAATAGTTACAACGAAAGGCATACAATACTAAGAGCTCGCTGTAATACGTTTTGGATAATTTTGTGTGTAACGCTTATATGAGGCATTAGCCTATTCTAGAAGCAATTGGATGTGTGTGGCTTGACAGAACTGGAGGAAAAGGTACGCGAAGTCGTTGGCAAAGTTGTCGACCCTGAAACTGGTTTAACTTTTGCAGAAATGAACATGATAAAAAGCGTTAAAGAGGAAGAGCCTGGAACAGTGAAGGTTGAATTTATCCCTTCAAGTCCCGTCTGTCCAATAGCCTTCAAACTGGCGGTTGACATCAAAAACGAGGTCCTAAAGGTTGCCGGGGTTAAAAAGGCCCTTGTTTACTGCCGGGGACACATGTTAGAACAGAAGATAAACCAGATGGTAAACAAATAGCTCGAGCGCTATTCCACAAGTGCTGGAAGTATGTGCGTTAAGGGCGAACATGAAATATATTGTTGCGGCTCCCGTGTTAGGATTTCAGAGAAGGGAGTGGAGATTTTAGATCAACCATTGATTGAGTATTGCCCTCTTCATGAGGCTTTACATGGCTTTAAATGTATAGATGCTGAAACTGTACGTAAAAGCGTTGAGAGGAGAATCGCTGATTTTGGTTTCTGCTGTGGAAACCGCGTCTTCAATTCTAACCCAGTAGTGCCTTATGGGGCTTCTGAGATGATGCAGTTTTGGCTTGAAAGTAAGCTTATCGACTGTGCAGTTGTTGTATGCGAGGGGACGGGAACAGTAATAACTTCTAACGGTGACCTTGTGCAAGCTATCGGCGCACATTTAACCGGAATAGTTAAAACTTCTCCCATACTTGAGATCATCGAAAAAGTCCAAATGAACGGCGGGATTGTCTTAGACGAAAACACCGCCCTTATCGACCAGTTAGAAGGAGTAAAAAAGGCCTCAAGCATGGGATTCCGGCGTATCGCCGTCACCGTCGCAGGCTTCCAGTCAGAGGTCATAAGCAAAATAAGGGATTTTGAGGCAAACGTAAATGCGGACGTTTTAATATTTTCTGTCTGCAACACATCCGTCGGCAGGGAAGATGTGAAGCACATAGCTAAAGCGGATTTTGTATGTGCGAGCGCTTCGAAAATCCTTCGGGAAGAGGTCGGCAAAAGGGCGTTGATGCAGTTAGGCGTCACAATTCCAGTTTTCGTCTTAACTAGGAAAGGTAAAGGGCTTGTTTTAGCTTACTTGAACGATTTTAAGGACAAAATTGTAGTTTTCAGAGCAGCCCAGCTTCCTTACAATGTTGAAAGTCAAGGTCCAAGGCTAAGAGCCGGCGGTAGACCAAAAGCCTTAAGTGAAGAGGCGACATAAGTTCTGGCAAACGTGTAGGTGTTGATTTAGGCTTGGCTATTGAAGGTTTTTCAGGGAATAGGAAGCCTTTAGATTTGAAGGTGGCAGAGTTAACGCCTGCTTCTAGAGCCGTAAACGTGAAGGCAAAGGTTGTTTCAAAAACCGATGTTAGGAACATAGCTTCTGGAAGGGATGGCGCGCCTCACAAGGTCTGCGACGCTTTAATAGGCGATGAAACAGGGTGCATATACTTGACCTTATGGGATGACAACATAGACAAAGTTAAGGAGGGCGAAACTATAAAAATAGGAAACGGCTACGTAACCCTTTTTAAAGGAAGTATGCGCCTAAACGTCGGAAGATATGGCACGTTAGAAGTTGCGGGAGAGGCGTTAGAAGGTGAAGTAAACACTAAAAACAATCTTTCTTCGAAAATTTATGAACAGCAGAGACGTTCCTTCAGGGGAAGAGGCGGAAGAAACTTCGGAAGAAGGGATAGAAGAGGCGGGTATCGAGAGAGAAGGTACTAATCAGTCCGACTACCTGACAAACCTTGCCATGGTGTTCTTTCTTCTTTTAACAGAATTTTTTGCATCCTTCACATAGTTCGCAAAAGTGTAATTCTTTTTTTCTACATATTCTAATCCAAGTCTACGATATAAAGCCCTTAAAATCGAGCTTTCAATAACCTCTGCCCCTTCTCCAAAAATTTTTCTTAAACAACTCGCAAAAATCTCAGGGTTGTTTGGAATATTCTCTTTTCTAAGACCGTAAGAGTGTTGAAGATTATAGTAAATTAGGTCCCTCCCGCTTTCACCTAGCATCAACAGGCCTTCCTCCACCGCCTCCATCAAGGCCTTTTTAAAATCTAATGTCTTCTGGCTCATGGCCGTCAACCTCAAAACTCTCGCATGTGAATATAAAAGGCCATTAAGTAGAATATGTACGCAATGCAGAATAGGGCGTCTAATATGTGCCCACTGTAGTATATGCCGCGCGCGGTTGTGTAGCTGAAAAGAACGTCAGCGAATGCGTCTACCGCCGTAGCAGCACTTATTAAAAGCCACGATCTCCCAAGTTTTCCTTTCCAGAAAATGACAGCTCCCAGATGCGCCGCTGAAAACAACATAAGGTCAAGAAGCGGGTAAGCAATGTCCATAGCTAATGCCACCGAATTTTCCTCCACTCCTAGAATGTAAATAGATAATGTGGCTGAAACAACAACTGCCAAAGCAGCCGTGGCGGCCATAGATAATGCTAATGTCCTCTTCGTTAATACCTTGCTAAACATCTTAACATAGAAGTATAATGCAGTAAAAAAGGGGATGTAGCCCGCCAGCCAAAACGCATCTGCAATTGAGGGGTAGGGGAGCTCCACGCCTAAGACTATTGTGTAGATAGCCCATAATGCTTCTCCTAGAAACCACAGAAACAGTCCAATTGCGAAATGAAGCCAAATAATGGAGAATTGACCCTTGGATTTGCCCCAGTACCTTTTCAGGGAAAAACCTGACACTAAAACCGCTACTCCCGCGATTATTGGCGGAAAGGCGTTAGAGAAGTAGTGCATGAATTCTGGGTAGTAGCCTTGAAACGCGTAAAGTGCTACTAAGCAAATTATTACTAATAGGCTTACTTTGTAGATTTTCAGGCCAACCAGCTCCTTTCAAAAAGCGTTAAGCTAGCCGTTTTCCAGCCTTGTTTGATATATAAACAACTATTTTTAAATAGCTTGTGAATAGCGAATATTAATTTTAGTAAGGTTTATCAACTCCAAAACAAAGGGGAACATTCTCCAAAGTTTACCTTTTAACTTCCTCCTTATACATTTCAGAAACTAATTCAGCAATAGCTGGGGCTGCAGTTAAACCCGGCGACTCTATGCCTATAAGGTTTATGAAGCCAAACAAGTCCCTATCCGCTTCATGCCTTATAATGAAATCCCTAAATCCCTCCCCTAAACCTTGAAGCTTAGGCCTTACTCCGGCAAAGTCAGGTGTTAGCTGGCAGTTGCGGATTTGGGGTAGAAATCTCGCCACGTCCTCTCTGAACTCCCTTTCGGGCGAGGTTACTTCATAGCTGATATGATTCACATAGTAAGCGTTTGGTCCCAGCCTTATAACCCCCGCTAAATCGAGGGTTATGTGAATTCCTAAAGCCTCTTTTGTCGGAACCGGGTAAACCAGCGTCTTGATGTTGGGAGCACTGCCTACAACCCTAAAATAGTCTCCTTTACAATAATGTAGCCTATAACCAAGCTTATCCAGGTCTAGTCCAACCATGCTTGCAATTTTATCCGAGTATAAGCCAGCACAATTTATTACACTGTTAGCTTTAACTGTGAATTTTTCTCCATAACTTATCCCGCAAACCTCATAGCCTTCTTTCGTTTTCCTTAGATCAGTCACTTCAGTTTTTGTAACCAGGACTGCACCGTTTTTTGAGGCTTTCGCATAAAAATGGTTCATTAACTCATCTGGTTCGACAATGCCTGTTGAAGGGGAATAAACGGCCCTTACAGCCTCAATGCAGGGCTCCATTTTTTTGATGTCCTCTCTATCCAACATTTTTAGCCCTTCCACACCGTTCGCCTCTCCCCAACGGATCAACCTCTCAAGTTCCGCTATTTCCCTCTCCTCAACAGCTACCGTTAACTTTCCAAGCCTTCTACATGGGATTTTATACCGTTCACAAATTTCATATATCATGGAATTACCCTTCACACATAGTCTAGCCTTTAGGGAACCTGGTGGATAATGAATTCCTGAATGGATCACCCCACTGTTGTGGCTGCTTGTTTCCCGTCCAAACTTTGAGTTTCTCTCTAAAATATAGATGCCTTCATTCTCTTCGGAAAGTTTTGCAGCAACAGCTAAACCAACTACCCCAGCACCTATTATGACTATGTTAATATCATCCATAATGAAGCCTGCTTAGGCCCTATGCCAACGTGGATTAGAGAATGCTTTCTATAGCCTTCTTTATTTCCTTTGCGCCAATATAGAAGGCTTTTTTCTCGTTCTCGCTTAGACTCCACTCTAAAATTTCTTTAACCCCCTCCTTGTCCAATACCGCTGGGACTCCTATGCTTAGGTCCTTTAAGCCGTACTCGCCGTTCAGAACAGCTGAGCATATGCAGAGTTTCCCCTTATTCTTAACAATTGACTCAATCAAGTTTACTGTGTTATTTGCCGGAGCGTATATTGTTGCCCCCTTCTTTGAAATGACAGTCAATGCAGACGTCCTCAAATCCTTTATAATTTCAGCTTTCTCCTCCTCTGAAAACGCCACCTTCTTGCCCCTAATCTTCACCATGCTAAAAACTGGTACTTGGTTGTCCCCATGCTCCCCAATAACGTAAGCTTCCACATCTAAAACTGGCACATTGCACTTTTTGCTAAGAACATGTCTAAATCTCGCCGAGTCGAGCATACCCGCGCTTCCTATAACTCTATTACGCGATAATCCTGAATACCTCCATAGAATGTAATTCATGACATCAACAGGGTTCGTTAATGTTATAATTATTGGCTCGTTCTTCACAATCTTCAATTTTTTGGCTACATCCCCTATAATCTTTGCATTAACTTGCAGAAGCTCGAGCCTAGACTTCATTTCAGGAGTTCTGGGCTTGCCCGCCGCGACAATAATGACTTCCGCATCCTGTAAGTCGCTGAAGTCTCCGGCAAAAATGTCAACGTTGCTTCTAAAGGCAATAGCTTGAGCTATGTCCGCTGCGTTTCCTTCAGCCAAGTCCCTAACAATATCTATAAGGATCAATTGTGAGGCTAAACCTCTATTGGCTATCTCGTAGGCTATGCAGGAGCCTAAATTGCCAACTCCGATGACCGCAATCTTGCACATGGAGTTAACTTGCAGCTTCTGACCTTAAAATCTTTTATCGTCCCCGCTTTAAAGTGTACAATTTTCAGTAATATTGTGGAAGATGTAGAAAATTATTTAAGGTGTTCCCATCAAAATAGATGGCTAGGAGAAGGCAATATGCGTTCAGACTATGCACTTTATGGCGTGGCTGTAATCTTTTTCATATTGACTGGCGTAGCACTCGCATATCGAGCAGAACCTAAAGAAGTATGGATAGTCTTGACTGCTGTATTGGGCCTTTTCTTCCTCGGATTAGGATACTATCAAAGGCCGAAACCTAAAAGGTTAGAAGTTGCGACAACAGTGCCACCAGCGGCTCCCACGACAACCGTTGAGGTTTCTCCGCCACCTCCACCTCCTACGCCAACTGTTCAAGAGACTGCTAAAATGCCCATTGAGAAAGCTACACCAGCGATTAGGGATTTAACCGAAGTTAAGGGTATAGGCGAGAAACGGGCTGCCCAACTTAAAAGCGTTGGTATAAACACCGTTGAAGAGTTGGCCAAATCTTCTGCTGAAGATTTAGCCTCTAAGCTTAAAGTTTCCCCGAAAATCACAAGCGCTTGGATAGAAAACGCTAAAAAGCTTATTGAAAAAACGTGAGAAATTAAGGCAGGCGCGGTTTACAAGTTCAAGATTCTTATTATATTCCTTCTTTCCAATCTCTTTATAGCGTCTAGAAAGTCATTTCTCTTTCTGCCCGTTAAATCAAAATTTTTCAATATATCTCGTAATGGCATCCCAGCCTTCCCAAGGCCTGAAGCTTCCTTGCGGAGAAGATGATTCACTATTAACCGTTCAAGTTTCCCGCAACGCCAAGTAGTGTTTCGGATAAGTACAACCATCGCTTTTCCAAACATTTTTTTCTTAGGCAATACGGCTCACAATTTGTAATATGCAAATTCTATACTTTTAGGGTTTTCTCAAACAGTATTCCATGCGCGTTTTTATAATAATAGTCCTTCAATTTTCTGACTTTTTTGTATCCAAGCTTCGTGTAAAGTTTTAGTGCTGCGAGGTTATCCTCCCTAGCCTCAAGCCGGCATTTTCCCACCCCTTTCCCTATGAAAATTTTCTCAATTTCCTGCAAGAGTTTAGCTCCTATTCCCATTCTCCTGTGGCTTGGATGAACGTCTATTGTTAATATGTGTCCCGTCAACTCTCCATTCTCAGAGTAAACCATGCCTATGACAAAACCCACTACCGTATTGTTATCTTTCGCTATGAGGCTTACTGAATTTTGATGCGTGAGCAGCTGAGCGATCTGATGTTTTGAGAAGGCTTCACTTTTAAAACATTCCCTCTCAATGTCGTAAAGCCTATCTAAATGCCTAATAGAAGCGTCTTCAATCGTGATTTTTGCGGTTCCCATTTTCGCCGCTAATATACGCTGTGGAGGATTTAGGCTTTCCCTCAGCGCCTTCGCTAAGTGCTGCCGTTATTGTTTTAATTTCAAGCCACTGTTGGGCTACGAACCCGATGAAGAATCTTAACCAAACTGTTAGAATTCTAGTGAGTATGGTTGCTGTCGCGCTTAATCCAAAGGGCACCCCTAAAACTTTGTATATCGTTGTCATGGTTATCTCCGGCAGCCCAACTTCAAAAGGCACGCCCATGGGAATGGATTTCACAGCTGAAACGATAGACTGTGTTACGAGGACTACGCTCCATACGATTGGAAAATCTAACGCTAAAAACACCATGTAAGAGATGCCCAAGTAAAACAGCCATGAAAGACTTGATAGAAATATGGAAACAACGACGACCTTTGGTGCACGTCCAAATTCCTCCATAGAATTATGAAACATTCCAGCAACTTTGACAGCTTCCTCCCTCACTTTTTTCAACTTCCATCTTTTTCTGCTGAGGAATTCGATCGCTCCTATGCCAAAATCGATGATTTTTAAGGTCCACTCCCTTTTAAAACAGAGAATCAAGAGCAAAGCCAGGAAAAATGTTATTGCAATGGCCAGAAAGAGGCTTAGGTTGAATATCAGGCTGTCGACTCGTCCATATTTTTCAGCTAGAAGCATACTCATGCCTACCACAATTGTTGCAGCACATACTCCCATACTTATTAGCCTATGCGCTATCAGAGAGGCTACTACTTTACCACTTACCATATTACCCTGCTCCCTAGTTACAAGATAAATTCTGGAAATTTCCCCACTAATGGACTCTGCAGGAATTATAATATCCATGAATGTCCCATACCATACGTAAAGGTAGGATTTTAAAATTGAAAGGTTAACTGAAAGATGGTTGAGGAGAACGCGCCACGCCATTGCATAAAAAAAGGTGTCTATGAAAACTAAGATTGCAGCTGAAAAGAACAGGGGGAAGTTTGCTCTTTTAATGGTTGCAAGTATTTCCGGCATGTCGGCTTGAAAGACATAAAGGTATATTATGAATGCGGCTATGCCTAATGCTGGAAGAATTGCAGTTTTCCAGGTGATTTTAGGCTTTACTGAAATCATGAGTAGATGCGTCCTGCGATGACTTCAAGATTTTCAAAAACCATTTTTTATATTTTATCTAAATACGCCCAAAATGAACGCTTTGAGCCCATTTCACCCTAAGTTTTAAATGGGCGGGCAAAGAAGGATTTTGCGGTGTCTATGCTTACCCGGGAAAACGCCCTTACCCTCGTTAAACGTCACGTTTCAAAAAGAAACATTTTCTTCCACATGTTGGCAGTAGAGGCCATAATGCGAAGCGTGGCTAAACATCTTGGAGAAGACGAAGAAAAGTGGGGATTGGTGGGCCTACTTCACGACATCGACTACGAGGAGACAGAGGCAACTCCTGAAAAACATAGCCTAAAAGCCGAAGAAACCTTAAAGGGCATCCTCTCAGAAGAGCTCGTTCGCGCCATAAAAGCTCATAATTTCAAGTATACTGGAATCGAGCCGAAAAACCGTATGGAGAAGGCTTTAATCGCATGTGACGCCGTATCTGGGCTACTTGTTGCATGTGCGTTAGTTATGCCCTCTAAAAAGTTGGAAGATGTGAAAGTTGAGACCGTTGCAAAGAAGTTTAAAGACAAGGATTTTGCAAGAGGTGTCGACAGAGAAAGGATTCTGCTGTGCGAAGAAATTGGAATTTCTAAGGAAAAGTTCTTTGAAATGGCTCTTAATGGGCTTAAAACTATAGCAAAGGAAATAGGCTTATGAAAGTTAAAATTCTGGTTTAGCCTTTCCAAACTTCCTATCTAAGCACGCCTTGACAAATCCGTAATATTCTGGGTCTGGCCTCCCAGGCCGGCTTTTAAACTCTCCGTGAAATTGCGAAGCTAGAAAGAAGAAGTGGCTTGGGAGTTCCAGAATCTCCATCCTCCGTCCGTCGGGGCTTATGCCGGAAAACACTAGCCCGTTTTTTTGAAGTCTGTCGATGTAATCTAAGTTAACTTCAAACCTGTGGCGGTGGCGTTCATAGATTTCCTCACTTTTATAGAGCGTGTACGCTGTTGTGTTAGGCTTAACTATAATTTTGTGGGCTCCGAGACGCATTGTTGCACCTTTATACTCTATACCCTTCTGCTCGGGCATGAGGTCGATCACCGGATACGGCGTATTTGGATCTATTTCTGTGCTGTTTGCGTCTGCTAAACCGCAAACGTTTCTGGCAAATTCTATTACAGCCAGCTGAAAACCGTAACAGATTCCAAGGAAGGGAATGTTGTTTTCTCTTGCAAACTTTATCGCCGTAATTTTTCCTTCAGCGCCCCTTGGGCCAAAACCATATGGCACAAATATTCCGTCAAAACTTTCAAGAGTTTGAACTTTACTCGGATCTTTTTCGAAAATTTCAGCTTCAAAATAGTGAATCTTAACCCTAGTTTCGCACGCCGCACCAGCGTGACGGAGGGCCTCATTCATGCTTACATAGCTGTCAACCAGTCCAGCATATTTTCCAACCAAAGCGATTTTAACCTCATATTTGGGGTTTAATAAGGCGTTCACAAATTTTCTCCATTCGCCAAAATCGGGGCTGCGTTCCGGAAGTCCAAGTCTTCTGCATATGAAGGTGCCCATCCCCTGCTCGTCGAGGATTAGGGGCACCTGATAAATAGATTCGACTGTGAAAGAGCAAAAAACAGCGTTTTCGGGTATCGTGCCAAAAAGGGCTATTTTTCTCAAGGCTTCAGAATCTATCTTTTCATGGCACCTTGCAACAATAATGTCTGGCTGTATTCCTATACGCCTCAACTCATTAACGCTATGTTGAAGCGGTTTGGTTTTCATCTCCCCTGTAACGTCTAGTATGGGAACCAATGCCACGTGAACATAAAGCGTGTTCTCATACCCCTCTTCTAAGCGCATTTGACGTATGGCCTCCAGAAATGGTAGGCCTTCAATGTCGCCTACCGTGCCGCCGACCTCCGTTAAAACCACATCAACATTAGAGTTCACTGCCATGCTTCGTATGCGATCTTTAATCTCGTTGGTTATATGGGGGACTATCTGAACGCATCTTCCAAGGAAGTCTCCCCGCCGCTCTTTCTCAATAACAGCCTTGTAAACCATACCCGTTGTGATGTTATTCTCTTTCTTTAAATTCAAATCAAGAAAGCGTTCATACCATCCTAAGTCTAAATCAGTTTCCCCTCCATCATCTGTAACGTAAACCTCGCCGTGCATGTAAGGGTTCATGGTACCCGCGTCGACATTCACGTAAGGGTCAATTTTTATGGCGGTAACCTTAAAACCCCTCGACTGGAGCATCTTACCGATTGATGATGTTACAATACCCTTACCCACGGAGCTTAAAACCCCGCCTGTGACAAAAATGTACTTAACCACGCAGTTCCCCCGTAATAACAAAACCTTAGAAATCAATTAGCATTTAAGCTTATTTCTAGATGTTTAACAACATGTTTCCATGCGCGGTCCCCGTTAGCTGAGGGGGAGACAACCTGTATGGTTGGGAGGAAAAGCCCCAGCATCGTTTACTGGCTTGGAAACAATTTATACTTAAACATAACTAACCGTTGCTCCAATAACTGTTTTTTCTGCCTTAGAAAGTTTAGAGATGGCGTCGGAGGCTTCAACCTTAAACTGGATAAAGATCCTGAAGTCAACAAGGTTTTAGACGAGCTTCAAAAGGCTCTAAACTTAAAACATTGGAGAGAAATTGTTTTCTGCGGTTTCGGAGAGCCTCTCGAAAGACTGGACTGCGTCTTAGCGGTCTGTAAGTGGATAAAGCGTTATCACGGGAAAATGGTTACGCTAAGATTAGACACTAACGGTCAAGGATACTTGTTAAACAAGGGACGCATGGTGGTTGAAGAGCTTAAGGAGGCTGGAATAGACAAAATAAGTGTAAGCCTAAACGCGGCGGATAAAGAAACCTACATTGAAATTTGCAAACCCATCTTTGAAAATGCGTTTGAAAGCGTTTTAGAATTTATAGAGAAGGCTGGAAAACTCTTTGAAGTTGAAGTGACCGCAGTCGCCCTCCCAGAAGTAAACCTTCAAAAGATTGCAGAGCTTGCCGAGAAGATGGGAGTGAGGTTTAGAGTGAGAGAGTATATCCCATGTTTCTGGTAAGTAACGCATCAAAAATTTTAGCTGGTACAAGCATTTTCATTTCCAGTTGGCAGACAATTCTATGCGAATAGCGGAATATAACGCCTGTTTTTTACGTCCACTATCCCCTTGTCTGTAAATCGTATTTCAGGAAGTGAAACGAATGTTGTAAAGAAAACGGCGTTAAGAGGTTTTGTGAAGGGAGAACCCGCGGCCCTCAGAGCCCTATTAATGTTAGCCAGCTTACCAGCAACCTCCTCCAAGCTTTCAGTGGAAATAACCCCCGCTATCGGCATCGGCAGCGCCTCCAACAAGCGGCCATTATGCCAAACTGCAATGCCGCCTCCAAGATCTATAACAGCGTTTGCGGCGGAGGCCATGTCCACGTCGCGGTACCCTATAACCACCAGCTGGTTCTCGTCAAAGTTTAGGCTACATGCGATGGCTCCAATTTTCGCCCCAAACCCCTTGATTAGGCCTAGGCCTATTCTGCCACTCCTGAAGTGTCTGTCGATGACAGCGATCTTAGCTAGGTCTAAATCTTCATCTGCTTTAACCTCACCATTAACAACGTTAACCTCAACTAATTCCTTGCGGGTGACGGTTTCATTTTCAAGTCTGGCTGCAACAGATTTAACAGGGCCTTCGTTGATGGGGGCTTGGATTCTCAGCATTTCCGGTCTAACTTTACCCTTTACTTTCATGGTTTTGAACACGTAAGGCGGATATTGATACTTTTTAACTTCTCCTATAAATTTCCCGTCCTTAGCCCGAACATGCCCGTTACAAATTGTAAGCAGCACTTTAGGCTTTTCCAGACTTTTTATCACTGTTATGTCGGCGTATCTCCCCGGAACTATGGCGCCTATATGATCGTCCATTTTAAAATGTCTTGCTGGGTTTATTGTTACCATTTGGATAGCCCTAACAGGGTCAAGCCCATGTTCAATGGCCTCCCTAACTACATTGTCGATGTAGCCCGTCTCCATTAGGTCTATGGGGTCTACACCATCGGTTACAAGGGCAACATTGCAGAGGTTCACATTTGAAACTATTAGTTGTGGAAGTATGGAGGGCAAGCTTCTTTTTATGGAGCCTTCACGGATCATTAGAAACAACCCAAGCCTTAACCGCTCCAAAGCCTGCTCAGCATTTATGGCCTCATGGCACGATGAAACCCCAGCGCATATGCAGCTGGCAAGTTTGAAGTCTCTGGCCCCTGCGGTGTGTCCTTCAATCAACTTGCCCGCTTCAAGGGCGAGCTTGAACCTTTCAACATAGTAACTTTCATTATCCAAAATTAACGTCCAAGCAACAGTTTCACCTAACCCTGCCACGGAATCGAGGGATAAAAACCTCTTGTAGGTGCTTGGCGGCATAGGCTTTATAGGACTTAGCGTTGGATCTTGAGGAACTGTGAGGGGTACCAACACGTAAACTTTAACCGGCAACGCCCTAACTTCGTGTATGAAAATTTCTAAACCCCTAGCTCCCAGGACGCTGGCTAGCTCGTCCGGCTCCGCAAAAAGGGTTGTGGTTCCATGAATTAAAGCCATTTTAGCCTGCTCTGTTGGTGAGCATAACGCGTCTATGTGGGTGTGGGCGTCGACAAAACCTGGAACAACAACGCCTTCGCTTATCTTTATGACTCGGGTGGATGCGCCCACCATGTTGGTTGAATTTTCACCCACATATGCAATCCTATCCCCTTTAACAACAACGTCAACATTTTCAAGAATTTCCCCAGAAAAGACATTAAGCAAAGTCCCACATTTTAAAACAACATCTGCTTTTTCCCTTCCTAAACACACATCAATAAGTAATCTTCGGTCCAACTTGCTCACCCAAATCCCCTCTAAATTTGAAAGACAGAATGAAACTTGCAGGAATATAAGACTAAGGTTTCCTTTCCTTTGTTTCCATCGAAAGCTTTAAGAGTTGGAAACCTTAATGTAAGGAGGGTTCATATAGTTGGGCGGATACAGCAACAAGAAAGCTGTACTTGTTTTAGAGGATGGCTCTTTCTTTTTCGGCGAAGGTTTTGGAGCTGTCGGTAAAGCAAAAGGCGAGCTTGTTTTTAACACGGGAATGACGGGTTATGTAGAGGATTTAACCGACCCCTCTTATGCAGGGCAAATTTTGATGATGACTTATCCGTTGATAGGCAATTATGGCGTATGTGAAGAGGATTTTGAATCAGACGGGATTAAAGTTGAAGGTTTCGTTGTCAGAGAACTTTGCGACGCTCCTAGCAATTGGAGATCTGAAAAAACTCTACTTAATTTTCTGGAGGAGTATGGAATCCCAGGGATTCAAGGCGTTGACACGAGGATGCTTACACGAAAAATAAGAATTTACGGGACGATGAAGAGCACATTGATGGTTTATGAGGGAAAAGATGAACCAAACATTCAAAGCTTAATTGAAGAAACAAAAAAGCAGCCCGCTATCACCGAGCTTGACCTTGTACCCAAAGTTTGCGTTAATGAGCCTAAACTGATAGACGCTGGACGTGACCTAAATGTTGTCCTTGTAGACTGTGGTGTTAAATGGAACATAATTCGCCTCCTAAAGAACTATGCAAATGTTATATTAGTTCCATACAACACCCCTGCAAAGAAGATTCTTGAATACGACCCTGACGGGGTGCTTCTTTCCAACGGTCCAGGCGACCCAGTAAGGGTCAAGGAGACGATTGAAACCGTAAGGGAAATTGCTGGAAAAGTTGTTTTATACGGCATTTGCCTTGGCCACCAGCTAATATCCTTGGCTCTGGGCGCAAAAACCTATAAGCTAAAATTCGGCCATAGAGGTGTAAATCAGCCAGTTAAGGACTTTGAAACGGGCAGGGTTTTCATATCCACCCAAAACCACGGCTTCGCTGTGGATGAATCATCCCTCAAAGATGCTGGCCTAATCCTGACGCAGATCAATCTAAACGATCATACCGTGGAAGGCGTGAAGCATAAAGAGTTGCCTATAAAAGCTGTTCAATACCATCCGGAAGCCGGTCCAGGCCCCCACGATACACACTTCTTTTTTGAAGATTTTGCCAAAACAATGAGGGAGTACACGTAGCATGCCTAAAAGAGAAGATATCCATAAGATCCTCATCATCGGGTCTGGTCCAATAGTGATTGGGCAGGCATGTGAGTTTGACTATTCTGGCAGCCAAGCATGTAAGGCGCTGCGGGAAGAAGGTTATGAAGTAGTGCTTGTGAACTCTAACCCTGCCACAATAATGACTGATCCGGAAATGGCTGACAGGGTTTACATTGAACCATTGACGGTTGAGGTGCTTTCGGAAATTATTAAAAGGGAACGGCCTGACGCGTTACTTCCAACCCTTGGAGGGCAGACAGGCTTAAACTTGGCTGCGGAACTAGCTGAGAGGGGAATCCTTGACCAGTATGGTGTTGAGCTTATTGGCGCTAAACTTGACGCTATTAAAAAGGGTGAAGATAGGCTTCTTTTTAAGGAAACTATGGAAAAAATTGGTATACCAGTGCCGAGAAGTGCTCCAGCCTACTCCGTTGAAGAAGCGTTAAAGATAGTTGAGGAGATCGGCTACCCCGCAATTATTAGAGCAGCTTTCACCCTTGGAGGCACTGGTGGGGGCATAGCATACAATAAGGAGGAACTTATCCAGATAGTCACGAGAGGGTTAGCATATAGCCGAATAGGTCAAGTTTTAATCGAGGAGTCTGTCATCGGATGGAAAGAGTACGAACTTGAGGTTATGCGGGATTCCGCGGACAACGTTGTAATCATATGTTCCATTGAAAACATGGACCCAATGGGAATCCACACAGGAGACAGCATCACAGTTGCCCCTGCACAAACCCTCACAGACAAGGAATACCAGATTTTAAGGGACGCCGCCATTAAAATTATAAGGGCGATAGGCGTCGAGACCGGCGGGTCTAACATACAGTTTGCAGTGCACCCCGAAAATGGTCGATTTGTAGCCATAGAAATAAACCCACGGGTCTCCAGAAGCTCAGCCTTAGCCTCAAAGGCAACAGGCTATCCCATAGCGAAAATCGCGGCGAAGCTAGCTGTCGGGTTAACGTTAGATGAAATACCGAACGATATAACGAAGAAAACACCAGCTTCCTTCGAGCCAACCATTGACTATGTTGTGGTTAAGATTCCAAGATGGCCTTTTGACAAGTTTCCTGACGCGGACAAGACTTTGACGACGCAAATGAAATCCGTTGGTGAGGTGATGGCTATCGGCCGAACCTTCGAGGAGGCCATTCAAAAAGCTATACGCTCCCTTGAAATAGGCCGGTATGGGTTAGGTGCAGACGGGAAAGATGAACCCGTTCCAGACGTCAAAACTTTGAGGGATTACCTGCGGGTCCCAACACATAAGCGGCTTTTCTACTTAAGGCATGCCATTAAAAGCGGCATGAGCATTGACGAGATATACGAGCTAACGAAGATTGACAGGTGGTTCCTCTATAAAATTAGGAACATAGTTCAAATGGAAGAAGAAATCGCGAAATACACCATTAAAACTATTCCTAGGGAGGTTTTAAGGAAGGCAAAGAGGTTAGGCTTTTCCGATAGGCAGATAGCTTACCTCCTTAAAACCGACGAGCTTACAGTTAGAAAGCTGCGCAAACAACTTGGCATAATTCCAACATATAAGATGGTCGACACATGTGCTGCTGAATTCGAAGCGGAAACGCCCTACTACTATTCCAGCTATGACGACGAGGACGAAGTGAAAGAAAGCGGGAAGAAGAAGGTAATTATCCTCGGCTCAGGACCCAACAGAATTGGTCAAGGCATCGAGTTCGACTACTGCTGTGTTCACGCGGTTAAAGCTTTGAAAGAAGAAGGTTATGAAACTATAATGATAAACTGCAACCCTGAAACTGTAAGCACAGACTTTGACACCTCGGACAAGCTGTATTTTGAGCCCCTAACGTTTGAGGATGTCATGAACGTTGTTGAGCGTGAAAAACCAGAAGGGGTCATAGTTCAGTTTGGAGGTCAAACCCCGTTAAACTTGGCTATTCCCTTGGAGAGGCAAGGCGTAAAAATCCTTGGCACATCCCCAGACAGCATCGATAAAGCCGAGGACAGGAAAAGGTTTGCGGAAATTGTGGACAAGCTGAGGATAAATCAACCTCCAAATGGGACAGCTATGAGTATCGAGGAGGCTAAGGAAGTTGCAAGGAGACTGGGCTATCCGGTGTTAATCCGGCCGTCCTATGTTTTGGGCGGAAGGGCGATGGACATAATATACGACGAAGAAACCCTCGTAAGGTTCATGAACGAGGCAATAGAGGTTTCTCCCGAACATCCAGTTTTAATAGATAAGTTTTTGGAAGACGCCATTGAAACCGAGATTGATGCGGTCTCCGATGGTGAAGACGTATACATAGGCGGTGTTATGGAGCACATAGAACAGGCCGGGGTGCACTCTGGAGATGCAGCCTGCGTTTTGCCGCCATTTAGTCTCAGCAATGAAGTGATTAGAGCAATGATTGATTACACACAGAAGCTGGCTAAGGAGCTTCAGGTTGTAGGGCTAATCAACATTCAGTTCGCCGTAAAAAATGGTAAAGTGTACGTGCTGGAGGTTAACCCGCGGGCTTCAAGGACCGTTCCCTTCGTTAGTAAAGCAACGGGAGTTCCGCTGGCAAAGATCGCAGCTAAAGTTATGGTTGGACGCAGGCTTAGAGAGCTTGGCCTAACAAATGAAACTGTAAAGATCGACCATGTAGCTGTCAAAGAGGCCGTTTTTCCATTCGCCAAACTCCACGGCGTCGACGTTGTTCTCGGACCTGAAATGAAGTCCACAGGCGAGGTTATGGGAATAGACTATGATTTTGGAATGGCCTACTACAAGGCGGAATTAGCTGCTGAAACTCTTCTGCCAACAAAGGGTAACATATTCATAAGCGTTAGAGACGAGGAGAAACTACGCATAGTCCCCGTTGCTAGGAGACTCGCAGAACTCGGCTTCAAGATTTTAGCAACGAAAGGCACGGCTGAAACCTTAACCATGATGGGCATCAAAACGACAACAATCCCAAAAATCAGCGAGGGGAGACCCCATGTTGTTGACTATATTAAATCTGGCAAAATAAGCCTAATAATAAACGTTCCTAAGGGAAAGGGGCCAAAAGACGACGAATTCCCAATTCGAAGAGCAGCAGCAGAGTACAAAGTCCCATACATAACAACCGTTGCAGCAGCACAAGCAGCTGTCAAGGCTTTAGAGCGGATCCTTGAAAGCAAATTCACCATAAAATCCCTGCAAGAATATCACAGCTCAGTCTTAAAAAAGAACATGCACCTACTGCCTAAACTGCGAGTATAAAACCACCCTTATACTGTTCAACATTGGGCATTAGGCGTTTTAGAATACATTAAACCTTTGGATAACATTCTTAAATGCTGATTTATTTCTAATTAGAAGTGTGATACGCAATGCCTAATTATGTTCCCACAGGTTTCCCAGAACTTGATAATCGATTAAATGGAGGATTAATTAAACCATCCTGCATAGGAATTTGCGGCGAGCATGCTATGCAGATATATTCATTCTTGTTTAATCTTATGCAAAACTTTCTGAAAGCTGGGTTAAATGGGCTGTACGTTTGTCTAGATTCTTCAGCCGAAGAGGTAAAATTTCACATAAAGAGTTTAGGAATAGATATAGAGCCGTATGAAAGGTCCAATAACATATTTTTCCTTGACCTCTTTACAGAAAGCCAGAAAGTCCTCATGGTGCAAGCAAATTTTAGGGTCTGGAACTATGATCCTGAGGAAATTTTCAAAGCCATAACTCAGTTTTTAGATAGGATTAAAGAAGGCTTTATTATCATAGACTCCATGTCCACGCTAACGCTTAACATGGGTGATAAAAAAGCCTACGAGCTGACTAGGGCTTTTAAGCTATTGACACGTCCAATTAATCTAATAACCTTCGGTGTTATGTATCTATCCTCGTTGGATCCAAATGTTTTTAGCGCGATTTGCTCGAATGCTGATGGAAAATTTATAATGGAGGATGAAACTCTTCGAATAGAATACATGCTCGGCACTCCTGTTAATAATGAAATTTTCATTCTTACAAAGGATCAGCAGGGCAGGATGGATCTAAAACCAGCTTTACCAAAGGAGATGAGTAAGGATATGATGCTTGAAGTTTTGGACATGTTCGCGAAAACGAACTCTGTGAGCATAAATCCCATGTTAACGTTAGAAGTTCCTTGGAGTAGCGCTACCCCTCACGAGCTAATATCTGCCATGGAAAAGCTCAGAGAAGCGGATGTCCTAAGCTCAAAAGTGCATTGCTTATCCATATCATGCCCCTACTGCGAATCATACAAAGCGCATTTTCACTTAAAATGTCCTCAATGTGAAAGCTTGCTGTTTGATAAGAGTGACGCGATTGAGCATTTCAGCTGCGGACATATAGATTTTCAGAGAAATTTCGAGCGTGATGAGGGACTGGAATGCCCAAAGTGTCGAAAGAAGCTTAGGCTTATAGGTGTCGATTATAGAAAGATACCTTCGTTATACAAATGCTCTAATGGTCATATGTTTTCAAGTCCCATGATAAAATTCACATGCACCGAATGCCATAGATCCTTCAGCCTAGACGAAGCGCATATGACTCCTCGGTACACTTACGAGTTAACCGATTATGGTAAGAGTCAGTTCCAGAAAATTAAAGTCCCAAAGCCTCCTACATGATGCATTCACCATGTTACCTTTTTCTTTAATGCCCATCTAACATAGGCTTCAAGCCTCACCAGCGCATATAGTGGGCGGTAGAACACCACCATTATGGGAGCGAGATATATCTTCTTCAAATCATGTTTACGCGGTGAAAGCAGCCCTGTTGTAACCGAGAGAAACAACTCCAATATTAAATAGATTATGATGCTTAGAATGAGAGCGTAGAGCATTGTCTGCTTAAGGACAATAAACGTGAAAACTAACCATAAAATCCGTATAAAAAGTAGGATTATATCCATAAATAACATGTCATACAACGCTAAGACAAATCTTAACTCAAAGGTCTCCTTCATGAATGCGTTTCTATGCTTCCAAAGGGTCTCTGCCTGTCCTATGGTCCATCTTAACCTTTGACGTCTCCAGTCCCGCCATTGATCAGGCACAAATGTCCAAGCAACAGCGTTTTCAGCGAAAAAAAGTCTTTTGCCAAGCTTTCGCATTTTTACGGTTATGTCGAAATCCTCGGTGATGGTGTCCTTGTCGTATCTTCCCAGCGAATCCACATATTTTTTCCAGAAGGCTCCAAAGGCTCCAGAAATTATAAGCAGTGTCCCAATTATGGAGTTGAAACGTCTGCCAAGCTCAAGTGACAGTAAGTACTCATAGGTTTGAAGTTTAACTAGTAAGTTGTTTTTCCCATGCTCTCCGCGTAATACCCTAACATTTCCAGATATAGCTGAAATCTTAGGGCTGGAAAGCGGCTTAACAGCTTCCTTTATAGCTTCGCGCTCCAGCATGGTGTCAGCATCAACAGTAACAATCACGTCGCCTGTGGCGTACATTAGCCCATGATTTAGAGCTCCAGCCTTTGACCCGCTGGCAACATTCCTACGTAAAAGCTTTATCAAGCCCTTTTTTGCATAGGGATAAGCCAGCTGATACGTTCCATCAGTTGATCCGTCATCAACCACAATTATCTCTTTATTCTGGTAGTCCGTCTCAATGGCAGACTCAATAGCCCTTACAATCACTTTTTCTTCGTTGTGGGCGGGAATTATTATGGAAACCTTAGGCGTAAAGTAAACTGGATAGCGTATCCTGCAAATTTTTGAGTAAATTGCGTGAGATATTATAACTATCACTTTTAGAAAGGTGCGGAGGAAATCAATAATTAAAAGCGGCCAAAATATTAGTATAAAGTCGGTCCATGTTAGACTGCATGTCCATTCAAGTAAGTCTTTAATGAATGATTCCAGCAGCTGTGTAATCAAGACAGATTCACATATAAAATAATTCATTAGTGTTAAAAATTTGTTGCATCCAATAGCGGCCCAATTTAGTACAAATGCGTTATAGAGTAAGAAGGATAGACGAGCGAATGACATATTCAAGTTTAGGAATTCGATGCAAAACTTCCGAGGTACATAACCGCGCTGCATCCATCATTTTGAGCAGGCTGCATGACCGAGGGGAGTGAAATACCAAATAATATGATGATCGTTGCTTAATGTAATGACACAATACCTCGTCAAAAATAGGAGCTACTCTTAGCTTATGAATTCGGTTTTGTCCAATTGTACGTGGATATCAAAAGCTCGGCAGCGCAGCAGAAAACGTTTAAAAATCTTAGACACGTTCGTTGTGAATAGACATGAAATAGCCAGAACCGTGAAGTTGCTAAAAGTAATAATGCCAGAAGCTATAAAAGGCGAATATGAACCACGTCTAAAACCACTAAAAAGCCAGAAGCAACCAAGAAGAAGATAAAAACGTTTCAGCAGACAAATTCTTTGGCACATTAAAAGATATCATCTTCTTGGAACCATCTAAACTCCACTCCACCCGGAGCAGACAGTTTACTTTTGAAAATTTGACGCCACGTTTCAAAGCGTCATGCTTCTAAACTTCAACATAGTAGTGCGGGGGGTGGGATTTGAACCCACGAACCCCTACGGGACAAGGTCCTAAGCCTTGCGCCTTTGACCAGGCTTGGCGACCCCCGCGCTTCTAACATTTTGCATAAAATCATAGCAAATAAACTTATTTGCTTTCAGCCGCCTTAATGCGAAATCCTTTAAAAACGAGATGGGCGTATATATGGTGCGGCGCCTCGGTAGCCTAGCCTGGTGGGGCACCGCCTTGGTAAGGCGGTGGTCGCGGGTTCAAATCCCGCCCGAGGCTTACTAAAAGAGCCGTGTATTGAGGTAATTC
>JAWBZV010000018.1:0-23749 GCA_038865865.1 Bathyarchaeia archaeon | reverse complement strand
TGCCCTTTCCTTTTGTTGTTTATACGTGCTTCATTAATACATAGAAAAACTGTGTAATAAGTCTTACGTATTACGATAACTGTTTTGCGGCGCCTCAACATGAACAACATAAACAACAAAAGATTAATCCATTGGATATTATGCATGATCTTTCTGCAAATTGTGGCAGATATTTTCATAATATTTAATGTTCCAGTTGCCAGACAGGTTCTAGGCCCAGTTATGAATTATTAACCCAGTAAATCCAGCTGCTCGTATAGCGTTAATGCATTGTTGGGTTGCGTTAACCCAGTCTGCAAACGCTTCATCATTTGTTTTGTTGGCAGTCGCAGTATTATGTGGTTCATTCCACAATTCAAAGATGACATTGGGATAATTCTTAAATTCCCTTGCCAACATTCCCCACCATTCCGCAAACTCTTCTTTACTTGCGATTATTTCAGATGCATTTACACTTTTCTGATAGGGCGGAAAAGGCAAAGCGTCTTGGTCGGCTCCGCTCCAATAAGACCTCACGGAATATCCGCCAAAAATCACATATATGCCTTTTTCCGCAGCGAACTGCGCAACGCGACGTAGTGCCTCCATTGCAGAGATAGAACAGTAGGGTGAAGCAGGATGCCCAGAGTTTGGTCCAATATCATATTTTGTGAGCTCAATAGATATGTGAAAGTCCACAACATTTACGCCCCAGCTTTTCATGATATCCAATTCAGCTTTTACGTTTGAATCCGTCCACATCGTTGAGCCCATCCAAATGCCATCAGGGTCATCTGCAAACTCAACTTTGTTAACGCCCCTAAGTATCACAGTTTGATTATAGTAATTTTTAATATATTTTCCATCCACATGTAGCGGCAAAATAGGTACTATCTTACCGGAATTTTTTATGGTTACATTGCTTGCAATTAATGAAACTACCGGGTAAGAGGAAAAAATTATGCAAACTATCAATATCAATAAAATCGTGAACATTACGAGAGATTTTGATTTTAACATTTCCTTATTTTCCTACCCAATTAATTATCATATCCTATTGCTCTTTTCATTTATAAATCAAGAAATAATAAATCAAGAAATAGCTATTTAAGTATTATGTATTACTATACCCGAAACTTTCAATACTCTATGTTTAAGTTTTACACAGTGAGCATAAGCGATCGAAAAGATAAAAGGATTCCAGGGCAGAACACAATGATGCCCCATATGAGGCATGCCGAGGCTTCCAATGTACTAAATTATGAGGTTTAAAAGTTGATGTTGGAGAGAATGTATGACTTAATTAGGTTTCATCTTTATTCGATGATTTCGCATTATTTTGAAAATCAAGTTTACACTGTTCGTTGCGGATTATTAAAAGGATTGAAGAGAAAGGGAGGCTTGGGTTTTATTCCAATCATGAAGATGACGGAAGAGGAGAAATTTTTGGCAAATCTTAAGCTGGAAGGTCAAACTGTATTTGATGTAGGCGCATTTACTGGTCTCTTCACGATGTTTTTTGCTCGTGCCGTTGGAAAAAATGGCAAGGTAATTGCTTTCGAACCCAATCCAAGTCTATGTGTTAGGATAAAGGAAAATTTGTTATTGAACAAATTTGATAATGTAAAAATAATGCAGCTAGCACTTGGAAGAGAGAAAAAGAAAGAGGTTTTAGCTTTCCCTTCCATGATACCTGGAGTGGGAAGCATTGAGGAACATGAAAAAGCTCGTATTCTCAAACAAAGGAGCGCAAGAACAATTGAAGTAGACGTAGATACAATAGATAATCTAATTGCGGCTGAAAAAGTTCCCACACCAGATTTTATAAAGATTGATGTGCAAGGAGCTGAACTTGATGTCCTTATTGGAGCAAGCAACACTATCAAAAGATGTAAACCAAAACTTCTGATAGAAGTTCATTCCATACCATACATAAACTGGAAAAACAAAAACCTGCAGAGAATCGTGGATTTTTTGACGGAAAAAGGATACTCACTGCATCATGTCGAGTCCGGGAAGAAAATCAACTCTGATACTATCCATACTATTAAAGCGGACGAACATTTGTATTGCTTCTAAATGTTATGCGGTAGAGCCGACATGGGTCAAACGAGTAGTAAAAAGCTAAATCAGTGGATATTTTGCATAGTTTTTTTGCAGATTGTGGCAAACGTTTCCATAATCTTTAATGTTCCAGTTGCCAGACAGGTTCTAGGCTTTGTTTATTTGACGTTTGTTCCTAGCTATGTGTTGATTAAGCTTTTGAAAATTAAGATGGAAGGCTTAACCGAAACCTTTCTTTTCTCCACTGGTCTAAGCATAACCTTCCTAATGCTGACAGGACTAGCCGTAAACGAACTTCATTCAACATTTGCCGTCCAAACGCCGCTTTCGCCGATATTCCTGCTATCAATCCTAAACATCTTCACATTAACATGCACAACCCTCGCGTACATGAGAAACAGAAGCAACGAACAACCAAACAACATAGACATTAAAAAACTTTCCATCCCACTTATCCTACTACTGGGCATTCCAGCATTAAGCATCCTAGGCGCCATAACCTCAGGCGTCTACAACGACAACAGAATTTTACTCTTCACAATAACAGCCATAGCCGCACTCTTCACAATCGCAGCAACCTCCAACAAAGCCGTGCCAACAAAACTTTACCCATTCATGGTGCTAATAATCGCCATATCCCTAATTTACCATTCCCAAATGGTTTCTGATAAACTCGTTGGCTTCGGATCAGACGTGGCCGGCGAGGTTTTCGTCCAAAAAATTGTTGAGAAAAAAGCCTACTGGAACCCGGTGAACCCCTATCCCGGAGACCAAAGCGTCGGCAGAACCTACGCTATGCTGAGCGCCACAATACTTCCAACAGTGTACTCTATCCTGCTGAATTTAGATTCCATACTTGTTTTCAAGCTTCTATACTCACTCATCTTCGCCCTCGTCCCACTTGGACTCTACAACCTCTGGAAAAACTTTGTAGGCGAAAAATTCGCCTTCATTTCCGCCTTCTTCTTCATGTCATTTCAATCCTTCTACGGCGAAATATTAGGAATAAACAAGCAGATGCTAGGCGAACTATTCCTAGTTCTGCTCTTGACAGCCATCCTAAAAGAGAAAACGGATAGAAGCAAGAAAATTGTATGCGCGCTTCTTTTCAGTTTCGCCCTTATAGTGTCCCACTATGCACTGGCAGAAATATTCCTCTTCCTCACCTCCTTCGCCCTAATAGTTTCAATACTAATAAAAAAACCTAGCAGAAACATAACTCCAACCTTCGTTTTATCATTCTCCACCATAATGTTCATCTGGTACATTTACACATCAAGCTCATCGGTTTTTGACGCGTTCCTCACGTTTGGACAACGCGTTTACAACGAATTAGGCGACTTTTTTAACCTACAGTCACGGGAGCCAGAAATATTAAGAGGGTTAGGGCTTGAACCGCCACCCACCATTTGGAACCTTATAAGCAGAGTGTTCGCTTACATAACAGAAGCCCTAATCGTCGCGGGATTCATCCACATAATCCTTAAAAAAACCAAACTATACCTAGAAAAAGAATACTTCTTTCTGATTTTTGTTTCCATGCTTTTCCTAGGCGCTCTTATTGCGGTGCCTGGATTATCAAGCACCATGAACATGACGAGATTCTACCACGTCCTGCTATTTTTCATAGCACCCTTATGTGTGATAGGCGCTGAAAGCATCGTTAAATTTTTAACGAAACACGTGGATATGTTAAAAACCTCCGTTTTAATGATCATGGTGCTCGTGCCCTACTTTCTGTTTCAAACAAGTTTTGTGTATGAGTTGACAAACAGTCCGAGTTGGTCGCTTTCCCTAAGTAAATATAGAATGAGTCAAAGACAGGTTTATTGCACCTTTGGTTATGCAGGTGAACATTATGTCTCGGCGGCAAAATGGTTATCCGACAAAATCACCGCAAAAGATGTTGCGATTTATGCAGAACCCTATTCCCGCACTCATGAGTTAAGGGCTTACGGCGGTATATGGGTAGGTTACGTGGAAGCATTGTCTAACGTAACGCAATTCAAAACCCGAAGCATCGTATATTTGAATCCATTGAATGTTATTGAAGGGACTGTTGTTAGAGGAAGATACGTCTGGAATATAACCGATTTCCAATTTTTGAATGAAATGAGCAACGTATATACCAACGGTGAAAGTGGAATTTTATACAAACACGTGCCATAACTCGAAGAGGACCTTAATTTTAAGGGTAATCAGACAATACGTCAGAGATGATCAAAAATGACGGAAGTCTCTATAGTTATTCCAACGAGGAATAGAAGCGAAAAATTAGAAAGGTTGCTCTACTCAATTTTGAGGCAGACAACACGCGTAAATGAAGTTATAGTTGTAGACGACAGCGACGATTTTAAAACAAAAGAACTAATCATGCAATTGCAAGGTTACTTTTCAAGAGCAGGCATAACGATTAAGCATTTTATGTCATCAAAGAATGAGGTTAAAAGCATTTCCAAGGCTCGAAATTTAGGCGCCAAAGAAGCGAGAGGAGACATTGTGATTTTTCTTGATGATGATGTAACAATAGACGAGAACTATGTCAAGGAGATTCTGAAAGTATTTGACAAGTATCCACAAGCTTTAGGAGTTCAAGGCACCGTAGTAAATCTTCGTTATTCACATCTGGATAACTCTATAAAAAAGGTATTTTATTATTGGCATGCAGAGGCGGAAAAATGCCGAATGCTTCCTTCGGGAAAAACAACCTTCGCATATTCACCGAGCGGAATAATCCCATGCGAATGGCTTTTCGGGTTAAATGTAGCTTATAAAAGAGAGGTTTTCAAGGAGTTCAGCTTCAACGAGAGACTGCTCGGCTATTCGCTTGGAGAAGATAAAGAGCTTTCTTACAAAATTTATAAAAAATATCCAGGAAGTCTATTCTTGACCCCATATGCGCGAGTATATCATTATCCACCTTCATCTAACAACATGAGTAAACAAAAGATTTACATAATAACCGCCTATCCAATTGGTTTCTTTTTCAACAACATTGAGCAAACGTTGAAAAATAAAGCAATATTTTTCTGGAGTGAAATAGGCCGCATAGTACTAGGTATTATTTGGTCGCTGCCCAATGCAACAAAAATTAAGCATTTAATAACCTCCTACTTCGAGGCTATCAAACATATTAACGACATAAAAAACGAAAACTACTCCTTCATTTTCAGAATCAAGGAGACATCCAATTGAACAAACTGCGCAAACTATTAGACACTTCTTATTCGTTATATTATTTGTGGCAGTTAAGAAAAAATCAATGGAAAGAACCGAAAGAGCTTAAGAAAATTCAGTTAAAGAGGTTGAAGGAAGTTATTAAGTATGTATACTATTACGTTCCGTATTACCACAAGCTGTTCGTGGTCGCAAATATTAAACCAGATGATATCAAAGATTTAGAAGACATTAAAAAAATTCCCATGACATCTAAGCATGATGTGCAGAAGAATTTTGCTGATATGGTGCCAAGAGGTGTTGACACATCTAAATTGCCGTTCAGCGTTACTTCAGGGTCAACAGGCATCCCCCTTAAAGTTTTTAGCGACTACACGACAAAACGGTGGATAGCCGCAGTAACTAACTATAACCTTTTCGAGCGTGGTGTGAGGCTAAGCGACAATTTTGTGACGGTGTGGGGAAGAGGAGCCGAGTCCATCCAGTGGGGCAAAAAATATGTTAGGTTGTGGGGCGGGATAAGCAGAACCGTCGTACCGTTGTTTCCTCCCGCAAAACTCGTTAAAATCTTGCAATTTATAAAGCCCGATGTCTTGGACACTTATCCATCAGTATTATGTACCCTGGCAAATTATGGTGCTTCTGGTATAAATCCCAGAATAATTTTTACGGGAGGAGAAGTGGTTACTCATGAGTCTAGGTACATCGCTAAGAAAACATTTGGGGTTGAACCTTTCGAGACCTACGGTTCGGTGGAATTTGGTGACATGGCCTTTGAATGCAACGAACACTGCGGATTACATATAATAACTGACAGCGTTCTCATGGAATTTATTGACGAAAGCGGAGAGTATGTATCTTCAGGAGAGCGAGGAGAAATCGTTGTTACAGGACTGTGGAACTACGCTATGCCGCTTATCAGGTATAGGATCGGTGATCTTGGGATCCCCACAGATGAGAAATGCCCCTGCGGAAGATCATGGCCTCTTATCAAGAGTATCGAAGGCAGAATCAACGACTATTTGGTTTTACGAGATGGCAGGAAAATTTCTTACTTATATCTTCAACGTGTAGTTTTTCATAAAATATTAAGGGAAAACATATTCGCAATAGCACAATACCAAATAATACAAGAGAAGATAGACAGGATAATTTTAAAAATCGTGAAGGGGAAAGAGTTTAATCCAGAGATACTGGAAAGAATAAAGAATGGTTTAGAAAACGAATTCGCCAAACTGGGACAAAAAATAGAGGTTTTGTCAGAGATTGTCAATGAAATTCCGATGGGGAGAACTGGAAAGAAGAGAGTATTGATTTCAAAGGTATCTCAGCAATAGCATGCCATGAATTAGTGTTGTATACGAATTCTTTGAGGCGGATTGAATGAAAAATAGTTATAATGCTGAGGTGAATTTGCTATGGACTGGTGGGTGGGATAGTACTTTTCGTCTTCTATACCTAATTTTTGTTGAAAAAAGAAGTGTACAGCCCTTTTACATCATTGACACTGAGAGGCCCTCCACGTTGTATGAGTTGCGGGCTATGCACATTGTTCGGAAAAAAGTGGCAGAGAAAAACCCTCAATTAGCAGATTTAATAAAGCCAACGATAATTGTTTCGATCCACGATATTAAACCAGATCCTGATATTACGGCTAAATTCAATAGGTTAAGGGAAAAGCTTCCAGCACCCATAGGACCGCAATATGAGTGGTTTGCCCGTTTTGCAAAGCAATGGAAGATTCCAAACTTGGAACTATGCATTGAATTTAGCGAACGCGCACCAAATACGCTGGTCAATCTGCTGTCAAAATATTTAGATGACAACTCAAAAATGAAACTATTTGATGAAGCCGATGACGCCTCAATCTTTTCTTTTTTCAACTTTCCACTATTAAAGTTATCAAAAAATGATATGAAAAGAATAGCGACGGAAAAGGGCTTTTTGGACATACTCGAAAAAACATGGTTCTGTCATAATCCATGGCGCAACAAACCATGTGGAATTTGCGGTCCATGCACCTACGCGATTAAAGAGGGATTTAGCTATAGAGTACCCAAAATATCCAGATTAAGACGCAAAATATGGATAGTTAAACAATACCTAATCAAGGTAATGCGGAAAGTGGTGTGATAGTTGCGGAGGGATGAGGTGCAAAAGGTAAATGTCGGTTTAATTGGTTGTGGAAGGGTTTCCGAAATCCACATGAACGCTTACAAAAACATTCCCGAAGTGAACGTTGTAGCAGTTTCTGATATAAACGTTGAAAGAGCCAAAGCCTTCACTCAAAAATATAAAATACCAAAAGTCTACGACGACGCCGTAAGACTTTTCGAATTGAAAGACCTAGACTTTGTTGACGTATGCACGCCCATATCTACTCACGCTAAACTAGCTTGCGAGGCAGCGAAACATGGACAAAACATTTTTTTAGAAAAACCGATGGCGAGAAGTAGCAAGGAATGCGATGAAATAATCCATGAAGTTTACAAGAATAAGGTGAAACTTTGCGTTTGCCACAACCAGCTGTTTCTACCAACAGTCATGAAAGCAAAGGCAATCGTAGACTCAGGCGATTTTCCGCTAGTCTACTTTAAAATTTCAGTCAGAGAAAGCGCCGAACTCATCGGAGCGCCAAAATGGATAATGACGCCAGAACAAGGCGGTGCCCTCTGGGAAACTGGAACCCATGCAGCTTACCTACAGCTACACTTTCTAAAAAGCATAGAAAAAGTATGGGCAATAGGCGAAAAAATCGAAAACCCGCTTCCAGACTACTTCATAGTAATGCTGACAAGTCCAGAAAAAACCGTAGGTGTCATAGAAATATCTTGGCTAGCTAAAAAAGAAGAAGAAACATTCGAATTCATCGACTCAAAAGGCAGAAAAATCAAAATCGTAAACTACAACTTTTTCATGGAATATCCAGAAAAACCAGAAAAAAACATACTAGAAGGCTTCTACAGAGACCAAAAGCAAATCATAAAAAAATGGACAAAGTTTCTCCTAGACAACATCCGCCACCGAAAACTAGCAAACTCTGTACCGCAATACATTCTCATCAACAAGTTCATAGAATCAATCAAAAAGGACACAGCACCTCCGGTAACTCCAGAGGACGGAAGAAAAACCGTAAGGCTTATGGAATACATTGAAGAATCACTTAACAAAAACAAACCAGTCACACCGGGCGTTTAACCCTTACAAAGTTGTTTGACACGTGAGGCCCACATATTTGACTGAGAAACGCAGACTTCTGCTAACTTTTGATGTTGAAGACTTCATTAACCCAAATGCTCTTTCAGCACTTTATCGAATACTAAAAATCTTAGAAAAACACGAGCTAAGAGCTATATTCTTTATTACCGGGCTAATGGCTGAAAAGTTAAGCAATCATCCTAAGATCATTGAAGCTCTAAAAGATCACGAAATAGGTTATCACTCATCTAGCCATTCTGTGCGTCCAACAATCCCAGAGTATACGGATGTTGAGGAATACAAAAAAGCTTATGAAACATCCATTCAAAGAGAAACGTCCCACATAAATCCTTTAACAGGAGAACCGGAGAAAGAGGGAGGAATCTACTTTTTACAAGACTTATTTCATCCTAAAAAAGTTCGAGCGTTCAGAGCGCCGGGCATGTGCTGGACGCCTCCTAACCTAGAAGCTTTAAAAAGTTTAGGCATAAAATATGATTTTTCTACAAATTTAACATATTCAAAACCAGTCACATTTAAAGAAATAACTTTTTATCCATATACAGCGACTCAACAATGGAACGGCACAATGTATGACTACCAATGTTTACTTTCCTCGATATTAAGGCATAAAGTAACGGTTTTTGATTTACACCCGACACTGCTGGTTAATCAAATCGAATGGGATTCCATATACTATAAGGGAAACCCAAAAAAGCTCTTAACTGTTCCAAGAAGACCAGTAAAGGAGTCGGAACTTCTCTTTAACAGACTTGAACTTTTAATTAGGCGAATAAGCTTCCTGCACAAAGCCAAACTAATAGAAGCTAATCCCATCCTTGACGTTTCAAATGAAAACTTGAAAGACATAAGTAAAGAAAAAGTGGACAGTTGTTATGAAAAAAGTATGCAATGGTGTCGAAAGTACTTTAATTATAATCCAAAATTCATTAGAAAACACTTTTACGAATTCTTTGAAAATTGCAATTAACCCCTTATTGAAAGGTGGTTGCTTGCGGGTTTTAATGGTTACACCTTGCTATTACCCGGTTAAAGGAGGCACAGAAACAATCGTAAAAAATCTAGCAACGATGCTTAACAAAAGTGGAGTGCAAACAGATGTGATGGCGTTCAACGTAGACCAAAACCGAAACCCAAAATGGCAAGGAAAAACCGAGAAAATCGATGGAATTACGGTTTACAGAATTCCAGCCTTAGAATGGATACCGATCAAGCATTCTGACAGAATTACATTAGGAGTCAACTTCATACCCGGAAGGTTCACTAACATACTGAAAAACTATGATATCATACATTTCCACGAGTTTGAACTAAGCTTTCCATTTTTTTCATTCTTTGTCAAAAAACCTAAAATTATCCATTTACACGGAATCGACTATGATTTCCTTAAAAAGTGCCACATAAGTAGATTCCTATTAAAGAACTTAGCTCATTTATATATTGCCATATCAAGACGAATGAAAAAAGAACTGATGGATCTAGGAATTTTTAAAGGCAAAATTGCGTACCTTCCTAATAGCATAGATATAAACCTATTTACGCCAAGGAAAGAAAAAGAGGACAATTTACTTTTGTTTGTTGGAAGAATTTCGCCGGAAAAAGGCGTACACATCTTAATAAAAGCTCTACAATACTTAAAAGAACCCGTTCGCCTAGTAGTGATAGGTCCACCCGCCTGGAACGTCGATTACCACCAAAACATACTAAGAATGATTAAAAGGGAGAATAATAGAGGAAAACATGAAATAAAATATTTAGGGGCAATGGAACAGATAGAACTAGTGGAATGGTATCAGAAAGCCTCACTTTTTATTTTGCCATCCTTTGCTGAGGGAACACCTGTCACAATTTTAGAGGCTCTTGCATGTGAAACCCCGGTGATAGCAACACCCGTAGGGGGCATCCCTGAAATCATCAAAAACCACGAAACCGGAATCCTAGTTCGACCAGAAGCTCATCATTTAGCAGAGGCTATACAATATTTAATCGAAAACAAATATATGCGGCTAAAAATGGGTCGCAAAGGAAGAATGTATGTGATAAAGGAGCATTCGCTAGAGGTTGTGGCTAAAAAGTTGTGCACAATTTATCAACAATTAATTCACACGCACAAAGCGGATGGGAGCAATTAGGATTATATGGACGTGTATCTTTATATTGAAGGATTGAGTATTTAATGTCGGAGAAAGGAATCATCGTGTTATGAAATTATCCAAGAAATTTCTTAAACGACAATTGCTAAGTTTAATTTCAATAGCTCTAATTGTAGAGGGTTTCATAGGTTTTCTAGACGTTACTCGCGTTTTTGGACAACAAAACACACTTATAATAAAGCTAAAATGGAGGGCGAGTGCTGGTACTGGCAGTACATCTATTGGACCGTTAGCGGCTGACTTAAACAACGACGGCATCATGGAAATAGTCATAACGGGCATGAATGGAGTGGCAGCGTTAAATGGAACAGACGGTAGCATCATATGGTCACTGCCGTCCACGTTTGGAGGTCCTCATGTTCCTTTTGAAATAGTAGACTTAAACAAAGACAACATTCCAGAGATATTGTTAGGCCCAGAGTACAACGCATCTTATTGGGGATTGGTAGCCTTGCACGGAAACAACGGCTCCATTTATTGGTATAATCCAAAGGCTGCTGGACAAGGACACTACATTGCCGTGGCGGATATCAACGCTGATGGATACCCTGAGATCTTTTCCGCCACTCCAGGAAAGGTTACAGCCCTGACCTATGATGGCCGCATTTTTGCTTCTACTTACACATACTATACGTGTTCTGGAGGAATGACGATAGGTGATACGGATTTTGACGGTGTGTTTGAAGTTTATTTGGGCGAAAGAAGCGAGTCATATCCCACGTATCCTTCTGGTGGAAGGGGGCTTAGGGCATTTTGGGCGGATAACCTAACTGAAATATGGTGTAAACCCCAAATCCTCTGCAGTAGCCAAGCACCCGTGCTTGCCGACGTGGACAATGATGGAGATCTTGAAATAATCATACAGCATCAGCGGGGCGGCCTCGGAGTTTTTAACACCGATGGAAGTGTCAATACGTATATGGGTAAATATCGTTACAATCTCACTCTTGGTTTAAGCTGTCATTCGAATGGACCAGTAGCCGATGTGGATGGTGACGGTAACCTCGAAATAATAACATGCGGCAGTGCAAGTGGCAATTGGGATACCCCTAGAATATGGGATTTAGTAAAATGGAAACTGGATGCTACGTTGCCGTTTAAGTCTATGGAGCCTCCAGGAGTTGCTGATATAGACGGGGATGGAAAATTAGAGATTCTGGTGCCTACTGATCAAAACGTAACTATTTTAAAGTATGATAAGAAGGAAGGGAAATACAAGGTAATATATACAATAAATGATCTGCCTAGGGCCCATCCATTTTTCATAGCTCAAGATATCGACGGGGATGGCGGTCTTGAGCTGGTGTTTAATCAGTATAACAGTTGGATTAGCGTCTACGATGTCAATTACATTAATAATAATGGTCAAGAGGCGCCAGTGCCTGCACCAACACCGCTACCTCGTTCTGGACGCTACTTCTATAGTGAGTATAGAACGAGAGTGCCGGTTTATGTGCCTCCTCCGGGGCCACCAGCGCCCAAAATCACAGAACCCTCACCAAAGGATGGAGTAACAAATGTTCCAATCACCCTTTCACAGTTAAGCTTCAAATTAACGGATTACCAATGTGACCCGATAAACTACACTGTTACAACTAATCCAAACATAGGATCAGCCAGCGGCACAAACGTGCCCAATGGAAAAATAACCCTTCCAGTTAGCGGCTTAGCCTACGCCACAACCTACACTTGGACGGTGACAGCAACGGATGGAAAACACACAACGACGAAAACCTTCAGTTTTACAACCATGCCGCTTGCGCCATGGTATAACACGGACTGGCGATACCGTAAAACAATCGTAATAGATTACACAAAAGTGGCCGCTGACCAAACAAACTTTCCGGTTCTAATCGACTTAACAGACACCGACCTAAAAACTAGGGCACAGCCGGACGGCGACGACATCGTTTTCACAGATCAAAACCAAGTCAAGCTAAGCCATGAAATAGAGCAATATGACAATGCAACGGGACGCTTGATAGCATGGGTTAAAGTGCCATACCTTTCCTCAACTACGTATACGCTCCTCTACATGTATTACGGTAATCCAGATTGCGATAACCTGCAAAACCAAACAGAGATATGGGACGCAAACTATCTGGCAGTTCTCCATTTGGATGAAAAAACTGGCCTGCTTTATGATTCTACAGCTAACGGAAACAACGGAACACCATACGGTGCCCTCACTCAAGGCGCAGCAGGAGCTATAGGCAATTGTGTTGAGTTTAACGGCGGCTATATTGAGTTACCCAATGTTTGCAAAAACGAGGTGCAATTTACCTTTAGCGCTTGGATTTATCCCAAACCCGGCGCGCGTTACATCATTTCTGAATGGTGGAGCTATCAAGGCGCTTTCTTGCATGTTTCAGGTGATGGTAAGGCTATTGAACTCTACGTTAATGACCTTACACTTTCTAAACCTATTACCCTTAGTGAGTGGTATTATGTTGTAGGAACTTTTGACGGTGCAACTGCCAGACTATATGTTAATAATTATTCGCCAGTTTCCAAGGCTTCCTCAAACCCGTTGTGGCCTTCTCAGAAAATGTATATCGGCGACCGTTCCGATCATCAACGCAAGTTTTACGGCTTCATCGATGAAGTTAGAGTGTCAAGAATCGCCCGTGACGCTGCTTGGATACTCACCGAATACAATAACCAACTTAAACCGACGGAATTTTACACACTATGTCCAGAAGAAATTTCACCAGAAGGAGAAAATTTAGTTTTAACTGTATTCACGGTTGGAAATGGCACAGTCATCAAGAATCCTGACAACGAAACCTACATATATGGCACCCTTGTCCAACTAACTGCTATAGCGGATGTCGGCTACACGTTCTCCCACTGGGATGGAGACTTAACTGGCAACAAAAACCCAACCACAATACTAATGAATAAAAACAAAAAGGTCGTTGCAGTCTTTAATAGAATCGAACATACACTGACGGTAAGAGCCTCACCAGAAGAAGGCGGTTTCGTCAAAGTAAACAAGACTGCGCCTTATTATTACGGCGACATAGTTGAATTAAATGCTGTTCCAAACGCTGGATGGACATTTTCCTATTGGATGGGGGATTTAACTGGCAGCCAAAACAATGTAACCCTAAAAGTTGATGGCAACAAAACAGTGATAGCCGTGTTTACACAGAACAAATACATACTAACGGTTGCCGTCAGTGGAAATGGCGCCGTCACAATTGAGCCAAATAAGGCAACATACACTTATGGCGAAAACGTAACGTTAACAGCCACAGCTGACCCTGATTGGATGTTCGCTGGTTGGAGCGGCGACATTTCAGGCAATGAAAATCAAGTAACTATCATGATGGATAGTAACAAATCTATAACAGCGGTCTTCACGCAAAGACCATATACCTTGACTATCATCGCAATTGGCAACGGCACAGTGAACAAGAATCCAAATCGTAATTTCTATGCCGACGGTGAAAATGTAACGCTAACAGCTTATCCAGACGCAGGCTGGAGGTTTGTTGAGTGGAGCGGCGATATTTCAGGCAATAAGAACTCTGTAGTGATTGTGATGGACGGCAACAAAACAGTTTATGTCACGTTCATCCAAGAACAGTACATATTAACCATAAACATTGAAGGATTAGGAAATGTAACTAAAACGCCAAACCAGCCAAAATACACTTATGGAACCCGAGTTCAATTAACCGCATCTGCTGAAATCGGCTGGAGTTTCAGCCATTGGAGCGGTGACATCACAAACTCATGCAATCCCTTAACATTTACAATCACTGGCAACATGACCATAACCGCGCATTTCACGCTTAAGCGGTACGTAATTAATGCTTCAGTGATGGGTGTAGGGGGATCTATAGAGCCATCTGGCTGGGTGACGGTGTATCATGGCGAAAACATAACCTTCACTATAACGCCAGACATAGGCTACCACATTTATGACGTACTGGTAGATGGCGTATCCCAAGGACAAATCTACGAATATACATTCTATGTGGTAACCGCAAACCACACTATAACTGCTCTCTTTGCTCCAAACGAGTACACGTTAACCGTGAATATTTATCCACAGGGAAGTGGAACAATAACCTTAAACAACACAGGACCATATTACTACGGCGATGCTGTTCAATTAACAGCCAAGTCTAATGCCGGATGGTACTTTTCCCACTGGGAGGTAGACGCTTCTGGTAGACAAAATCCAATAACCATAGTTATAGATGGAAATAAAAGCATTAGAGCAGTTTTCACTCAAGAAGTTTATACATTAAACATTATCGTGATTGGCAATGGTTTCGTCGTTAAGGAGCCAAACAAAACATTCTATACCAACGGCGAAACAGTGACGTTGACAGCCACCGCTGAATCCGGTTGGACCTTTAGTGGCTGGGGCGGGGACGTTTCTGGAATCACAAACCCGATCACAATCACGATGACTGAAAACAAAACTATCACAGCCACATTCACTATGAATAATTGGTGGTGCCGCGACTGGCGATACCGAAGAAAAATAGTAATAAACCATACACAAGTAAGCGGCACATTAACAGACTTCCCTGTCCTAATTGAAATTCTTGACAGCGGCCTAGTAGGCAAAACTCAGCCCAACGGATACGATTTCGTTTTCACAGACGCAAACAACGTAAAACTCAACCATCAAATAGAATTTTACGACAGCACAATAGGGCATCTAATTGTGTGGGTTAGGGTTCCATATTTATCCTCAACGGAAGATACGATTCTTTACGTGTATTATGGCAATCCGTCATGTGAAGACCAGCAAAACCCAACTGGAGTTTGGGATGCAAACCATATATTGGTTCTCCACTTAAACGAAAAAACAGGCACGCTTTACGATTCCACTGCAAACGGAAACAACGGAACACCATACAAAGGCGTGCTTCAAGGCGTCACAGGTAAGATAGATGGTGCAGTCACGTTTGACGGCAATAACGACTATATAGAAATTCCACATAGCGACACCTTGTCAGGCTACACTGAAGCCTTCACTGTCAGCTTTTGGATTAAAATTGGAGACACAAGCAGACGACAAACAATATTGTGCAAATATAATACAGCTGGAAATATGCGTAGCTGGCAAATAGAATACGACCCGCTTAACTGCCCAAACAATCCATTCTGGTTCTTCGCTTCAAAAGACGGAATAACATACAGTCAATGGTGGGCTTCGTTTGTACCTCAAGCCAACACCTGGTATTACGTGACCATCGTTTGGCAATCAAACGAAATTCCAAAATTCTATATCAACGGTGTGCAAGTTCTAACAATTGGAACAGCCAAAATATCGGCAATTTACAACAACGTTGGAACTCCATTATATATAGGCGAAAGCATCTATGCTGACAGAAACTTTAGGGGCTCATTAGATGAAGTTCATATATCAAACGTGGCTCGCTCAGCGAGCTGGATACTCACAGCATACAACAACCAGCTTAACCCCGTGACCTTTTATAGTCTAGGAGAGGAAGAAATATTCCAAGAAACCTACGTAATAGCAGTTCAAGTGGATGGATGCGGATCAGTAAAGATAACCTCAGAAAAAACAGCCTACACACGAGGCGAAAATGTGACGCTAACAGCCATAGCTGCCGAAGGCTACGAATTCCGATGCTGGAGCGGAGACATAACTGGCACAGAAAAGACAATAACCATAACGGTTACTAAAAACATGAATATAACAGCCCACTTCCAACGCAAACAGTACGTAATTAATGCTTCAGTGATGGGTGTAGGGGGATCTATAGAGCCATCTGGCTGGGTGACGGTGTATCATGGCGAAAACATAACCTTCACTATAACGCCAGACATAGGCTACCACATTTATGACGTACTGGTAGATGGCGCGTCTCAAGGACAAATATTTGAATTCACGTTCTACATGGTTGACGGGAACCACACCATAATCGTAATCTTCGCCCTTGACGAATAAACATCCAATAGAGTGACTTAGATTTCGGCAAAATGGTGCTGGATATACTTCATCGAGTGCACAGCATTTAGCCTTATTCCTGTAGTTTAATTATTGCATTAGTTTTCAAGTGAGAATTACATTTTTTATAAATCTTGAAGAAAAATATCTAATCACTTAAATGCTTTTTAAAATCTAAAAGTGGAGCGCGAGCATGAAGTGTTTAAAAATCCGGCCGTAATGTTTGGTCCTCATGCCATAAATGGACTCGGAATAGCAAGAAGCCTAGGAAAAAATGGAATAAAAGTTTTCTGTGTTTCCGAAGAGAAGAATGCAATCGCTCATTCAAAATATTGTCAAAAATTTTATACGGTACCTCAGATCGAGAAAAATAAAGATGTTTTAAGGGAATTCTTATTCACGCTTAAAAAAGAACTTAAATATTCTGCAGTAATTTTCCCTTGTTCTGACCTCTTTTGTATAAGTCTATCACAATTAAAAGAAGAGCCCAACAGTGCGCTAAACGATCAATATACCACTTTCGGAACAAGTGAAGCAATAGAAACGTTAGTCAATAAAAAGAAGTTTTATCAATCACTTATCAAGTATGGAATACCTCACCCGAGAACATATTTTATAGAAAATCAACGAGATATAGAGTATATTAGTGAGCATGTGGAATATCCAGTATTCGTTAAACCTACAATAACACAACTATTCGCAAGATTCCGAAGAAAAGGATTTGTCGCGCACTCACAAACAGAGCTAATAAATTTTCTGAAGTTGGTAGCCAGATATGATATTGAAGTCATGGTACAAGAAATAGTTCAAGGCCCAGCCACGAACTTATTTGGTATATGCGGGTACTATAATAAGGTCAATGAGCCATGCGCTTTCTTTGCTTATCGCAGGATAAGAGAATACCCTCACATGTTTGGAACAAGCACGCTCATTGAGAGTGTTCCTATATCTGATGTCATATCGTTAAAGGAGACCACAGAAGAATACTTAAAGAAACTGAGATATCATGGAATATATGAGGCTGAGTTTAAAAAAGACTCCCGTTCTGGCGATTTCAAACTGCTTGAAATTAATGCGAGAAGTTGGTGGCAAAATTCCTTCCCTACAAAATGTGGGATAAACATTATTCTGATGGCTTATCTTGACGCTATTGACAAGAAAGTGGACTACATAGAAAATTATAAAACAGGAGTTAGATGGCTCTTTTTCGTAAACGATATAATCTCCTCATTTGTAATGTTTCATAAAAAAGAACTAAGCTTTCTAGAATGGCTTTTATCGTTTAAAAATGTAAGAGATTTTGCGTATTTGTCGGCGGATGACCCGCTTCCATGGATAGCAAGTTTCTTTTACATATCACGTGAATATGTTCAAAACCTTCGTTTAAAAGCGCTGACAAGGTTTTTGAGCGTAGTATTTGGAAAAGGGTAGCCAAATAAGAAATAACTTTTTCAACAAAAGAATTCGCCGCGGTTAAAACATTAGATAGGTGCGGAATCGCGTGAGTTTAAAAGAACATTTAAGCATAACTGAAAATAACCATTTAGCCCTTCACGGTATAGATCTATTCGACTTGTGCGATAAAATTTGGGACACCACTTTTTGTATTTGACGAAGATGCTTTATCATATCATTATGAAAGACTCCGCCAAGCATTTGAGGCTAACTATCCCAACATTATTATTTGTTATTCTGTAAAAACAAATTTTAATCCTGCGATTTGCAAAGTCTTGCGAAAAAAAGGAGCTTACGCTGAGGTTACGTCGGAGGTTGAGCTTGAGGCTGTTGAAAAAGCTGGCTACAACGGTCAAAACATAATTCTTGACGGTGTGTATAAACCTGAAGGGCTTTTACGTAAAGCCCTCGAAAAAAAGGTTCTACTTATTAATATCGAATCTTTTACTGAAATGGAGAGATTAAATCGAATCGCCGGGGAAATGGGCGTAAAACAATCAATTGGTTTAAGGATAAGTGTTCCAAGACAATCTTTCTTTGCAAATCCTAACCTCGCATACTTTCAACATCTTCTTGTCTACCCTGAATGTAGATTTGGCTTTCCTCCGGGTGAAGCTTACCAAGCATTTAAGAAGGCATTAGAACTAAAAAACCTTCAAGTAGAGGGCATTATGATGCATAATAGCCCATTTTATCCTGGAACCGTTAAAACGCTTATACAAATTTTACATAAAATACACAAAAAGCTAGGTTTAGAAATAAAATATCTTAACATAGGAGGTGGTTTTATTTCCGAGACATTAAAATCAATTAGCACGTTTAATCTCATAGTAGACTTAATTAGACAGAAATTAGGATTAAAATCCATGCTGGATAAAGTGTCAAGGCATAGCAAAAACATAGAATTAATAGCAAAGGCTATCATAGATGATGTTAAGAAAGAAATAAGAGATTTACCTAAACCGACTATTATTATAGAACCCGGAGGAATCATTGTCGGGCCAGCGGGAATACTACTGTTACGTGTAGACCATGTGAAAAAAGGAAGTGACGGTTTCAACTGGATTATTGTCGATGGAGGAACAAATTTGCTACCTGATATAAACACAGTATATTTTCGGCACGATATCTCGATAGTGAGCAAGGCTGCAAATCCGAGAGAAAAATTATATAACCTATGTGGGCCGCTCTGTTACGCTAGAGATTACATTGCAATAAAAACCTATTTACCACAAATTGACGAAGGAGATATCATTGCAGTTTTTGATTGCGGCGCATATACACTTAGCAAGTCGAATCAGTTTCTTTATCCGCGCCCTGCTGCCGTTTTACTAAATTCAAGAAAAGAAGTTAAATTGATACGTGAAAAAGAAACCAGTGAAGATATATTCAGAAAAGATTTTTTATGATTTAATAAGATATCAACTCGTGTTTCTCCATGATAAGGCGTCCCGTAAGCAAAACCATATCCTTCAGGAGCTTTTAGAAGACGAGGTGATAAAAATTAAAAACATTCTAGTATTTGCTCCACATCCTGATGATGAAACATTGGGATGTGGCGGGACAATAGCCAAAAAATTATCTGAAGGCTATGAAATAATGATAATTATTTTAACGGATGGGCGCCATGCGTTTTCAAAGGTTTTAGGCATAACCTTTAATCCGACTCCTGAAGAATTAAAGCGCATTAGAAAAGAAGAAGCCATAAAAGCACTAAAAGTTCTTGGAGTACCGAAACAAACATAATTTTCCTAGATTTCGAAGACGGCTCTCTAGAAAATCAAGAAGCCGAAGCCAAGGAAAAAATTTTGGAGATAATTAAAAAATATCAACCAATTGAGATTTATTTCCCATACGCAAAAGATCACAATCCTGACCATAAGGCTACAAGCCGTATTCTAAAGGAATGTATAAAAATAACCGGATTATCACCAAAAAGTCTTCAGTACTCAATAATGCAAAAATACGCTAGAATAGGACCTTTCGTAGATAAATTGGTCAATTTATTTAAAAGGAACATTATTGAAGTTGATATCTCTGACTTTGTACATCTAAAGAAAAAGGCCATTGAACAATATAAAAGCCAAGTATCCATAATATCTAAAGGTCAAACCAGGCCCATATTGAGTAAAAAAATAATTAATAGGTGTCTGAGAAGGAAAGAATTTTTCTATCAAACATGATAGCTATCCTAAATCCACATAACCCTCCTAGTCATTCATAGCTAGAAGCTTCTTCAATCCATTTCTTAACTCCACTTTTGGCTTGTACCCCAATTTTTCCCTCGCCTTGGAAACGTCAGCTACGCTATGCCTTACCTCGCCTTTTCTGGCTTCTACATGTAAAATCTTCAGGTCGTTTCTATTGGCTAACTCTAAAAGCATGTGGGCTAACTGGTTAATGGATGTAGCTAGGCCTGTTCCAATGTTAAAGACTTCCCCTGCAACTTTTTCACGTTTTAATGCAAGCATGCTGGCTTCAACAACATCCTCTACATGAACAAAATCCCTCGTTTGTTCACCGTCGCCGAAGATGATCAAAGATAAATCCCTTTTTATGCGATTTATAAATTGGGTTATAACCCCGCTGTACTCGCTATGAACCTGCCTTGGACCATACACGTTAAAGTATCTCAGGCACACACTTTCCAACCCAAAGTTTTCGAAATATTCCAACACACAATTTTCGGCCTTCAACTTTGAAGCACCATAGGGTGAAATGGGCCTAGCAGGGCATGTTTCCTTAATGGGCAAGTCAACAGCGTCCCCATAAACTGCGCAAGAAGAGGCGTAAACAAAGCGTTTGACATCCCTACCCACACAAGCTTTCAGCAAATTCAACGTCCCATTAACATTAATGTCATAGGTTAAAACGGGGTCTCGCAGGGACTCGGGGACGCTGACCAAGGCTGCCAAGTGAACAACATAATCAACATCGCTAACCAACCTTTTCACAAGGTTAACATCCCTAATATCTCCATGAACAAATCGAAAGCCTCTCCTACCCATATGATGGTCAACATTTTCAAGTCTTCCACTACGCAAATTATCCAGAACAATGACTTCAAAACCATCGGCTAAAAGCCTATCCACCATATGGCTGCCAATAAAACCCGCCCCACCGGTCACTAAAACCTTCAACACCGACACCAGCCAAGACAAAAACTCTCTACAAAAACATAAACCTTTCACAATTTAAAAGCAACTCAAATCTATGAGGGAGACCCTTCGTGCAAAAGGCTTTAGAGATGGGTCAGAATTCCGCTAAAGGAAGCTTCCAACTATTCATAGGCGTGGCAGCCTCCACCATAATCATGGCGATAGGCACCATAATTTTGGCAAGGCTGATAAAACCGGAAGAATACGGCCTATACGCAATAGCTCTAATCCCCTCGTATACGGCTGCAATCTTCAGAGACTGGGGTGTAAACACAGCCATAGCGAGGTACACAGCCAGCCTAAGAGCCGAAAACAGGGAGGGAGAAGCCTACGAAATAATCGCGTCGGGCATGCTCTTTGAACTGGCAACAGGGCTTGCCCTCTCATTAATTCTGGTGTCTTTATCTAGCTTCATAGCTTCAACAGTGTTCCAGAGGCCAGAGGCTTCATTTCTAATTGCGTTAGCCTCCACCACCGTGCTCGCGGGAGCCCTCTTAACGGCTGCCCAGTCAAGCTTTATTGGCTTTGAAAGGATGGAGCTAAACAGCTTAACAAACATATGCCAAGCAATAGTGAAAACAGTGGCGTCTCCAATTCTAGTCTTCGTCGGCTACGGCGCCCTGGGAGCAACATTGGGCTACACGCTATCATTCATATTCGCTGCAATAACTGGTTTAGCAGTTTTATACCTAACCATAATAAGGAAACTAAAAGCTAAAAACCCATGGAAAAAGGGTTTAAGCCTGAATTTGAAGGCTATGCTCCGCTACGGGGTTCCCCTGTCTATAGCATCAATTATAGGCGGCTTCCTAACGCAGCTTTACGCCTTTTTAATGGCTATTTACTGTACGGACGCAATGATAGGCAACTATCAAGTGGCAACCCACTTTGCCATACTATTGACATTTTTCACAATTCCAATATCAACAGTTCTCTTTCCCGTGTTTTCAAAAATCAACCCGCAAAAGGAGCCTGAACTACTTCAAACGGTTTTTGCCTCTTCGGTTAAGTATACTGCGGTATTCCTTGTGCCAGCAACGATGGCTGTGATGGTTTTGTCAAAACCAATGATATACACGCTTTTCGGAGAAAAATGGGCTTACGCGCCCTTCTTTCTAACCCTCTATGTAGTAAACGATCTCTTTGCAATTTTCGGAAGACTAAGCCTTGGAAACTTACTAGCAGGTGTGGGTGAGACAAAGACTCAGATGAAACTTAGTCTAACAACGCTGACTTTTGGCGTACCATTAGCCTTTGTACTTATACCCTTCGCCGGCATAGTTGGCTTAATAACTACAAGCATCGTAGCAGGGTTGCCCAGCCTTTTCTTGGGACTTCGTTGGATATGGAAACGCTACAAGGTTAAAGTTGACATTAAATCCTCGGCAAAAATTTTGGCAGCGTCCCTTACCGCAGCTGTGACAACTCTCATGGCAACAAACCTCATGTTATGTGCAGACTGGGCGAAGCTGACAGTTGGAGGCGCAATATTCATAATTACTTACATCGTTGCAGCTCCAATTCTAGGAGCAATCGAAAAGGCTGACATGGCCAATTTAAAAGCGCTATTTTCAGGTTTGGGCATAATTTCGAAGATGTTAAGCGTCCCATTGCACGCCATGGAAGTGGTTCAACGCATTTTAAGCTTTTAAGTAAAGCCTTTTAGGCTTAGAGTTATAATCTCAGCAGTGAGAGCTCAAAATTGGGGTTCGCATTAAACCATGTGCTCCGATTTATACGACGTTTTTGGAAAACGATAGTTTTGGTTGTTCTTGTTTCCTTGGCAACGTTACTTTTGAGCATATTGGTTTCCTTATGGTTAAGCAGCTTCCACAACTTGCATCTTCCAAGCGTTGGCACCATCCGCGTGATAGGCGTTGAAGCCTTTGGAGGAAACTTAACAACCGCTCAAAAGGGAAGCCAAATCCTTGACTGGGGAACAGTATACCCTGGAATCTCAGTAAATCGTCTCCTTTATGTTAAAAGCAAAAGTAATTTGCCAATAATCCTTCAACTAACAATCTCAGACCTAACGTTCCAAGATTCAAAGGGCGCCAATGTCACGGAACCCTTGCCATTGAAGGAACCTCTAATTTTGAAGTGGAATTACACCGCTGGTAAGACGCTTAAACCGGGTGAGCAAATCTGCGTAGTCTTAACATTGGAAGTATCTTCAGATCCAAGGTTCATTTCATACATAGTGGACAATGATGTGAAGAGTTTTAGCTTCGTGATAAACATAAAGCCTATGGAATAGCATAGCAGATTGTTCTATAACATGATTGAAGGTTTTCTATACCAATTCTACATATGGGTTTAATTTTGTGTTTTACCAGTCTAAACAGAGGTGGAAAGGAGAGCGTAATGCCGAACACCGTTGTTTCAGTGGTTATCCCAGCCTACAATGAAGAGAAAACAATAGGTAACGTACTTGAAGAAACAGTTCAAGTAATGGAGAGTTTAGGCTTACCATACGAGATAATTGTTGTGGATGACGGTTCAGAAGATCGTACGCGAGAAGTGGCAAGCAGATACAAGGCTACAGTGCTGTCGAACGGAAGGAACATGGGAAAAGGCTACGCCCTAAGAAAGGGATTTCAACA
>JAWBZV010000017.1:0-26082 GCA_038865865.1 Bathyarchaeia archaeon | reverse complement strand
CTGGCCAGTACAGGTACCTGAAACCCGGGTTCAACCGGGCTAAGGGCCTGCAAACGCCGGGAGTAACTCTGACTCTCTCAAGGTAGCCAAATGCCTTGTCGGGTAAGTTCCGACGTGCATGAATGGATCAACGAGGGCCCCGCTGTCCCCGCCTGGCACCCGGTGAACCCACGTAACGTGGACGAACAGTCCACGAACCCCCAGCGGGAAAAGAAGACCCCGTGGAGCTTTACTGCAGCCTGCCGCTGGAACATGGCTGCGGATGCAGAGCGTAGACGGGAGCCGTCGATCCCGGCTTCTCCGGGAGCCGGGGGAGGCGCCAATGGAACACCGTCCCTCCGCAACCGTGTTTCTCACCGGCGCCTCAGGGCGCTGGAACAACGGCAGGTGGGCAGTTTGGCTGGGGCGGCACGCCCTTGAAAAGATATCAAGGGCGCCCTAAGGTCGGCTCAGACGGGACAGAAACCCGTCGTGGAGTGCAAGGGCAAAAGCCGGCCTGACTGGATCCTCCACAGTGAGGGATCCAGGGGCGAAAGCCGGGCCTAGCGATCATCTGTGTCCCCATTGGTGGGGGCCAGATGTGTCAGAAAAGTTACCCCGGGGATAACAGGCTCGTCGCGGGCGAGAGTCCCCATCGACCCCGCGGCTTGGTACCTCGATGTCGGCTCTTCCTATCCTGGCCCTGCATAAGGGGCCAAGGGTGAGGCTGCTCGCCTATTAAAAGGGAACGTGAGCTGGGTTTAGACCGTCGTGAGACAGGTCGGACTTTATCTGCTGGGAGTGCTGGCTGCCTGAGGGGAAAGGGTCCCCAGTACGAGAGGAACGGGACGCTGTGGCCAATGGTCAACCGGTTGTCCGACAGGGCAGACGCCGGGCAGCTACGCCATTGGGGATAAGGGCTGAAAGCATCTAAGCCCGAAGCCCCTCCCGAAAATAGGCAGCCATTCCCACTTACGGCTGGGCTGGCAACAGCCCGAGCCCGTGGGACGAGGGCTCCCGTAAAACACGGGTTTGATGGAGCCGGGGTGTACGCTGGAAGGCTTCGGCCGACCAGTTCAGCCCGCGGCCCCCAACCGCCCGAGGTGTCGGGCATAAGCGGCGTTTGGACGATATGGCATGTGAACCCATTTAAGGTGGAGGCCTATGCATGGCTGCGAAGTAAAATGACCATTACATGAAAGCATTGCAAAATTGAATACTCCTTATTTCCCAAAAACTTCACACTAGTGGAAGTAAGAGCACCCTTCCATTAAATAGTCAACAGAGGCTTGGCCTTTCCAAAGAGCAATGTTTAAGTCTATTGCGCGTGTTTTAAAAGTGTGCTAGCAAGCGTTTAAATTGGTGGGATAGGCTGATGGACTTTATTTTGGACTTGGCTAAAGCTGTTATAACCTTGTTCATTATTGTTGATCCACTTGGCAACATTCCCATTTTCATCTCCTTAACAAGGGGGCTGGCCGTGCCTGAGAGGAGTAAAGCCTTTAACACAGCCATATCGACGGGTTTTGTTCTCCTAATTTCTTTCGCTTTGGTCGGCCAGCAGATCCTAGTGCTTTTTGGTATATCCATTTACAGTTTCATGATTGCCGGGGGCATCCTCCTCTTAATAATTTCCATAAGAATCCTTCTTCGGGGAGAGTGGGAGGAAGCGCCAGCTTCTCCTGAAAGCATCGGGGTTGTTCCAATAGGCTTTCCCCTCCTTGTCGGCCCCGGCGCCATAACAACAACAATAATAAATCTTCAGGCATACGGCATATTAATAACCATCATAGCGGTTTTGATAGTCTTTGTGCTAACTCATATCATCCTCGGCTTCATCAACCCAATATATAATTTTCTTGGAAACTCCGGTTCAGCTGTCATATCAAGGCTTATGGCGCTTTTAATAGCCGCCATAGCCATACAATTTATCATTGACGGATTTTTCTGGTATTCCAAAAAACTTTAGAATGGAAAGCTAACCTCCAGCTATTATGGGCATAACCACGATTTCATCCATATCCTTTAGGACAGCGTTAGGGCCGCCGACAAAATCTATGCGCCTACCATTAACCAAAACCACCATGCTTGGGTCTCCCAAGTCTATTTTTGCCCCTCTCTCCGTCTCAAGTTTGATAAGAATATCCTTAACTGTGGCTTTATCGGGGAGAAACAGCCACAAGTCTTCCATTCCAAACTTTTTGTGCATTTCCCCGACGAATTTCACGCGAACCTTCATTTAAACCACAAATATAAAAATGGGGGTATGATTTAACCCTTTCAGGCTATTTGAAGCTCTTTCGCCACTCCTTCTAACCCAAGCTCCTTTAGTTTTTCTTTTGTGGGTATTCCCCGCTCGTTCCATCCCCTAACTTTATAGTAGTCTTTGAGGAGCACGTCAAGCTCAAAGACTTGTCCCTTTGACGGCTCTCTGGGCATGGGTTCTTTAACAATTCTTTCTGGCATGGTGTCTTGACTTACGTCAAAGCCCTCTCGGATGTTGAAAGCCCTTTCAAGATTGAAAATTCTCTCGCCTACCAGCCACAAGTACTTCGGGTCCCTGAATCTATCTATACCCGTTGCAGAATGCAGAAGTTTACTGTATAGGTCCATGGTTACCATCTCGTTGCTTAGGGTGAAGGCGCAGAAAACTGCAGTTTCAGCCGCGGCGGTCTCATCCTGAACATACTTAGTTATTTCGCCTTTACCTTCAACGGCGAGGGGATCCACCTTCTTTGGTATCCCCAAAATTTCAAACTTGTTCCAGCCTATGCAATGGCTTGCCCCTATTGGAGATGTTGCAAAGTTAAGCCCATGCGCCTTCACAGAGCGTGGGTCATACGCTGGCAGCTCAAGCCCCTTAACATGTATAGCATATTTTTCGGCACCCCGTCCAATGGCCTCTGCAGCCCTTTTAACTCCCTCGCCCAGCAAAGCGCCTATGCCTATCCTTAGGGCGATGCGCTTCACAAGCTCAACCACAACCTCAGGGTCGCCCCATTTAAGTTCAAGCCCGTCTGTTTCACTTTTACCTATAATGCCCTTTTCATAGAGCTCCATGGCGAAGGCTATGGCGACCCCTGTAGAAATTGTGTCTAAACCGTAGAGGTCTGAGAGCATGTTGGCGTATATTATTGATTCTATGTTGCAGTTTCCAAGGAGGCCTCCATAAGACCAGTGGGTTTCATACTCCGGGAAGTCCCAGGCGGTGCCTGCATATGGGCCTTTAGTAACCTTAAAGGTTTTCCAGCACCTTATCATGCAACCGTAGCATCCACTGTGCTTGACCACGTAGCTGGCTAAAACTTCAGGCGCAAACCTGGAGGCTCCTTCAAAGGGGAGCTGTTTAAAGTTATATGTTGGGAAGTTGCCAATCGTATAGAATAGGTACACTATAGAGTTTGTGCCTAAGTTCTTGAAATGTTCATAGCCTGGATTTTTACGGTAAGCCTCCACCTGCTCTTTAACAGCCTCGTCGAAGGCCTTCTCGTCATATATCGCAACCTTCTTGGAACCTTTCACAACAATGGCCTTAAGGTTCTTTGAACCCATAACGGCGCCGCCTCCACCGCGGGAGGCTGTTCTCATGTCATCCGTTACTATGGCGGATATTTTGACAAGTCTCTCCCCAGCGGGTCCAATCGTAACCATTTTAGCCTTCTCATCCGTCTTCTCCTTAAGAAACTCTTGGGTGGCGTAGGTGTTCATGCCCCAAACGTCAGCGGCGTCTCTAAACTCCACCTTATCATCGTTTATCCACACGTAAACTGGTTTGGGGGATCTGCCCTCAACGATTACCGCGTCGTAGCCTGCAAACTTAAGCTCGGCGCCGAAAAAGCCTCCTCCAACACTTCTGCAGTAGGCGTTCGTAAGCGGAGACTTAAACTGGGCTATCCACCTGCTTGCCGACTGCACCTTCGTGGCTGTTAAAGAACCTGTTGTGAAAACAAGCTTGTTATATGGGCTTAGCGGGTCTACGCCTTTCGGCACTTCGTCGAAGAGAATTTTCGCTCCAAACCCTCGGCCGCCGATGAAGTTTTCAACCAAATCTTTCTTCAAGGGTTCAATGGCGTATTTGTGGTTTGTTAAGTCTAACCTTAGAATTTGCCCCATGTAGCCAAACCAAGAGGACTTTTGGCTCATACATAGCCCCCACGGACAACAATCCCAAACATTTGGCTAAGAATTTTATACTAATCCACATTCAATTTAAGTTTTATTCATAAACTTCTCCCTTTTTTCCAGAAGGGTGTTGGGTCAATAAACAAATAATTCGCAAGTGCATTACATGTTTGGGGCTGCTCATGCGGGAATTTGTTGTATACTCCAGAATGGGAAGAACAGATTCAAGCTGGACAAACCTGCATGACGCCGGAAGGCTGGACATAGTGTATGAATGTCTAATTGCGAGTCTTTTCCTCTCTCATGCGATACGCAGGGACGTCACCTTCCATGCCATCCTAAATGGGCCGCCGAGACCGCCACTACACCTGGAGGTAAATGGCGAAAGCCTCCACGATGTTAGAACAGATCAAGAGACATGGGAGAAAATCCTCAAAAAAGTGCTGGCTTACGGAGAGCATCCTGGAGTAAGGCTTTCCAAAGAAAGCTTTGAAGCTTTGATTAAGGCTAAAGCTGAAAAAGCCCAAATATATGTTTTAGAGGAGGGAGGCAAAGACATTTTTGAAGTTGAGATTGGAGAAAACCCTGTTTTCGTCTTAGGGGATCATGTGGGGCTGCCGAGGAAAGTTGAGGATTTTGCGCTGCGTTACGGTGAGAAAATATCCCTTGGAAAGAAGCCTTACTTGGCAGCCACTTGCGTAACAATCCTGAACTACATGCTTGATAGGCAAGAGACGCCGAAAATTCAGCGCTAAATTTTTATTTCCGTGATTTCTGGTTTAAATCTGTTATCTTAAAGATCAAATCTGCTTTAGGGGAGTGACCCCGATGGCGGGTATCAGGGAGTTGCCTGCTGTACCATTATCAAAATTTGAAAGAATAGGCGCCCACACCCACATTAAGGGGTTGGGCTTAGACGAAAATTTGAGGGCTGTTAAGATTAAGGATGGTATGGTTGGGCAGGAGAAAGCAAGGGAAGCAGCAGGCCTCGTTGTGAGAATGATAAAGGAGGGAAAGCTTAGCGGTAAATGTATTATCTTGGCTGGGCCTCCGGGAACTGGGAAAACAGCCATAGCGGTAGCTATATCAAAGGAGCTCGGCGAAAACGTCCCCTTTATACAGATGAGCGGGAGCGAAATCTACAGTGCTGAACGCAAAAAAACTGAAGTGCTTATAGAGTCCATGAGAAAATGTATAGGTGTTGAAATTCACGAGATGCGTAAAGTCTACGAGGGCGAAGTCACCCTAATCGACATACGAACCGCACCCCACCCGTACAACCCCTACCAAAAAATTCCGGAAAGTGTAAGGCTGACGCTTAAGACAAAGGAAGAGGAGAAGACAATAGAGGCGGGATCCTCAATAGCCCAGCAGATAATTTCTGAAGGAATAACCGAGGGAAGCGTCATACAAATAGACGCTGAAACTGGAAGGGTTGTCAACTTGGGACTTTGCATAGAAAGCCAGAAAGGAAAGACATATGATGTTGACACTAGGAAAAAAGTCCCTCGCCCCGGTGGAAAAGTTTTGAAGGAGAAAGAGTTTGTTTATACGCTTACCCTCGCCGATTTAGACGAGCTTAACGCCAGACAACGTTCAGGGGGATTGTTCTCCCTCTTCTTCGGCGGATCCGAATCCAAAGAGATAGACACAGAAGTGCGGATGGCCGTGGACCAACAAGTTAAGGAGTTAATTGACAGCGGCAAGGCGTTCATACATCCAGGCGTACTTTTCATCGACGACGCCCACCTCTTAGACTTGGAGGCTTTCAGCTTTTTGGGAAGGGCTATGGAAAGCGAGCTTGTGCCCATAATAATCCTTGCAACAAACAGGGGTGTAGCGAGAATCCGTGGAACAGACATAAGGAGCCCCCTGGGGTTTCCAGTAGACCTAATAGACCGTTCAGTTATAATAGCCACACAATCCTATGATCCGGAAAGCATCAAAGAAATTTTAAAAATTAGGGCGGCGGAGGAAAAAATTAAGCTGGACGAAGGAGCCATTGAAAAGCTCGCTGAGGTTGGGGCCAAAAGCTCTATGAGGTATGCAGTTCAGCTCCTCAGCCTAGCGGCACAAAACGCGAAATCCCTAAACAGAGACAAAGTGACCGTGGAGGATGTGCAGCGGGTTGACGATCTCTTTATGGACGTGGCTGAAGCTGCAGAATACCTTAAGAAACATGAAGAAAAACTGCTGATACACTAGGGAGGAGATCAGACTAAAAGTGCCTGAAAAACATAAACGCGAATCTGTAAACTCTATCAAGCTAAACCGTGAAGATTCAGGTTTCATTTGAAGCCCTCCAAAATCGAAATAGGCTCCGAACATTTCCCTGAACCGTGATAAGAGGCAAACTCATCGTTGACATTAAAACTTATGGAAAAGTGGACGCTGTGAAATAAGAGGGGAGATTGAACGCCTATATCCAAACGCCTAGATTCGGGAGCTAAGACAGGAACCGCTGTGACAATAGTTGAGAGATGCAAGAGGAGAACATGTCTGGAAATAATAGTTTTCCACCCAAAAATTCAGATTAAGAAATGAGAGTGAAATTAAAGCCAACGCCCTCAGATATAAATTTTCTTCTTTGAAATGTGAAATCAACATGGAAACTCAAGCTTAAGTAGGCTGGGCTGAGTTAATGCCCAAGGTACTGTCCCGTTATTGGAATATCCGTTCCGCAGTTTGGGCATTTCTTTCCAGTGGTTATTGAGCACTTTAAAATGCGATATCCATACCTTTTGATCAGTACAGCTCCACAGTTTGGGCAATAGGTATTTTCATATTTGTGACCGGAAACGTTTCCAAGGTAGGGGTAAAGCACCCCGGCTTTTTTAGCCATCTCATATGCTTTTTCCAAATTTTCAATTTTTGTTGGTGGGTTGTGAAACTTGTAGGCGGGAAAATAGCGGGTGAAATGTAAAGGGGTTTCGGGGCCTGCACTTTCCAAATGTTTTTGAATAACCCATCGAACAGTTTCCTCGTCGTCGTTTACCCCCGTAACAAGTAAGTTGACAACTTCAACATGCAAGCCTAACTTTTTTGCTTCCCTAACATTTCTCCAAACTTTGTTGACGTCTGTCCCGCCGCAGTACTTGGCGTAAACCTCTTCGTCGCCCTTAACGTCTATTTTGAGGCCGTCCATGCCCGCGTTGAGGAGAGCTTTTATAACCTCTAAGGTCATGTATCCGTTTGAAACATAACAACAGTATTTTATGCCCTTAGCCTTTCCAAGCCTAAAAACCTGGAGAACCCACTCAGCCAATAAAGTTGGTTCCTGAAAGCTTGCGCATAACCCAGCGTCGCCGCACGCTAGGGCTAATTCCACCACTTTTTCAGGCTTAAGATAGTGAGCTTTGGCAGGCTCTGGAGGAGCCTTTGACAAGTGGAAGTTTTGGCACCATAAACAGTCAAAGTTGCAGGACCATGTTGAAAACGTAAGAGCTGTGGATCCCGGCCAGTAATGGAAGAAAGGTTTTATCTCTATGGGGCGGCTTTCCACGGCGCTGATGTCTCCATAAACAATAGTGTAAAGTTTTCCTCCTAAGTTCACCCTTGTTTTGCAAAATCCTGTTTGGCCCTCCCCTATTTCGCATCTCCTCTCGCAGAGGCAACACTTTACTTTTCCCATTTTGGCCTTCTCATAGAAGAGGGCCTCCTTAACTGTTGGATAGAGTAGCAGATTGGATGAGCTATTTTTTCCGGAAATGCTCCCAGCCCCGCGGCTCAACCGCCCTTTTTTCCCCGTCCACAGTTAATAGAACCCGCCTTTCAGCCGTAGCCTTTCCGATTTTGATGAGGCTTCCATCAGCCTTTTCAACGGCTTCCCTCGCCTTGTCCCAAAGTTCAGGCTTAACAGTTAAAACAAACTCGTATTCCTCCCCGCCATAAAACGCCAGTTCCAATGGGTCTAAACCGTTGATTTCAGCAAACTTCGCCGCTTCGGGAGCCACTGGAGGATTGTCCACCAAAAAACCCACACCGCTTGCCCTCGAAATTTCATGAAGGCTCCAAGCTAAACCGTCACTTGAATCGATGGAGGCGGTAGCCGCCCCCGTAGATTTTAGGGCTAACCCCTCTTTCAGCCTAGCCCTTGGCATGTAAACCGACTCTATGAGGGGTCTGCGGATGCTTTCAGGGGCCTCCAACCCTTCTAGGAGAATTTTCAGGCCTGCAGAAGCCTTGCCAAACATCCCTGTAACGGCTAAAATATCGCCTGGCCTCGCACCTCTTCGAAGTATGATTTCGCCCTTTTTTGCCACGCCGAAAACAGATAGGCTTATCACCAAATCTGAAGCCTCATTCGTATCCCCGCCCAAAATGTCCATGCCATACTCGCGGGCTCCACAGCTCAACCCTTCGCCAATCTCCCTTATTTCCTCAACCGTTAACCCCCTAGGCAATCCAAGAGAAACAAGCATGGCCCTTGGCTCAACACCCTTAGCGGCAAAATCGCTTACATTCATAACAACTGCTTTACGGGCTGCCTGCCACAAGCTCATTCCAGGCGGAACATCAGTTTTACCCACCAACATGTCCGTCTTCAAAACCGCCAACCGACCTTTGCTAAGGGGATAAGCCGAAACATCATCACCAAAGGGAATAGGCATCGTCTTAACGTTTCCTTTAAATCTCTCAAGGAGAATTTGAATAATTTCCCTTTCCCCAACGGATGTTCCAGATACTGGAACCACACCCTTTATTTACTACAAGCTATTCCGAACATCTTAAAAATAAGTCTAACTCAAAACTTAATAGCTATATACGCCTCGGTAGCTCAGCCTGGTGGAGCAGCGGCCTTGTAAGCCGCGGGTCGCGGGATCGAAGCCCGCCCGAGGCTTATAACTCCCCCTCCCCAACAATCCTCCAAAAGCTAGATGAAGCATATAACACGTTAAGCTTGTGGTTTCCTAAAGTGTATTTTTAAGCTTTTGTATAAGGTCAAGTGGCAGCCTTCACCATCACGTATTTCTTTTTCAAATTCTGCCAAGAGAAGCCCCTCCGTCCCTGCTGGTGATTTGATTTTTCCTTTAATTCCTGAATCTGAGTATAACATTTTTCCAATGTACTTTTCTACGGCATCTTTTGACTTAAACATTCCCTGAACCACGTATTCTTTTTGGCTGATCTTTTTGATGACGACGCCCCTCTTAACCTTCTTTTTTACGAATTCTGGCGGCTGTGATGGAATTTCCATAACGGTTCCAGCTCCAACAATTCTTGAAGTTTTAGGGGGGAGGTCAAGCTTGAAAATCAGTATTTTATCGCCTATTTCTGCGGGAACGGCTTTATTTGTCTTCAATAACGCGAAGCATTCGTCTCCAGCCTTTACTTCCGGCAAGAGCACCTTAATTTTACTGGAATCTTCCAGCGTATCCTCAAAGAAGGGAACAAAAGTTGCTGTTACTGTTTGTAACCCGATGTTAATGTGAACCGTGGACGCCCTTTTTAAGACATGCCTAAAATCCTTGTTCACCTTCATCTTAACTGTAAGGTGGTGTGTAGGCTTTATTGAGCCAGGTTGGGAGAGCTCGCATCCCCTGAAGACATCGGCGGGGCGGATTTCGGAAACGGCAATCCCTACACGGTCCCCTGCCTGAGCTTCTTTTAAGGATTCCCCGAAGGTCTGGATGGATTTAACCTTCCCCTTTTTCCCAACAGGCTGCAACTCCACCTCATCGCCTACATGCACTTTCCCTCGAACTATGGTGCCCGTAACAACGGTTCCAACACCCTTTAAATGGAAGGCGTGGTCGCAGGGCATTCTAAAGGGGCCAGCCCAGTTCCTGACGGCGAACTTTAAGGTTTCACCTATCAGCCTTTTTAGGTCGTCTATTCCCTCCCCAGTAATAGACGAGGTAACTGCTATCCTGGAATTTTCAAATATGGACCCCTTCAGAAGGCCATGTATTTTCTCCTTAACTTTTTCCAATTCCCTTTCTGAAACAAGGTCTTTCTTTGTTATAACGCAGATTAAATTTTTAACTTCGAGGCTTTCGAGCACTTTTAAATGCTCCAATGTTTGTGCCATGGGCCCCTCGTTTGCAGCCACAGCGAGCAGGGCTAGATCTATGATGTGGCCGCCTGCAACTGCATGTTCAATAAGCGAGTGGTGGCCTGGCAGGTCCACTAGGGTAACTACTCCACCCTCGATTTTGAAGGATGAAAAGCCCATGTCGATGGTCATTCCCCTTTTCTGAGCTTCAGGGTGCTTGTCGAGGGATGCTGTTGAAGGTTTCTCTGTGAGGCATCTTGCCAGGGCTGTTTTTCCATGGTCAACATGGCCGAATAGGCCTACATGAAACTGCATCAGCCCGCTGGGCTTTTCCAAAATTTTCTGCGAGAGAATCTTTTCAGCATTTTCGAAAAATAGTTTTACCGCGGCCTCGGGGGAGAGTCCCATCTTAACGGCTTGCTGAGTTATGCTTTTCCTTAGGTCTGAAAGCTTATCGGTGATATCCAGTATCCTGAACCGAGCCATGATCTCGCCCATCGCCCTGCGGGTAGCCTTCTCTATTTCGCTTGCCCGCTGAGTGATGGGGAACACTTTGATGGGTTTTCCCCACTTGAGCATGCATTGTATAGTTTCTGAGGCCACCCGTTCAGCTAGGACCTCCAACTCGTCCTCCGCGGGGTTAACTGTGATTATTGGGCTGTCCCACCGGTATTTCTCCCCCGGCTCCTCGAATTTTGCGTGAATCTCTTCGATTAGCTCGTCTGGGATTGGGCTGCCCCTCTTACGGTTCCATTCCAAAGCCACATTTAAAGGCGTGTTTACATATACAACCCCGAAGCCGGCCCCTTTACTTTTCGCGAGATCGGCGAGATCCTTCCGCATGGAAGTGTAATAATTTAGATCGTCACTGATCACGATAAATCCGTTCTGTAAACCCAGAGAGATCGTGTTGAAGGCTAGGAATTTTAGGAAGACCTCCCTTTCAGGTTTAAAAACTTCTTCGGAGATGGGCATCATTTCTCGGAAAAAGTCTGTGCCTACAACCAAAACTGGCTTATTGAACTTTTTCTCCAAGATTTTCGCTGTTCTTTTTGCCAACTCGGTTTTTCCAGAACTTGGAATACCGCACAGGATTAAAAGAAAAGATTTCTCCGTTGTCATGTGGCTTTTACCCTTGTTTTGATGGGCGCTATTCAATAAGATTAAAAGTGGTTTTTAAGCGTTGACCACACGGCGTCATCTCAGGGGCTAATCCAGTGGGGTTCCCACAGTGATGAGATCTTAAACTTCAAGTATTTCTAGATCCTTCGCAAGGATCACTTTTCCGGATCCACGCTTGACCTTGCCTATTACGAAAGCTTCAACTTTCCTCCTTCCAAGATGGTCTAGCAGATTGTCGAGGTTTTGTTTAGCCACGGACATTAAGACTCCGCCAGCTGTTTCAGAGGCTTCCCCAGTCAATAAGGGATAGCCCAAAATTTTTGATAGTGCAGGCGTTCCTTTAATGACCGGCAATTTTTCAATTCTTATGTCAACGTTACTCAGCTTTGCCACGTTCGTTGCGTGTCCCTTAAGGCCGAAACCTGTGATGTCGGTAGCAGCGTTCACTTTTACATGTTGCATCGCCTCTGCAACAGGCTTGTTTGACGTGGTCATTATTTGAATGGCCTTCGCAACAGCCTCTTCAACGATTTCTTCTTGGGTATTATTGCGGAGATAGGCTCTGCCATCCTCCTCCTTCATAAGCCGGTATGCAGCCATAGCTGGCTGTATACCTAGAGGCTTCGTTAAGACCAGAAAATCTCCAGGTTTAGCCCCCCTGCTGTAAACGATTTTTTCTGGGCTGCATATGCCTACGGCGCATCCTCCGATAATGGGCCATGGATTCAGTATGGTTTGGCCTCCTACAAGCTTAACGCCCAAGTTGCCCATGAAATCTGAGAATCCTTTCAGTATGCCTTTGGCAACGTTGAGTGGCATGTCTTTGGGGACGCCCATGATGGCAAGGGCGTTTAATATTTTGGTTACGGACATGACATAAATGTCGTTGGTGACGTTGCATGCGGCAATTTGCCCTTGAATTTCAGGCTCGTCAACTATAGGTGTGAAGAAATCTAGGGTTTCCACTAACACGGAGTCCTCGCTTATTCTGTATACTGCAGCGTCCTCCCACGGCCCACTTAACAACTCTCTCTCAGCCTTTAGGGTTATCCCCGCCTCATTTAGGAGTTGTTCCAGCTTGGGCTGTGGGAGTTTACAGGATCACCCGTGCAAGGGGACGGCCTTAGTTAGCCTATACTCTTCCCCCATTTAATTCCTCCTTTAATGTCTAACATTTTTAACGCGTTGGGGATGTAGGGCACCATTTCCCAGACTTTTGTTGATGGGCTTGGATTGTATAGCGCCCCCATAAGCCTGTTTATTTTAGCCGCCTTAACTGCCGCCTCAACTACACTGCGCCCGCCAGCTATGAGGGCAGAGGCTATCCCAGTTAAAGTGTCGCCTGTTCCACCGATCGCCTCTAAAACTGGGATGCAGGGCTCGGCGACTTTTTCGATTATCTCTCCAGCTTCAGCTATGTAGTCGAATGCGCCTTTTACTAACAGAACCTCGGAGGCGTTGGAATGCTTATACGCCTGTTTTATCAATGCTGGAACATTGTTAAGGGATTCAAAAATGTAGTGGCGGACGTACGCGGGGTGAACTGCGTCAGGGTCTGCAATGAAGGCCATTTCGCCGGGGTCAGGTGTAAACAGGTCGAAGTCCATGGCTATTCCGGCGGCCTTCGCCACGTACATGGAACCAGCATCCGCCACCAAAATCGGATCAAGGCGCCTCTTTAAAGTTTTGACCCCCTCCCTGAAGTGGAGGATGTTTGGCTTAAGATAATGCATGACAAACACGACGTTGGACTGGGATTTTGGAGGCGGAATGGACGGTTCCTTTAAAAACTTGTAAAGCAGCATGCTTCCGTCCCCGACTCCCACATCGCCCGCTATGATGGCGTAGGGGGCACCGATGTTTAGGGCTTCACATGTGACGCTGGCAGCAGCCATCAAGACGCTTGTCCCATTAATTAGTGGAAGCTCAAAACCTTCAACTGTAAGTCTGCAGTTTTCGAACTTGCAGAAGCCTCTGGTTAGCGGCATACCCCTTACCGGAATTGTGCCCACAATCACTAACATCGTTTTTCGCCTTTGAAAATTTCAAGCGCCCTCGTGAAGGCTTTATCCAACATGTAAGCACAGAGGGAATAACCCAACTCTCTTGGGCTTTTGGCTTCATTCAACTTTTTGCCAACAATTTCAAGGGCAATGTATGGGACGTCTGGGCAGCCACCTCCAGAAATGTTTACAATTTCCCCGCTTCGCCTGTCAAACGTCAATTTCATGTGTCCCGCCTTAACCATCAAATAGTCTCCGAAAGGGGTTTCCTCGATAATGTCTAGGGGTCTTAATTTTGGGTCTTTCAATGGGATTATTTCGATGGGTTTAATGCCATATCTTTCTAGAGCATGTTCAACGCCAAGTCTATCGACAACGTTGAACTCTATGGCTAAGTCGCATCCAACTCTGACTTCCGGAGGGGGAGCAACGGCTTTTACTTCAAATTTAGCTCTTTTAAGAACCTCCTCTGCCCTAATGGCTTCCCGAACATCCTTTAGGATTATTAGGGCTTTCTCGGAGCCCTCGTCGCTTTTACTCATTCCTTCTTCTCCTTGAGCCCCTTTCTGATGATTATTTTAAAATGGCCGCTTTCCTCTACAACCTCTAAGACTTTGTGTCCCTGCCCCTCCACCGTTCTGGCAACATTTTCCTTGGCTGGCGGGTAGTCTATAATAACCTCTAAAAGGTCTCCGGGGCTCATAAGCTTCAATTTTTCATTTGTAAGTAGAACAGGCCATGGGCACACTTTTCCCCTAGCATCCAAAACAAACTTTTTCATTCTTTCACCTCATAGCCCTGCAAGCTGGGTTATAAGGGGGAGTATAAGGGCGTGGAACACGACGGCGCCTATGTAGAAACCTAACAAATAAGCCATTGAACTCTTGCTGCCTTCCGAAGCCATAACATGCTGTCTTAGTGGGCAACCTCCGGCCAGCACGGAAAAAAGCCCAAGGCCAAACCCTCCGAGAACAGCTAGAAGCAGGTGTATGGTTATTGGAACAGCCTTCACAACGCTGGGTCCGGAGAGAGGTGGTCCCGGTATTGGGATAAAGCCCATTGAAACTGTCCAAGGCCAACCTGGCACATTGAGGAAGGCACTTGAAACTGCGAAAACTATTAGCGCACCCACAAAGAAGCCTGCGGCTCCTTTTAGCAAGTAGCTGTCTTTAATGAGGTAGTAATCGCGGACACCACCGATGAAACACATACGCGCCCTTTGGGCGAGGTAACCGACAACAAAGCCCGCTACCAATGTTACTAGGAGCAAATCAAGCGTTATATTCATGCACCTCCTCAGCCTCCAATCCTCTGCGGGCTTGCCACCGGATAGCCTCTGCGCCTACAGCCACTCCAAGGCTTATCGCAAGCCAGCCAATTACGGCTAAAGCGTCTCCATAAGCCGCCCTCAACACGGTTCTTATGGGGCAGGAGCCGAGCAGCAGGGCGAATATCATCACGAGGAAACCAAGGAGAAATGACTTAATCGGGTTTTTCATGGTTTTAATTTTGAATTCCTTGTTGCGGGTTGCAGCAGTGAAAGCGCCGAGGATTATTCCAAGCGTTGTTATGACGGGGACATCCTTCGATACGGGAGCTAAACCGAGGCTTAAGCCAGTCATCTGGTTAACCAGCCAGTTCGCAAGATCCCTCGCATGACAGGCTACGCATATCCCGTAAGCTTGTGGGGGATAAATTCGAAAAACAACTTGGCACAATGCGGCGATTAAACCGGTAATGCAGCCCGCTAATAGAGGTGTGATACGTCTCGGCAAATGTTCGCTATCCTCCGCTCTGCATTATGCTAGAAGTTAATTTAAATTTTTTGATAACACTATTAACTTTTCTAATAGTGGGGGAAACCAAAGCCTGGCTTAACTTATATAAGGGAATCAAGTTTGTTCTCGTGAAAAGAGAAGGTGGAAAACACTTGAGGATTGATTACCTCAAAACTTTTACAGTTGTTGCAAAAACAGGCAGGTTTTTAGCAGCGGCTAAAGAATTAAATTTAAGTCAGGCAACTGTAACCAACCACGTAGCCCTCTTGGAAGAGTATTTTGGCGCCAAATTATTCAACAGAACATTTAAGGGTGTGGAGCTTACAGATGCTGGAATAATCCTCATGGACAGCGCTGAAAAAATTATAAAAGAGGTTGAAAACGCTAAAGCCCAGATAGCAGCGCTAAGGCGTAAAACGGACAGACTGATAAGGATAGCGGCGAGCACGATACCCGGAGAACACGTTATACCCTCCATTATAGCCGAATTCAAAAAGAACAGGCCTGAAGCCAACTTCAAAGTTACAATTACGGACACCGTGAACGCTTTAACGATCCTAGAAAACAACATGGCGGATTTTGCCGCTGTTGGAAGCCTAATGGGGTATGAGGGCGAGTTTGATAAAATCGTGCTTGCAGAAGAGGAATTTGTTTTGGCTGTCCCTCCAAACCATGTATTGGCAAACAGGGAATCCGTTGAGCTTTCCGAGATCCTTAAGTATCCCTACATAAACCGTGAGGAGACTTCGGGCACGAGGAAGGAGGTGGAGAGGATGCTTAGGGAATCGGGAATCGACCCTCAGAAACTCGCCACCGTGCTGGAGTTGGGCAGCACTCAGTCGGTTATAACGGCTGTTTCAGACGGAAGGGGCGTAAGCATAGTATCCTCGATTGCAGCGCGGAAAGCTGAAAAAAGCGGACTGCTCAGAACGGTTAAAATTTGCAACGCAAAAAACACGCGAAAGCTTTACATGGTGCGACAGAAGAAAAAACTCAACAACATCTGCGAAACTTTCTGGGAATTCTGTAAGATTCACGCTAGCCGAATTTGAGTCTATTTTGGAGAAACTTTTGTCAAAACATTACCACAAAAAAGGAAGAGGAGAAAATCTTTTAAGTTTCCTTCATCAGTGCGCCCTTGTATTTTTCAACAAGTTCCTTCCAGTTTGACGGAAGCTCAATCTTCTCAGTTGCCACGTCGACGACGCTTGGTCCGAGGAGAGCTATCCATCTTCCAGGTCCGCCGGTCACCACAATGTCTATCATCCTTTCGTTTGGGAACACAGGCAGCAAATCGTCATCGTCAAGGGCTTCAAACTCTTTTGGCCAGCGCTCCCTGGGCATTTGTTTGAGGGGAGACTTAGCCTTTGGTATTCTAGTGTATTGGACAAGGAAACGCTTAATATCTTGCTTAGTCCATCCGGCTTTAGCCATCTCGTTTGCATTTTCAGGTGGAATTAATGCAAACACTCGACCGGGCCAAACCAGACCGTGCATTATGCGTGTGCGCAACTCCCTTAGGACATCCTTTGGCGTGGTTGCTATAAATTGGATGTAAGAGTTTGGCGCTGCGAAGGTGATTGTGCTGTCATCTTTGCTGTATCCCCTTTCTACGTGTAGAGGCGTCCACGGGCTTTCCTCCTCATTCTCCCCTATCACAGTGGTGTATTTTCCTGGGTTTCCAAGAGTCCCCATGTCATGTACGCCGGGCCTGGCTCCGCCGGTGTTTTGCACTATCAGACCAAGCGCCCGACCGATGCAGCTGTTAGACAGCCATCCAGGACCGACGGCGCCGCTGCGGCAATTAATGTTCAAGTCCTTTCTTATCGGTCCGTTTATGATCCAGCTTCTGCTCCAAGATCCTGTGCTCGCCGTCACCACGGGGTAGGTGACCTTCAAAAGGGCTTTCATGCCAGCTATTAAGACTGGCATGTGTATGGGGAGGCAGCCCGCCATAACTGCGTTAATGGCGATTGTTTCCACAGTTAGTATCCCGCCGCGGGGCTCCATAACGCCCAGCTCCATGTCGCGGGGGAGGTCTGTTCCTTGAAGCATCTCTTCAACGGCCTTCTTTGTCGGCGGGATTATGGGCAAACCGTCAGTCCACCACTTCGAATAGAAGTATCGATTTATCTCCTGCAATGTGCCTATAAACGTGCGTTCCTCCGGCTTCTCGACAGCTGGCCTGCGGAATCCCCCTTCAGGCATCACTTTGGTTAATGCGTCAACTATTGAGTTTACGACTTCATCTGATACCGCTTTTCGAATGGTTTCAATATCCGTTGTGAAGGAGCCAGCTGGGATTACTACATAGGGGAGAACCCTCCCGCCGCCCCTTTGCATCGAGTTATTCTCATAGTCTAATTCAAATCCGGGCGTGACCAATCCCACGGTTGGTATTCCCACATCTTCTATGCACGAAAGTTCCCATGCCAGGAACTTCGTGCATGCGCCTCAGTCTCCCATCGCGCCTATTACTACGTCGGCTTCCCTTGAAGCCCACTTTTTAACTTCTTCAAGGTCTCTCTCTGTTAGGACGAATGTCGGTGTGGCGAAATAGCTGAATTTCGCGTCGGGAAACCTGCTTGCCAATCTTTCCTTGACAACCTCCAGTGTGGGAAAGGCCATACTCTTGCTGTTGTTAACTAGCCCTATCCTCTTGCCGGACAATGTGGCTGCACGTGGGGCGTATGGTTTTGGGGCCATTGCAACCTCTTTTTTCTTCGCTAATGGAACTAGAACTTCGAATACTTCACTCATGTCAAATCCCCACTTTTAGGGAAGAATGCATAAGCTATTTAAAACTTATGATAAACACAGGCAGCCGCCGAAACCAAGAAAATTAAATATGCGGCTTCCCATAAAAACGCTGGGGTTGAAAAAGCATGCATGACGTGGCAATAATTGGGTCAGGGCCGGCTGGCTTATCAGCAGCCATATACTGCTGTCGAGCCGGACTCAGAGTTATTGTTTTTGAGAAAGATTGTCTAGGCGGACAGGTTGTGAATATTGAACGGGTTGAAAACTACCCTGGTTTTCCAGATGGAGTAATGGGTTCCGAGCTTGCTGGCAAAATGGTTAAGCAGGCCATGAATGTTGGCGCTGAATTGGTGTTTGCAGAAGTAACTGGAATAGAGTTTATTGGCGAAAAAGAGATTCTACTGCAAACAAACTCCGGCCAACATATGGCGAAATCTTTGATTATAGCTGGCGGATCGCATCCAAAGCGGCTTGGGATTCCTGGGGAGGAGAAGCTTTTAGGGAAGGGCGTTAGCTACTGCGCCATGTGCGACAGTTCCTACTTTGTTAACAAAACCGTGGCTGTGATTGGCGGAAGCGACGCCGCCCTTTCTGAAGCCCTTTACCTAAGCAAGATAGCCTCGCGGGTAATCATTATAGCGCGGCGTCAACTGAGGGCCCAAAAAATCTTCAGAGACAGGGTTGACTCTAACAGTAAAATCGAAAAACTTTGTGGATACACCGTTGAGTCGATAATTGGCGAAGATTGGGTTACGAGTGCAAAGCTTAGGAACCAGCAAACAGGGGAATCCATCACAATACCGGTTGAAGGCGTACTTATCCATGCGGGCTTGGAGCCGAACACAGAATTTCTCAGGGGAAAAGTTGCTTTAGATGAAAACGGCCAAATAATCGTCAACGAAGTGATGGAAACAAAGGTTCCCGGAGTTTTTGCAGCGGGAGATATACGCAGCAAGTCCCCCCGCCAAATCAGTAGCGCCGTTGGAGACGGGACTATTGCCGCAGCATCCGCAATAAATTATTTGACAGCACAATGAAATACCCCAGCGCTTGAGTTAAAGTTTGGGCAGCGCGCATTCCGTGGAGTGTTTTGAATTAAGCTTCCGTTTTGTAAAGGATAATTCGACTGAATTGGGCAAAAGTTTTAAAATCCACCATGGGTGAGAATTGATAGAGTTATAGTTGGTGAACATGATGAGCAAGCTTCTGGATTCTAAATCCTCGGGGTTTTCAGAGTTTAACTCTGGCGCCATTAACTTGCATAGGATAAGTTTGAAAGTGAACGGCAAACTACACGAGGTTAACGTGGCTCCCCACTGGACTTTACAACAGGTTTTAAGGGAAAAATTGGGCTTAACCTCAGTGAAAGACATGTGCTTTGGGCATGGAGCCTGCGGCAGCTGCACCGTGCTTCTAGACGGGAGACCTGTGCTTTCCTGTTTAACCTTAGCCATAGATTGCAACGGGAAAAATGTGGAAACCGCTGAGGGGATATACGTCAAAAACCCCCTTATAGAGGCCTTTATAAAAATTCACGCTTTTCAGTGCGGCTACTGTACACCCGGCTTCGTTGTAACCGCCAAAGCGCTTCTTGAAAAGAAAAAGAACCCCTCCGCCAACGACATCGTTGAAGCCCTAAGTGGCAATATTTGCAGGTGTGGAACCTATCCCGCAATTGTCAATGCTGTGCTAGAAGTTGCTGAAAAGCTTAAGAAACTTGGGGCTGGCGAACTTGGAGAACCGTAGACTCATTAGGCCCTTAAGGGAGAACCCTTACTTCACCTTCCTTATGTGGGGTTTCCCAGAGGACCCTGAATTCGAGTTCATTGGTAAACCTTTACCACCGAAAGATGCTGAAAAAGTTACAGGGCACGCTGTATACGTAAGCGACGTCAAACTTCCCGGGATGCTTTATGCGAAATGGCTTACCTCGCCCTATGCCCATGCAAGGGTTAAACGGGTCGATGTCAGCGGGGCTAGGGCGCTTCCAGGCGTGGTGGACGTCCTTGTCTGCGGCGACCCGGACCTAGCTTCGCCAACTCATCCTGAAGGCTTAGGCGCAGGATGGAACGTTAAGATTCCGGACTGGGCTTTTGTTTTGCCCTCTGAGGCTGTTTATGAGGGGCAACCTGTAGCCGTTGCCGTGTGCGCTGATTCTCCAGAAAAATGCGACGAAGCCTTAAGGCGGGTTAAGGTCGAGTGGGAGCAACTTCCATTTGTCCTTGACAGGGATGAGGCTCTAAAGCCAGACGCTCCAATCACGCAGCTTTTCAGAAAGCAGCCTGACAACGTGGTGCGGGAACTCCCCATGACAAGGGGTGAAACGAAGTTTGTCCAGGGCGACATTGAAGAGGGTTTTAGACAGGCAGACCGCATAATCGAGTTTGAAATAAAGTGTGGAACAAACACCATAGCAGGCGTGGAGCCGTTTCACAGCATAGCTTGGCTGCATGATGGATATTTGGACTTGTGGATCCGACACCAACTCCCACAGGGTAACCAGTTGGCGATTATGCCGGCCGCCCAGCTTGCCGGCATACCCTTGAGCAACGTTAGATGTCACCAGGCTTATGTGGCTGGCACGTTCGGAGGAATAACTTTTCTAGGCAACGGTGTTATTCCAGTGCTCTTAGCTACGCTGTTTTCTAAGCGTACGGGGCGCCCTGTTAAGGTGATAGCAGATTGGACGCCTTTCTCAGGGATAACATGCGAGGAGGAAGGACGCTACACTTTTAAAGTTGGATTCAAAAACGACGGCACAGTGACAGCCATTCAAGTGCTGTCCAACGGCACTTATGGATACGCAGGCTTAACGATACCTGGAAGTAAGAAGCTTCCAAGGGCTACGGCCGTCAAAAACATATACTGTGAGTCGGTATATCCATACGTAAACAAGGCGCCATGCGTGTGCTATAGACATGGAACACAGGAAACAATACCCTTCATAGAAGTTTTCAACAGAGTTGCAGCTGAGCTTGGCATGGACCCGACGGAGGTAGCCCTAAAAAACGACGGATGTTACGGCCACCCAATGCATCCAGACATGGATGAAATCAAACGTGAGCAGGGTTTCCCGCTAAGAGACAGCCTAAAAGAGTGTATAGAGGCGGGTAAAAAAGCCATAGGATGGAATGAAAAGTGGCATCCACCAGGGACTAGGAAGTTGCCGAACGGGAAATATCATGGGATAGCCTTCGCTTGGACGAAGGTTTGGAGGGCTGGACCTGAAGGGCCAGTTAGGTTAAGCGGCAACGTCTTTTTCAAATTTGATGGCTCAGTCCTAATAAAGGCTCAGCGCAGTTTTGTTGGAGTTTCAGAACCTACAACCTACTGCCAAGTTTTCGCTGAGGAGGCTGGACTACGCTATGAGGATGTAGGCTTTGACAACCAGTGTATGGAGGCGCCCATAGCAACGCCCGGCGGAAGCGGTGGGCTAGAGTGGAACTCAGCCATAATGAAAGATCTCGGAGTAAAAACCAGGCAGAAGCTCCTTGAGGTTGCAGCCAAACACTTTGGCAAGTCTCCGCAAGAGTTGACAATCAGGGAAAGTGTTATTTATGAGAGGAGTAACCCGCAGAACAACATAAGTGTCAGAGACCTTGTAAGGAGGTACTATTACGAGTTTCGCGGAGGCATTTCAGCCGATGGTTGGAACTACGTGAAGGGCATTGAGATGCCTCCATCACCCCGGAAGGTTTACTTCTGGGGACGGCAAGCGGCTTTCATCGAGGTTGAAGTTGACCCTGAAACAGGCGGGGTAGAGATCAAAAATCTTGTAATCGTGAACGACGTTGGAAAGGTGATTAACCCCCATGGGGTTTCAGGCCAGCAGTATGGTGGCGCGTACATGGGACTTGGAAGGGCTTGGACTGAGGAATTGGTGTACGATCCTTTAACTGGGGTGAAGTTGAACGATGACCTCTCCCAATACGGCGTGCTTTCAATGGGGGATATTTTCCCCACGCATTGCATAGCGGTTGAAACCATGCTAGGTTATGGTGCATACGGGAACTTTGGAATAGGCGAAAACTGCAGCTGCCTCATTAGAGCCGTGCTGAGGGCAGCCATACACAATGCCATAGGAAAATGGATAAACGAGGATCCGATAACACCGGACAAAATCCTAAAAGCACTTGGAAAAGCTTAAAAACCAAATGTGAGGTGTTGTTAAATCAGATAAGTTGGGACGGTTTATCCTCCGGCTATTATCGAGACAACTGAGAAGGTATCACCGTTTCTCAGTTTGAAGTCAAGCGGAAGACTTCTCACGTTCCTGTTGTTAAGCAGTATTAGGGCGGATGAAGGGTCAACGGAAAATTTCCTGTTTAATGTTTGAAGGAACTGGTTTAATGTTGTCCCGTCATCCACCTCCAACTGGGTATTTTCGAGGATCTGGTCTTCGTTAAGTACTTTGCCAATAAATACAACCTTAACGGTTATCATTTTACATCCTACATGCAATAACGAGCATCAGGCAAGCATTAAAATTTTGCTATGCAGCGATAAACTTGATTAATGCGGCAAACTACTACACAGTAAAACAGCGAGAAAGGCGTAAAGGGATGTCTGAGATAATAGCTAAAGCCCTTGCAGAGGGGCGAAGATACTTACTTGAGCACGAAGCCAAAGCCATATGTCAAAAATACGGAATTCCCGTAACAAGGTTTGGGGTGGCTGGCTCAGCGGAGGAAGCGGCAAAAATAGCTGAGGAGATAGGGTTTCCAGTGGTTTTAAAGATAGTTTCCCCCGACATAGTGCATAAATATGATGTGGGCGGCGTCGTTTTAAATTTAAAATCCGCTGACGAAGTTATAAACGCGTATAATCAAATAATTGCAAATGTGAGAAAGCGCAGACCGGAGGCAAGAATTGACGGTGTGAACGTGCAGGAGATGGCGCCGCCGTCGACAGAGGTCATCGTTGGGGCTGTAAAAGACCCCCAGTTCGGCCCCGTATTAATGTTTGGATTGGGCGGGATATTTGTTGAAGTCTTAAAAGATGTCACTTATAGGGTGGCTCCAATAAAGGAGGATGACGCTTTAGAAATGGTAAACGAAATAAAGGCTAGCCCCATCCTTAAGGGGTATAGGGGCTTACCTCCAGCCGACGTGAACGCCATAGTGGAGATTCTCTTAAACGCTTCGAAGATGATGATGGAGAATCAGGAGATAAGGGAGCTAGACTTAAACCCAATAATGGTTTACGAAAAAGGCGCGAAAACGGTTGACGCTAGAATAATTTTGGGGTAGCAGCCAATGCCAAAAGAGGAAGGCGTTGGGGTGGAGGATTCGATTAGGCAGCTTAACGTTTTTTTCAGTCCAAAGTCAATTGCTATTGTAGGAGCTACAAAAAGAATTAACAAAGCTGGACACGTAATATTGAAGAACTTTATCCAAAACAAAAGGAGAGGCATTTTTAAGGGGGAGCTCTACCCAGTTAACCCCCATGAAGACTTCATTTTAGGGTTTAAATGCTACCCGGAATTGACGGCTATCCCAGGCGAGCTTGAACTTGCAGTGATTGTTGTACCAGCTGAAACCGTTCCAAAGGTTATGGAGAATGCTGCGGCTAAAGGGGTTAAGGCCGCCGTCATAATAAGTTCAGGCTTCAGCGAGGTTGGGAAGCGGGAACTTGAGGAGAAGATTGTGGCTATAGCGAAGAAGGCAAACATACGCGTTTTAGGACCCAACTGTTTAGGGGTTTACGATTCAAAAACAGGCGTGGACATGCTGTTTTTGCCTGAAACAAAGGTTTTGACGACAGGCGAAGAGGTTGTTGCCACCCCACGGCCCATGAGGGGCAATATTGCCATGGTGACCCAGAGCGGAGCCTTCGGAATAGCTGTTCTCGACTACATGACAGGCCGCCAAATGGGCCTAAGCAAGTTCGTCAGCTTTGGAAACAAATGCGACGTTAACGAGGCGGAAATCCTCCATTACCTCCTTCACGACGAAGATACGAGGGTTATAATGATGTACATTGAGGATGTGAAGAATGGCAGGGCATTCATGAAGGTTGCTTCAGACGTTACAAAGAAGAAGCCACTGATAACCATTAAATCTGGGAGGACCCAAGCTGGAGCAAGGGCAGCCTCCTCCCATACAGGAGCCATTGTTGGCTCAGATCAAGTATATGAGGCTGTTTTTAAGCAGACTGGAATTTTAAGGGCTAGAGACATGGGGGAGTTCCTCAACATGGCGAAGGCGCTTTCCATGCAACCTCCCGCTTCAGGGAAAAACGTTGCCATAATAACCGACGCTGGCGGGGCAGGAGTGATAACTGCAGATGAATGTGAGGCCATAGGGCTTGTGGTTAAACAATTCTCGGAGGAAACTCTTCAAAAATTTGAGGAGCTTAAGGCGGCTGGAAAACTTCCCATGTTTGCAACAAACCTGAACCCTGTGGACTTGACGGGTTCCGCAACTTCGGAAATGTTTGAGTGTGCGGCAGACATAGTTTTCCAAGATCCCGAGGTTCACGGCGTAATACTGTTGGGGATGCATCATGTCCCGGCGCTACAGGAGGACTTCATTGACAGGGTGGCTAGGGTTGCAAGCAAACATGAGAAACCCATTGTTGCATGTGACATTGGAGAGACAGAGATGGCCCTATATATACGTTCAAGATTTGACAAGTTGGGGATCCCAGCCTACCCTTCACCCGAAGATGCTGTGAGGGCCATGGGCGCCCTCGTGAAGTATGGACTGTTTCTGAAAAAGAATAATTGCTTCAGCGAGTATTTACGGAGTTTCTTTAAATATAAACGGGAAAAAAGCCTTGCTGAGGCGTAAAAAGCAGAAATAGAGCAGCCGCTTTGATCGTCTCGCAGGCAGATATACGAAAATAAATTAAGGTTGAATTCAAAATATCGAATCAGAGCTTAACAGCGCCGTGGATCCTCTAGATGAGACTCCAAAACGTACTATTATTTATTTTTCCGCCATCATTAGCGCTTGTAATAACCTTTTTTGTAAGTGTTATAGGTTTCGAATTAATCGTGTCTTTTCTCGTAATTCTCGACATGGTTATTTCATCCTTAATGATCTTGCTGTTCTTTATTTATTGGCGTCTGAATAAAACATACGAAAAGGCCGTGCTGAGCCTTGCTAAGCGGGCGGGTACTGAAGCGGAAAAATATAGAGTAGCGGTTGTGATACCGACTTACAACGAGAAACCGGAATTGGTTGTTGGAACCGCGTTGGCTTCCAAGATGGCGGTTAGGGGCTTCGGGGATGTTTTTATACTGGACGACTCAACCGATAAGAGTATAAAAAGGGAGCTTGACCTTTACTCCGAAATCTACGGCTTCTCCATAGTACGAAGAGGTGATAGGAAAGGTTATAAGGCGGGAGCCGTAAACGCGTGGCTTACAAAATACGGTGGAAATTACGACCTCCTAATTATAATGGACGCAGACCAGAGGCCGATGCCAGGCATCCTCGAGCATGCATTAAAGTTCTTCGATGACCCTGACGTAGCCTACGTCCAAATTCCTCAATATTACTCCAGCCTAGACAACACGGTTACCTTATCTGCGTACATCCAGCAACTACCATTCCTAAGGATTGTGATGAGAGGCCGATCTATTAGGGGAACAGCATTCAGTCTTGGGAGTGGAACAATATACAGAATAAAACACTTACTAAGCGTTGGAGGACTATACGAGGAGACCGTCACTGAAGATATTTTCACATCCCTTCTCCTTCACGAGAGAAATTATAAGAGTGTATATGTTGACTTACCCCTTGTCTGGCGCGGTGAAGCTCCAAACGATTTACCAAGCTACATGACTCAGCAGAACCGCTGGAGTTTAGGAGGCTTTCAGCTAATCAAGAAGCTTCTAAGCGTAAAGCTTTCTTTCTCGGCTCTTTTAGACTATCTTGCTGGAATCTACTATTGGTTCCACGTTGGCCCATTATCGCTTATTGATGTATTAGCAACTGTACTTTTCTTAACATTCGAGACCTTTTTTATAGCAGCTGATCCCACAAGATACATTGTGGCATATTTCCCCATATTCTCAGTAGCCATCATGCTGTACCTTATAGTAATGAAGAGACATAAGTACGGCCTGCGAGAGTTTATCTATCACCAGGGGATACAGTTCGTCGCCTTCTTGCCAACAATAATATCTGTATTCGAATGGGCCCTAAGGAGAAGAAAAGGGTTTAAAGTGACTTCAAAAGGAAAAAAGGGAGCTACTTTTACAGTCTATCACCTCTGCTATGTTTTCATCGTTGTGACGCTTATCTCAGCCATTCTCATAGGCGTTCGAAAAGCGTTAGATTTACAGGGAGCATTGCTTTATGCGTACATTATCAAC
>JAWBZV010000016.1:0-26742 GCA_038865865.1 Bathyarchaeia archaeon | reverse complement strand
GGGCATGACTATGAAACAATAAAGGAAAAAGGCTTTGCGAAAATGGTGATAGAAGAACGAGGCAAACCCAAAATTGTGGATAACCCAAGATTTAAACGTTAAAACTACCATTTGCAAGATTAACCGTTAGTGGGGCACTTGCTTAAGGCTCATAGTTTGTTCCTGTAATGGATCGATCACGGCTAAACTTTTATTCGTTTAAGTTAAAATTTAGGTGTGTCTGTGATGGGTATTAGAGCTGTTATATTTGATCTGTTTGATACTCTGCTGCTTGTTAGGAGTGACGTCACTTTTTATGAACGTGCTTTAAAGAAGATTTACTGTTTTCTTTTGGATAACGGGTTAAATTTTTCTTTCGAAGATTTTATGCGGACCTATTTTGAGGTTAGGGATAAGATGTATTTGGAGACAGCTGCTAATCTCGAAGAGCCTCATTTTAAGGTTCGCTTTTCCGAAACCATGAAAAAGCTCGGTTACAACTTTAATTCATCCCACCCTATTGTTAATGCGGCTGCAAGGATTTTTGCGGAAGAATTTATGCAGCTTATAGTGCCCGACGGTGAAGCTGAGGAAGTTTTAAAGGCTCTTCATGGTAAGTATAAGCTTGCGGTTGTCTCCAACCTTTCGATGCATGAGGCTGTATACGAGCTTTTAGAAAAGTTTGACATGCGGAAGTACTTCGACTTTGTTGTTGTCTCCAGCGAGATTAACAGACGTAAGCCGAGCCCTGAGATTTTCAAAAAAGCCCTCAACACCCTCAACGTTAAAGCATGTGAAGCGATTTTCATTGGCGACACCCTTAGCATGGATATAAAAGGCGCAAAAAATGTTCAAATGCACGCCTTTCTCATACAGCGCCATCGACTAAACGGGGTCGCCCCTCCAATTTTCGGGGCTTTTGCTGAAGAAAGCCAGGTACAGCCCGACAGAGTCATCAAAAGCCTAAAGGAACTGCTATCATTGCTTAAAGAGTATGAATGAAAATTAAAAGGAAAGGGGCTTTTTAAAAGAATAGGTTGCCAAACTTTTAATTCAGCTCTCCTATATCCGCTGGCATCGAAAACGCGGATGCATCGTGTAGAATGCCTGCATGTGGTGGTCGTTCCGTCCACGAAACTGAAGCTTTCCTTGGTTGACCTCATGCTTGTAGCCATGAGCTTCATTTGGGGTTTAAACTTCATCGCGGTGAAGTTAGCCTTAACATATTTTACACCGCTGATTTTTAACGCTGTACGTTTTGGCATAGCGTCGCTTATCCTTCTTGGGTTTTTGTGGCTTAAGGAAGTAAGCCTAAAAGTTCGAGGGGGACTTAAAAAGGTTTTTGCTTCTCGCCACAGTGGAAACACCCTATACCAAATCCTGTTTATAAACGGAATTTTCGCACAACTGCTGGAAATTCCTCCCTAATTTTGGCTACAACGCCCATATTTGTCTCTTCTCAGTTCCGGTTCAAAATTAGAAAATGTGGGGCGCAAAATTTGGCAAGGCGTCCTCTTATCGTTTTTAGGTATAACTTCTAATAGTTCTGGCTTCAGGTAAGCCATTGAATTAACGGAGCAAAGCCTGATAGGCGACTTTCTCATATTGTCTGGCACAATATGCTGGGCGGTTTATAGGTAATGTCTAAGCCTCCTAAAGCATTACACGCCTTTGAAGTTGGTAACTCTAATTGTAGCCATGGGGACTCTGCCGCTTATTTTAGCTTTAACTCCATTCGTCAAGATGCAGATTTGGAGCAATATCCCGGGGCCATGAGCCCATCCAAATTGTAGGCGCAATTCTCGTGTTCATAGGACTATATCTTTCAAGAAGCGAGTAGCGAAACAAGTATGAGCATTCCAAAAATTTTTGAAGAAATTAATTTTCATTCCATGCCCGTCAAAACATGCCGAAAAAACTTAAATAAACTGAGGCTTCTATTCATCTTGATGCAATAGCTTAGCCCTGGTAGTATAGTCCGGTCTAGTATAAGCGGCTGTCGCCCGCTAGACCCGGGTTCAAATCCCGGCCAGGGCGCCACTTTCCCAAGTTAAACCCTTCTTCTCGCTTTAAAGTCCTACCTGTTCCATTCTCTGGAATAGAATTGGATAATGTATGACTTGATGTTATGAGGCTTACAGAAAATAATTGCGGGGATTAAACGTCATAGGCGTTTGAATAACTTACCTCTACGGTGCAATTCTATTTTGCTCTTTTAGCGAATTCTTCTGAGATTTTTTTGTACATTTCCAGTTCTCTCTGGGAGATAGGCTTAACTTTTTTAAGGGCTTCTTCAAGGTGCCGCTTGTAAAGCTTTATGTTTTTAATATTCTTCTTCGCCTCCTCAGGATCCTTGTTTCCAATTACGTGCTCCCTTATGGCAAGCATAACCGCAGTGTTGCAGATGGCGGCTAAATCCGCGCCCGTGTAACCTTCAGTTTCTTTCGCTAGCTCTTCTATATTCACGTCTTCAGCTAAAGGCTTTTTATTCAAATGTATTTTGAGGATTTCTTTTCGTGCTTCAAGGTCTGGCAGGGGCACATACAAAAGTTTGTCAAACCTTCCTGGCCTGAGAAGCGCTGGGTCAATTATGTCCGGCCTGTTTGTAGCAGCTATTACGACAACGCCCCTCAACTCTTCAAGGCCGTCCATTTCTGTTAGGAACTGGCTTATTACTCGTTCAGTTACATGAGAATCTCCATATCCACCTCCGCGAACCGGTGCGATAGAGTCAATCTCGTCAAAGAATATTATGCTCGGGGCCGCTTGCTTAGCTTTTCTGAAAATTTCCCTTACTGCCCTTTCCGACTCGCCAACCCATTTAGACAATAGTTCTGGTCCTTTAACGCTTATGAAGTTAGCTTCACTTTCATTGGCCACAGCCTTCGCTAGTAACGTTTTTCCTGTGCCCGGAGGCCCATATAGAAGAATTCCTTTAGGAGGTTTAGCATCCATATGCTCAAAAATTTCTGGATATTTGAGCGGCCACTCCACGACTTCCTGAAGCTCAAGTTTAACATCTGCTAATCCGCCAATGTCCTTCCACTTAACTGTTGGAACTTCAACTAAAACTTCACGCATGGCTGAAGGCTCAACATCCTTCAAGGCTTCCATAAAATCGCTCATGGTGACGGTTATCTTGTTTAATATCTCAGCAGGGATGGTCTCCTTCTCAAAGTCTATTTGGGGCAATATTCTCCGCAGCGCCCGCATGGCAGCCTCTTTACATAAGGCTTCAAGGTCGGCGCCCACAAAACCATGGGTGACGCTGGCTATTTTCTCTAAGTCTACGTCCTCAGCCAGCGGCATCCCCCTCGTGTGAATCTGCAATATCTCAAGGCGACCTTGCTTGTTTGGCACACCTATTTCTATTTCGCGGTCAAACCTTCCCGGCCTACGTAAAGCTGGATCTATAGCATTCGGCCTATTCGTTGCTCCTATCACAACTACTCTGCCGCGGGGTTTTAAACCATCCATTAAAGCCAAGAGTTGTGAGACAACTCTTTTTTCAACCTCGCCTGTGACTTCCTCCCTTTTTGGTGCAATAGCGTCTATTTCGTCAATGAATATTATGCTTGGAGCATTCTCCTCGGCTTGTCTAAAGATTTCTCTTAAGCGCTCTTCGCTTTCGCCGTAAAACTTGCTCATGATTTCAGGGCCGCTAATGCTGAAAAAGGCCGCGTTAGTCTCGTTCGCCACAGCCTTAGCCAGCAAAGTCTTACCTGTCCCAGGCGGCCCATACAAAAGAACCCCCTTAGGGGCCTCAACTCCAAGCCTTTCAAAAAGTTCAGGATATTTTAATGGAAGCTCAACCATTTCCCTAATTTTTCTGATTTCCTCCTGTAATCCGCCTATATCCTCGTAGGTTACCCTTGGGACTTCACGCACGGCAGCCGCTGGCTTTTCACCTATGGCTATCTCAGTATCTGCAGTTATTATCACTGCTGGGGCTGCAGGCTGAACGCTTGTAACCATTAAGTCCACTTTTCTACCCATGATTCCAACGGGTATATAATCTCCCCTCGTAACAACACGCCCTTCCAAAAGTTGGGCTAGATAATCCTCAGCCCCCTCTATTCTCAAAGGTTCAGTAGGCGTAAGCGTTATTTTTCCAGCCTTTTTCGCTTCCACCCTCCGCACTGAAACCCTCTCGTCTATTGATACACCCGCATTGTTTCGCGTATAACCGTCTATGCGAATTATCCCTTTACCAGCATCCTCGCCGTAGCCAGGCCAACAAATAGCAACAGTTTTACGCTTACCAGAAATTTCAACAACATCTCCAGGTGTCAACCCCAATTTTTCCATGGCTTCGGGGTCCAGCCTAGCAATACCCCTTCCCACATCGCGGCTGCGGGCTTCGGCAACACGTAGATTCACAACATCAGAGCCCACCATTAACGGCCCTCCACCTATTCAATAGATAATTCCTAGAGATAAACAAGAATAAATGATGTTGTTCACCTTTAAAACCCTTACATTTTGGTAAGGGTCTGAACATGGTTAAACTTTTGTGTAGCATATGGTTGATGTGTACATTAATGTACGTTAAAGTTTAAATATATGCTTGCATGTACCATTTAGGTTGACGGTGGCCCCACATGAGGGATAACGTTTGGCTCCGAAAACACCAGCCTATATCCAACATTTGTGAAGTTTAAGGAGAAACTTTCGCCCCTTGACTTGTTTACTAAGATTTTTGAACATTACGATCACGTCTATATTCTAGAATCTGTCGAGGGCCCTAGAAAGCTTGCGGAATACTCTTTCATAGGCTTTGATCCCTGCATAACTTTAAAAGTTAAGGATGGGCGAGCCGAATTAAGGGATAGAATTCGTGGAGAAAAAACAGCCTTTGAAGTTGAGGACCCCCTACCCGCCATAAGGAGAGTTGTCGGAAAATTAGCCACGCCAACGTCGGGTTTTCGTTTTATCGGCGGCGCCGTTGGCTACATATCATACGACGCTGTCCGTTACTGGGAAAAGCTTCCAAACCTGGCTTCCGACGATTTTAAGTTTCCAGACATTGAAATGGCAATATTCCATGACGGGATAATTTTTGACCATAAAAGGGGTGAAGCCTTCTATTATTTTACGGATAAAAACCGGTTAGCGGAACTGTCAAGAACGGTTGGTGAAAAATGCGAAGTTGAATATGAACCCTTTGAATGTTCCGAGCCGAAGGTCAGCATGCCTAAGGAAGATTTCGAAAAAATTGTTGTTAGGGCTAAAGAATACATAGCGGCTGGCGACATTTTCCAGGTTGTCCTCTCAAAAAGTTATGGATTCAAGTTCCATGGGAGCTTAATCCCGTTTTACAAGGTTTTGCGTAAAATCAACCCGTCCCCATATATGTACTTCCTAAAGATGGGGGAGCGACAAATAGTCGGTTCAAGTCCTGAAATGCTTGTGAGGGTGGAAAACGGCTGGGTTGAAACTTTTCCCATCGCAGGCACTCGCCCCCGCGTTAGTGACAAGGCTAAAAATAGGACGTTGCGGAGGGAGCTTCTTTTAGACCCGAAGGAGCGCGCGGAACACGTGATGCTTGTGGATCTGGCCAGAAACGATGTTGGTAAAGTTTCAGAGTTTGGCACAGTTTCTGTGCCTGAATTTATGAAAGTTTACCAGTATAGCCATGTTCAACATATTGTTTCAAGGGTTACGGGAAAGCTTAGAAACGAATGCGACTGCTACGACGCTTTAAGGGCTGTTTTTCCAGCGGGGACGGTTTCAGGAGCGCCTAAAGTTAGGGCTATGGAAATTATTGAGGAATGTGAGCCTGCTAGGAGAGGCCCATATGCCGGGGCTGTGGGCTATTTCTCCTTTAACGGGAACGCCGACTTCGCAATAACCATAAGAACTCTAGTTGCGTGCGGGAACTACGCCTACATTCAGGCTGGGGCAGGTATAGTTGCGGATTCCAATCCTGAAAGGGAGTGGTTTGAAACGGAGCATAAGGCTGAAGCTTTGCTTAAAGCCCTCCAACTTGCCAAGGATGGTGAAATAAAATGAAGGTTTTGGTCATTGACAATTACGACTCCTTTGTTTACAATCTCGTCCAATACTTGGGAGAGCTTGGGGCAGAACCCTTAGTGTTTAGGAATGACCAGCTAACCCTTAAAAAAGTCTTAGAGATTAATCCCGACAAGATAGTTATTTCGCCGGGGCCTGGCACTCCGGAGGAAAGCCGCTATTTCGGAGTTTGCAGTGATATTTTGCGGGTTGTAAGTCCAAAGATTCCGACATTAGGGGTTTGTCTGGGGCATCAGGGAATAGTGTCGGTTTTTGGCGGCAGAATTGTTAGGGCTAGGAGGGTTATGCATGGGAAAACAAGCCTCGTGAAGCATGACGGGGAAGGGATCTTCAGGAACGTCAAAAACCCGATTGAGGCCATGCGTTACCATTCACTGGTTGTGGATAAAAGCTCAATTCCTAAATGCCTCAAAGTAACCGCTGAGGCTTTGGATGATGGAGAAATAATGGGGGTTCGCCATCTCACCTACCCCATTGAAGGGGTCCAGTTCCACCCTGAATCCATTCTTACAGAATGCGGTAAACAAATTTTAGAAAACTTCGTTTACGGCAGGTGAGCGGATGATTCAGAAGATTATCCAAAAGCTTGTGGAGAAAGAAAACCTCACGTATGATGAGGCCTACGAGACCATGCGGAAAATCATGCTTGGGGAAGCCACCCAGTCCCAAATGGCCTCTATTCTAACAGCCCTGCGGATGAAGGGCGAAACTGTGGAGGAAATAAGCGCCTTTGTATCTGCAATGATGGAGTTTTGCCACAAGATCAAACCGGAGGTGAACGGCCGCATCGTTGACACATGTGGGACAGGAGGAGATGTCCTCAAAACCTTCAACATTAGCACTGCAGCTGCCTTCGTTGCCTCCGGGGCGGGTGTGACTGTGGCCAAACATGGGAACCGTTCAGTTACAAGTAAATGTGGAAGCGCCGATGTTCTTGAAAAGTTGGGGCTTAACTTAAACGTAAAGCCTGAAACCGTTAAGATGGCGATTGAGAAAGTTGGCGTAGGTTTTATGTTTGCTCCAGCATTTCACCCCGCAATGAAGAACGTTGCCAACGTTAGAAGGGAGCTGGGCGTAAGAACGGTTTTCAACATCCTCGGTCCATTGGCGAACCCTGCATGCGCAAACGCCCGAATAATAGGCGTTTACGAGGCAAGCCTTGTCGATAAGGTTGTCAATGTGCTTAGACGCCTCAAAATTGAAGAAGCGATGGTTTATCACGGGTTAGATGGAATTGACGAAATATCCACCATGGGGAAAACGTTGGTTGCATGGTTGCGAGGGGGAGAGATTAAAACTTTGGAACTTACACCTGAAATTTTTGGCGTAAGGAAAGCAAAGCCTGAAGAAATCGCCGGGACCAGCCCTGAGGAAAGCGCTGAACTCACCTTTAAAATCCTTTACGGAATCCTGGAGGAGGGTAATCCCAAGAGGGATATAGTACACGTGAACGCCGCAGCAGCAATTATTGTGGGCGGAAAAGCAGAAGACTACGGGTACGCCGTTGAGCTTGCATGTGAATCTATTGAGAGCGGGGCTGCATACGGAAAATTGAAGGATTTGCTACGTTGCTATGATGGAAGTGACCTTTCAAAGGTTGAAGAGCTGGAGGCAAAGTATGGCTGATTTCCTCGACATATTGGCACAAGACGCCCTTAAAACCGTGATGTCTGGGTACTATGATGTAAGCGAAGAGAAGGTTCCGAAACGCTTCGTAAGCCTAAAATCCTCTATACAGACGTGTAAGCATGCGCCTATAATTGCTGAAGTCAAGCCTCGCTCCCCATCCTATGGCGTTTTAAGGGAAATCAGCAGCATTGGAGATGTTGTGAAGGCCATGGAACGTGGGGGTGCCGTTGGAATATCCGTGCTGACGGAACCTAAACACTTTGGTGGGTCCCTTAAAGCCCTTAAAGAAGCGAGAAACCACACAAACCTTCCAGTGTTAATGAAGGACGTCATTGTTGATCCTTCCCAAATAGAGGCTGCTTCTAGACTTGGAATAGACGCCCTGTTGCTTATATACGCGATTTTCAAAAGGGGCTACGCTAACTTTACCCTCCAAGAAGCAATCAAGCTTGCCCATCAATTCGACCTTGAAGTAGTTTTGGAAACCCACACTAAAGACGAGTTTACCGCAGCGCTTGAGACAGACGCCGATATGCTTGGCGTTAATAATAGGGATTTGAAAACTTTAAAAGTCGATTTAAAAGTAACCGCGCAGGTTTTAGAGGGCGTAAAAAACTGTGGAAGGGTCGTTATAAGCGAGAGCGGCGTCCACAGCCCTCGGGATGTGAAGTTTCTAAGGGCTTGCGGCGCCGACGCTTTCCTCGTCGGCTCAGCGTTCATGCAGGCTGAAGATGTCGAGGTTAAAGTCAGGGAGCTTGTGTATGCTTTATGAAGACGGTTAAGGTTAAGATTTGCGGAATCACAAATGAAAAGGACCTTGAAATGGTTTGTGGTTTAGGCGCCGATGCTGTGGGCTTTGTTGTCGGGGTTCCAAACTCACCGCGGAACCTCCCTTTAGAGAAAGCTAAAGGGCTGTTTAGGCGTGTCCCAATTTTTGTTAAAAGCGTTTTAGTCACTGTCCCCCAAAGCTTAGAGGACCTTTTAAAGCTTTATGAAAACTTAAAGCCTGACATAATTCAGATCCACGGAGAATTCATCCATGAAACAGCAGCTTTGAAGGAAAAAATTCCAGACGCATTGTTGGTTAGAGGAGTGAGGGTCAAATCTGAGTGGGTTGTCCAGGAGGCGGTTGAGGCTGCGAACTTTTTCGACGCTGTTCATGTAGATTCTTGGATGGTTGGGAAATACGGCGGGACAGGTTTAACCCACAATTGGAATGTTAGCAGACGCATTAGAGAGGCTATACATCCAAAACCCCTCATCCTTGCAGGGGGACTAAACGCTGAAAACGTTAAAGAGGCTATTGAAACCGTTAAGCCTTACGCGGTTGACGTCTCCACTGGTGTGGAGGCGAAGCCAGGGGTGAAAGATCCCGTGAAGGTTGAGGCTTTCATAAAAAACGCGAAACAGGCGCTTTTAACGAGCGATTAAGGAGGTTTAATGGTGTCTAAGGGGAGGTTCGGCAAATACGGTGGGCAATATGTAAGCGAAATATTAATGCAGGCTCTGATAGAGCTTGAGGATGCCTTTGAAAAAATCTATCCGACTCAAGGGTTCCAGAGGGAATTCACGGAACTTTTGAGGGACTATGGTGGAAGGCCAACACCGCTTTACCACGCCAAAAACTTCAGCAAGGTTGTAGGGTTCAAGGTTTACCTTAAACGGGAAGACCTTCTCTGCGGGGGATCCCATAAGCTTAACAACACTTTGGGGCAAGCTTTGCTGGCCAAGAAAATGGGCAAAAAACGTTTGATTACAGAGACGGCTGCTGGTCAACATGGCTTGGCAACGGCGATGGCAGGCAACATCTGCGGTTTAAAAACAGAAATTTTCATGGGAGTGAAGGACATTGAGAGGCAGGCTTCCAACGTTCAAAAGATGAAGCTTCTAGGCGCAGAAATAAGGCCTATAAAAACTGGTTCAGGCGTCTTGAAGGATGCTGTTTCAGAAACCCTTAGAGAATGGGCTTCATGCTCCAGAACAACCCATTACCTCATGGGATCCACTGTCGGGCCCCATCCCTTTCCAAAAATTGTAGCCACGTTCCAAAGCGTGATAGGTCAGGAGATTAAACAGCAGATCCTTGAGAAGGAGGGCCGCCTTCCAGACGCCATAGTTGCCTGCGGAAGCGGGGGAAGCAACGCTTTAGGCGCCTTTAAACCCTTCATCGATGAAGAGGTTAGGCTTTATTTTGTTGAAGGCGGAGGGGAACACCTAAATGCGGAAAACAGCGCCGCAGCTTTCCAGCTTGGCAGACCCGGCGTTTTACATGGAAGCCTAATGCAGGTTTTGCAGGACGAGTATGGCCAGATTAGGCCTTCCAAGACGAGGGCTGCTGGGCTTAACTATCCTGGCAGAGGGCCTGAAATATCCTATTTATGTGAAACTGGGAGGGTTAAGCCTTGCTATGCTTTCGACAAGGAAGTTTTTGAGGCAGTTAAAGTTATGTGTAGGACTGAGGGCCTCATACCTGCGCTTGAGACAGCCCACGCTATAGCCTACGTTTTAAACCATCCTGAGGAATTCAGCCCCGGCGAGATTGTAGTTATAAACTTTTCGGGAAGGGGAGACAAGGACATAGAAACCATTCTGAGGCATTTCTATGGGGATAGAAGATAAAATCGAAAAGTTAAGGAGACGTGGGGAAGGGGTTCACATGGCCCACGTCTACTTTGGCGATCCAAACGAGGACTTCTCCGTCAGCCTGATAAAAACTTTGGCTGAAAATGGCGCCGACATAATAGAATTTGGCATACCATTTTCAGACCCAATAGCTGATGGGGCAACATTCCAAGCTGCTTGTGAAAGGGCCCTAAATGCTGGCATAACTCCCCCAAAATGTATTAGGGGCATTAAAAGGCTCAGATCTGAAGGGCTTGAGGCACCGATAGTTGTGACAACTTACTTTAATATTCCATACGCAATGGGTTTCGAAAAGTTTCTGGACGAGGTAGCTGCTGCTGGGGCTCAGGCGATTCTAGTTCCAGACCTTCCATTGGAGGAGGCGAAGCCTTTCATGGAGATAGCTGTGAAGCGAAAAATGCCGTTGATACTTCAAGTTGCGCCGACAACTTCTCCGGAGAGGCTCAAAAAAATCTTGGACGAGGCCTCGTGCTTCATATATCTTATAGGCCTCGAAGGCGTCACAGGTTCAAAGATAAGGGGCTTGAAGGCCACATTAAAGCTCATAAGTGAAGTTAAGGAAATAACAGAAAAACCCTTGCTGGTCGGGTTTGGGGTTTCAAAAAGGGAACACGCCGAAACCTTAGTTTATGGTGGAGCCGACGGCGTTGTTGTTGGAAGCGCGTATGCAAGAATCTACGCGGAAAGCCTAGAAAACCCGTTCAAAAAACTGCCTGAAATCGCTAAGCTTGCGAGGGAAATAAAAAACGGTTGTATAGATGGGTGTAGAAAAAGAAGCTTTAACGTTGACGTTCAAAAGCCACGCTAAACCTAAAGGCTGTCTATCTTTGTTCTGGCGGCCACCAGCTTCGTGTTTGTTTTATAACCGCCCAGCATGGATCTACTTCCGATATATCTTTGTCCAGCTGGACTCCCTGTTCTATCAATGTTTTTCTAACAAGTTTTCCATCAAGTTTCCTGGGTGTAACGTTATTTTTGACGCATAATGCCGCTGCAGTCCCCGCTGCCTGTCCTGTTTTCATACAGGCTGCTATCACGCGTACAGCCCACGCTGCGTAGAATTCTGTTGAGATGCATCTACCCGCTACAAGGAGATTGTCGACTTTGAGGGGGACTAGGCACCTGTAAGGTATTTCCCAATACTCACCGGGTTTTAGAATGGCCTCATATTTCCCTCCAGGCCAGCCTATTGGATGCATTTCGGCATTGCATTCCGCAGGTTTGCAAGTTGAGGGTTCAACAGGTTTTTTCACGTGTATGTGTGCTGGCATTCTAACACCCACATTTTTGCTTGTTGGATGGTGAAAGCTTCCTTCGGCTTCCCTGGCGACTCCATCCTCAAATTTGCGGGCGGCTGCCACGTCCTCAGCTGTTAAGACATATTCGCCGACAATGCGCCTTGAGTCTCTCACGCCGAGGATGCTGGCGATGCCTGAAATTCTACAATTTTCAAATCCTGGAACATACTTCCTAAAGAACTTCTCCAGCAGAATTATTTGCTGGCGCTGCTCAATCAACTGCCGAGTCAAGTCTTCCCCATCCAAGGTTCGGCAATAGAGGCTGTGGGCCATTGTCACTGTTACTTCGCAATTTTCCTCGGAGGTTCCTGGTACGGCGTAAAGCAAGGCGCCTGGCCATATGAGGTAGGGTAAGTCGCCATTTTTAACCGCCTCCTCCTCAAGGGCTGTAATCATCCTTTTTGGCGTTTTTCCCATCTTAGCCATGTTCGATACATACTCTTTTTCAGCTTCGGTGTACCTGCGCATGTTTACGCCGTCAAACTTAAACATTAATGTCGTGGACATGTTTAGTCCCGCGAAAACCTCCCCGCCCACAACGCATGGTGCTCCTGCATATGCCGCTATGTCCGCGTCTCCAGTGGCGTCTACGACAACTTTAGCTTCAACATCTATCCTCCCAGACTTGTTATGGAATATCACGTGTTTTATCGTGTTTTCTTCAACGGCGGCGTCGATAGCATAAGTGTCATACAAAATCTGCACTCCCTCCTCGAGAACCCACTGCTCCAGCACGTACTTGGCTTTCTCAGGGTCGAAGGTTGGAAGCCTTAACCGTCGGACCGCTGCTCCCTGAGCATCTAACCTGTCCAAGAATTCCCTGCAAATCCCTTCAATCACACCGGCTATGCCATTAACCAAACCGTTTGTAGCAATTCCACCTAAACTTGTATGCTTCTCGACAAGAAGAGTTCTTACCCCATTCCTTGCGGAGGCAATAGCTGCAGAAACACCGGCCACCCCGCCGCCGACAACCAAAACATCTGCATAAAGCTTATTTTGCATATCACACTCACACCATTTCTCCTTCCTGTCTAGATTCCCTTTAGATACAAACTAGGATAAATATCATCTCACGCCCTCCTAGTCATTATTAGCTTTGTTTGAACCTCAAGCTGTTGATTATCGTGCAAGCTTATCATCTAAGGCTTACAGATGACCATTGTGTTGATCAGAAAACATTATAAAGAATTGGGCTCTACATTAGAGGCGAGCATGTAGGGGAGTTATAATGATAAGCATGGGTGGAAAGAGTAAGGCATTGGCAGTGTTCGTTCTATTGTTGGCTTCGGCTTTTTTATTTTCAACAACGCCTGTATATGCAACTGGACCTGCCACAGACACTCTAATATTTAAAAGGGTTCCCGTGGATTTGGCGGGTGAGGCATTAAAAGCTGGCGACATCGACTACTATATTTATGGGTTAAGGCCTGCGCAAGCTGAAGCATTAAGCGGTTTGCCAGATATATCCCTATACTATGCCCCCTCTGCACTTGTGGACATCGTGTTGAACCCTGCCCCTGCCCCCTCTGGCGAACTGAATCCTTTCTCCATCAAAGAAGTGCGTTTTGCAATAAACTACCTCATGGATAGAGACTACATAGCAAACCAGATATACAAGGGATTCGCCTCTCCAATGGTTACATTTCTGTCAACATACGATCCTGACTTCGTAACAATCTACGATATTGTGGCAAAATATGACTTCAAATATGACCCGACCACCGCCGCAGCCATAATAAACTCTGCATTAACAAAGGCTGGCGCAACTAAACGGGAAGGAAAGTGGTACTACGGGGGCAAACCAATAACCCTGAACTTCATCATCCGCATCGAGGACGAAAGAAGGGAGATAGGCGACGCCCTCGCATCAGCCCTGGAAAGCATGGGTTTCACAGTAAATAGGCAGTATATGCCCTTCGGGCAAGCTATACCCATACTTTATGGCACGGATCCGAAGGACTTCCAATGGCACTTATACACTGAAGGATGGGGCAAATCCGCTGTAGACAAGTATGACTATGGAACTATAAACCAATTTGGATGCCCCTGGATGGGTTGGATGCCGGGCTGGCAAGAAGCTGGTTATTGGCAGTATGAAAACAGCACATTGGATGAATTGGGGCAGCGGATATACAAAGGAAACTTCACCAGCAAGGCTGAAAGAGACTCTTTGTACAGAACTGCAACGGAAATGATAATTCAAGAATCTGTGCGCATATGGGCAGCCACAAGATTAGATATTCATCCAGCACGAAAAGAGGTTAAGGGCATAACAAACGACCTTGGCACTGGTTTAAGATCACCGTTTGACCCAAGAGAGGTTTACATAACTGGGAAGAGCGAAGTTAAAGTCGGCCACCTGTGGGTTTGGACAGAGGCTAGCGTTTGGAATCCTATTGCGGGTCACGACGATGTATATAGTAGCGACATGTGGGTTGCGGTTCACGATCCATTCGTCTGGCGTCACCCATTCAGCGGTAAGCCAATACCCTTTAGATGGAGTTATACTGTTACCACGGCTGGACCGCGTGGAAAATTGGATGTACCTTCTGACGCGTTTCTATGGAATGCCAAAGAAGACAAGTGGGTTGCTGTGGGTTCAGGTGTCAAAGCCACCAGCAAAGTTGTATTTGACTTGTCCAAGTATATAGGCGCTAAGTGGCATCATGGCCAAACCATAACTTGGGCAGATGTTCTCTTCAGTATTTATCAACACTATGAACTGGCATTTGACCCTGAAAAGGCTGCTCTTGAATCTTCAACCTCTGCTGTGCTGGCAGAGACTTTACCTCTCATTAAAGGACTCAAAATAGTCGGCAAAACCTTGGAAGTGTACTTAGACTTCTGGCACTTTGACGTGGATTACATCGCAGACTATGCAGACCTAATAGGCGGCTCTCCGCCTATGGGGAACTATCCATGGGAAGTTCTTGCAGCAATGGATAAAGTAGTTTTCGTGGATGGAACTGCGGCTTATTCTCAAAGCGCGTCCAAAGCGCGGGGCGTTCCATGGCTTTCAGTAGCCCTAAACGAACACGCGAAAATGGTTAAGGACGCCATTGCAGATTTTGCCTCTGCAAGTTTCTTCCCAGAAAATGTGTTCAACGTTTTAGGTACCAGATACGCTGCAGCCGCCGAAGCGAAAGACAGGTATGATGCCGCCATAAAATGGTTTAACGAGAAAGGACACATGGTTGTTAGTGATGGCCCATTCTACTTAGACTCCTTTAATCCGGCAGGCCAATACGCTGTTCTAAAGGCGTTCCGAGATCCTACTTATCCCTTCTCCAAAGGCGACTGGTTCTATGGCATTCCTACATCGCCAGAAATAGTTAGAACCGGTGTTCCCACGATTGTAACAGGCAGTCCAGCATCGTTTGTGGTTGATTTAAGCGGCATCCCGCCACTTCACGTCAAATACTTGATGAGGGATCCGTTGACTGGCGAAATTCTCGACATAGGCGACGCTGAAAGTGTAACGGCAACTAGATTTGTTATAGCTTTATCCGAAGTTTTCACTTCTAAACTGAAACCTGGGCTTTACGAGTTGACCCTGGCGGCGTATAGCGAGGAAGTAGCCTTCATAACCACTACAAAAGTATTCTTTGACGTGCTTTCGTTCCCAGAAGTTGAAATTCCAGAGATTGAAATCCCAGAATATCCTTCGCTACAACCGGTTTTAGACGCCTTAAACAGCGCAGTAAATAGTTTGAACAAAGCCATAGATGGTGTAAACAATGCGGTAAACGGCGTTTCAGGACAACTGGCTGTTGTAAATACAAACTTGACCAACTCAATATCTAGCCTAAATAATGCTGTGGCTAGCTTAACGTCTACAGTGAATACGTTAATGATTGTCGTGGCAGTCGTAGCAGTGCTTACCCTGATCACCTTAGCCCTCACTTTATGGCTAATTCTGAAGAAGAAATAATTCCCACAATCTTTCCCCCTCTTTTTATTGGGCAAACTATTTATGTCGGGTGTTCAACTCTAAAAAGGACTGAGTATATATTGGAAGGTTCAAGTTGGGGCTTGTCAGAACTTTAGCGGTAAAGGGCGCTACCTTACTGGTAGTTCTCTTCTGCGTTCTACTTTTAACAGTTATAACCGTTGGAGCTTCAGGTTTATCTGACAAAATACTGGGCGCAATGATGAACGAGGAGCTGAGAGCAACTCGACAGAAGCTAGCCGCTCAAATAAAAGATCCGGCGCAGCTTGACCAGGCTATGGAAAAGATTAAGGAGACCCTCATAATTTCATACGGCCTTGACAAGCCCTGGTATGTACGGATGCCCAACATGCTTTTGAGAATAATCACTTTGGATCTCGGCAACGCGAAAACTCAGCAGACATTCACTGGCAGTATAAAAGTGGCGGACATAATAATGGAGAGGCTTCCCAACACGATCCTTTTGATGATAACCGTATTGGTGATAAACTTTATTGTAGGCTTGGTTGTAGGCGTTAAGGTGGCGACGAAACCTGGCTCCATTCTTGATAGGGTGGTATCCCTATACTCGTCAATATCTTACGCTCTGCCCACATGGTGGCTTGGAATGCTTCTAATCCTTATTTTTGCCTTTTACCTTAGAATATTTCCCTCTCAAGGCATGTATAGCACGCCGCCCCCTGCGGATCCTCTTGGTCTTTTTCTCGACATTCTGTGGCATGCGGGGTTACCCATCATAACTTTGGTTATTGCCCTATCCGGTTCATGGATTTACATAACCAGAAGCATAGTTATAACCACGGCTCAAGAGGACTTTGTTACGGCTGCTAGGGCAAAGGGGTTTCCAGAAAAACTTGTTCTTTGGAGGTATATAATACGCGTTGCCGCTCCCCCAATCTTGACGAACCTGATCCTTGCGTTGCCAGCATACCTTGGAGGGGCGATACTTACGGAGACTGTTTTCGGCTGGCCTGGCATGGGACTGCTTTATTACAATTCAATAATGGCTGTTGACGAGGCCTTAATCTTGGCTTTAACCTACATGTATACGCTCATCTATATTGTTTCTAGGTTTGTGCTTGAAGTTTTGTATGTCGTTTTAGATCCAAGGGTGAGGTATAAGTGAGCAGCTTTTTTAAAGAATCCCTAAGCGAGTTCTGGGCAAGCAGCATTTCAAAATTAGGCGTTATTTTCCTGCTGATTGTGATAGCTGTTTCCATTTTCACGATAGCAACAATGCCCCTTGACTACGGGACAAGTTATTGGAGCAACCCGCGGTACTGGGTAGAAAATCCAAAGCTTGCAAAGCCCACGTGGGTAAACTATATCTACACGGAAAAACTGCTTGAACACTCGGTTCTTTTATCTGGAACCCCTATACCGCAGTTTTCAGGTCAATATTACTTAAAAAATTATATTATGAGCTATGAACTTAAATCCGATCAGTTTCCAACATTCATAATCTTAAGGCTTGAAAACCTAACCTACTATAAAAGCCCCCCAATAGTCAGACTGTTTATGGAAAGGCCTGACAATAAAACAATAGACTTATACACATTAAGCGTTGAGAAGCCGCTTCAAGGTGAAGAGCCTCCATATATGCGATATGTAAGTGAACCCAAGAGAATTCTTTTAAGCGGTGAAACAGCTGTAGCCCAATCCTTATCTTCGTTCCTTTTAACAGAATACAATTTTACATTAACCCCAAGCAAAGTAATGGATGTAGGTTATGAAAAAATAATTTTTGGAAGACTGGTTAACGGCTCATTCCAGCCCTTAAAGGGCTTGTACCGTATAAAAGTTGTGTTATCCTCCATGGATATAAGGGATGAAATAGGTAAAGTGGCTTTCGTTGTCGGCGGGATGGTTTATGGCCTTATGGGAACCGATACCCTCGGGAGAGACCTCTTCCAAGGATTGCTATTCGGTTTTCCTGTCGCCTTGCTTATAGGATTTGCAACTTCTGTAATCACGACGGTTATTGGCGCAGTTCTGGGCATAGTAAGTGGTTACGTTGGAGGCCGTGTGGACGATTTCATCCAGAGGGTAGCCGACGTCATAAACAATTTTCCCCAGCTTCCCCTACTGATACTCTTAACCTTTATATTCGGCGGAAAACTTTGGATTATCGTGCTTGTATTAGTGGCCTTCGGATGGCCTTCTTTAACCATAATCCTGCGCTCCATGGTCTTATCCATCAAAACCGCTCCCTTCGTTGAATCCGCAGTGTCTATAGGCGCCTCTAGACGGAGGATCATGCTACGCCACATATTCCCTCAGGTGGCTCCTTACGTCCTCTCTCAGATGATATTTTACACTCCCACAGCCATACTTGCCGAAGCGGGGTTAAGCTTTCTAGGGCTAGGCGACCCAAGCATGCCAACATGGGGGCAGATTCTTGAACATGGCTTTAAGAACGGGGCGGTTTACCTTGGCTACTGGTGGTGGGTTCTCCCACCTGGAATCCTTATTGTATTTTCAGCGGTTACCTTCGTGCTTTTAGCCCTTGGACTGGAACCTGTTGTAAACCCCAAGCTGAGGAGATGGCGGTGATGGCTGTCCTAAGTGTAAGCAATCTTAAACTTTACTATGGAACCCTTAGGGGTGCTGTTAGAGCGGTTGACGGCGTCACGTTTGACCTAGAAGATGGCGAGGCGTTGGGGCTTGTGGGCGAGTCTGGATGCGGAAAATCTAGCACAGCCATCGCTCTGATAAGGCTTCTGCCAAGTAACGTTGTGAAGTTTGAGGGAGAAATCCTGTTCAAGGGCAAGAATTTAATGACTTTAAGTGAGGGAGAAATTAGAAGTGAAATTAGATGGAAGAAGATATCTATGGTTTTTCAGGGAGCCATGAACTCTCTAAATCCCGTACTTAAAGCTGGCTTTCAAGTGGCTGAGCCCTTGATAGTGCACAAGAATGTTGATAAGAAAGAAGCTTTGGAAAAGGCGAAAGAACTTTTCAAATTGGTTGGTTTGCCTTCTGAATTCGTTGAGAGGTATCCTCATGAACTTAGTGGGGGCATGAGGCAAAGGGTTGTTATAGCAACAGCTTTATCACTTAACCCAGAAATAGTGATCCTCGACGAACCCACGTCAGCCCTTGACGTAAGCGTGCAAGCCCAAATAATGAACCTTCTAAAGAGGCTGAAAAAACAGCTGCATTTATCCATGATCTACATAACCCACGATATAGCTTTAGCCAGCGACCTATGTGACAAGATAGGCGTCATGTACGTGGGCGAAATAGTTGAGCTAGGCCCAATTGAAAAGGTTTTGCTCGCCCCCAAACATCCATACACCCAAAAGTTAATTTCATGCATCCCCCTTTTGAGGGGCGAGAGAATGCCAGAATTTATTCCCGGCGCGCCTCCAGACCTTATAAATCCGCCCTCTGGATGTAGATTTCACCCAAGATGCCAATATGTGATGGAGAAATGTAAGGTGAATAGTCCTCCAACAATTAGCGTTGATGGAAGACTGGTTAAATGTTGGCTTTACGAGTGATCAGCCTTGAACGTAATTATTGAACTTTTAGACATTAAAACCTACTTCTACGTCCCCAAGGGCTTCTTTAAAACATTAGTAGTTAGGGCTGTTGACGGAGTTTCCCTAACTGTACGTAAAGGCGAAACCGTTGCCTTAGTTGGCGAATCAGGAAGCGGCAAAACCACCTTAGGAAGGACAGCCCTTAAACTTGTTGAACCTACATCCGGTAAAATAATTTTTGAGGGCAGAGACGTCACGCATGTTAAGGAAGACCTTAAGGAGTTCAGGAAGAAGGCGCAGATGGTTTTTCAAGACCCCTTTATGTCGCTGAACCCTTACATGACGGTTAAACAGATAATTGAAGAACCCATGCTTGTTCACGGCTATCCCGCCGACGAGAGGGAGAAACTCCTTTTAAAGGCGCTAGGCGATGTGCGTTTGCTACCAGCGGAGGAGTTTTTGCCCAAATATCCCCATATGCTTTCTGGAGGGCAGCGGCAGAGGGTTGGAATTGCGAAGGCAATTGTGCTTGAACCAGTATTTCTGGTAGCAGACGAACCCGTCTCTATGATTGATGCCTCCAGCAGGGCTGAAATCCTATACCTCCTCAGGGACTTGCAGAAAAAGTACGGAATGGGCATAATGTATATAACCCACGACATCGCCACGGCAAACTATTTCTCCGACAACATTGGAGTCATGTACCTTGGAAAAATAGTTGAGTACGGCCTGACAAAAGAGGTTATTAAAAATCCTTTACATCCATATACAAAAGCTTTGATAGAGGCTGTTCCAGACCCCGATCCTGAAAACAGGTTCAAAGAAAGAAACGTGATTCCAGGAGAGCCGCCTAGCCCGATAAACCCGCCTTCAGGTTGCCGTTTCAGAACCAGATGTCCCCTTGCGTTCGAAAAATGCAGAGAAGAACCCCGGATGATTGATGTTGGAAACGGACACTTGGTTGCATGCCACCTACACAACTAGAAGCAGATCAAAATAAGCATCTGATGTGGTGCAGGGGGTGGGATTTGAACCCACGAACCCCTACGGGACAGGCTCCTGAAGCCTGCGCCTTTGACCAGGCTCGGCAACCCCTGCCATTTTTCCATTTCTGCTTGGAAAGGTTTAAGAGTTACTGTGTACATGTGCCTTTTTGGGTGGCTTAGGTTGCCGACACACGGTTCGCTTTCAAAGGCTGGGAAGGTTAGGTCTCAGACTCCTAAAATTCAGCCTTTGCCCAAGAAGAGTCCCCCGCCCAAGTTTAGGAATAGGCGTAACTATGAAAAGCGGGTGGTTTTGCAGCGGAAGCCGGGCCAAAACTGGGTTTAGGCTTTTCCAGCTTTTGCGTTTTGCTTATTTGTCTGTTTAGCTTCTTTTGGGTGTTGTGGCTGAGAAAGGTTTGGGTATGGAAGAGGTTGTCCGCGAAATTATTGACTGTTTGATGTGTGCTCCCCAGCTTAGTCCAGAAACTGTCAGTCGTGTTAAAATGCGGGTTGCAGCCAAATATGGGCTTGAAAGGATCCCTTCAAACCCTGAGATAATAAACGCCCTAAAGCCTGAGGAACGCGGTAAACTTCTGCCTGTTCTGCGCCGAAAGGCCACAAGGACCATTTCAGGCGTAACTGTTGTGGCGGTTATGACGAAGCCTCATCCATGTCCCCAGCCTGAGACCTGCGCATACTGCCCCGGAGGCCCGCCCTACGGAGTTCCCCAAAGCTACACGGGCCGTGAGCCGGCGGCCATGAGGGGTTTGCAGCACTCCTTCGACCCTTACGAGCAGGTTAGAAGCCGCATCGAACAGCTGAAAGCGATAGGCCATCACGTGGACAAGGTTGAACTTATCGTTATGGGCGGAACATTCCCAGCTACGCCCATGGAATATCAACGGTGGTTTGTTCAGCGATGCTTGGACGCTATAATAGGCGAGGACACCCAAAGCCTTGAGGAGGCAAAATGCAAAGCGGAAAGCAGCCGAATCCGAAATGTGGGCATAACGGTTGAAACCCGGCCGGACTGGGCTAAGAAGCCTCATGTGGACAGCATGCTGGAGATGGGTGTAACCCGCGTGGAACTAGGCGTCCAAAACCCCGACGACGCCATTTACAGGCTTGTAGGCAGAACCCATACGGTGGCCGACGTAATCGAGGCCACGCAGACCCTAAAAGACGCGGGGCTTAAGATCGTCTACCACATGATGCCGGGGCTGCCGGGCTCAAACTTTGAGAAGGACTTGGCAGCCTTCAAAGAAATTTTCACGAATTCGGCCTATAAGCCGGACATGATTAAAATTTACCCATGCCTCGTTTTGAAGGGAACAAGAATTTACGAGTGGTATATAAGGGGCGAATATAAGCCCTACACAGCCGAGGAGGCAGCCCGCCTAATAGTGGAGATTAAGAAGATGATTCCACCGTGGGTGCGCATAATGCGCATCCAACGCGATATACCAGCCCCCATAATAGTGGCGGGTGTGAAAACAAGCAATCTCCGCCAACTAGTCCAGCGGAAGCTCGGGGAGCAGGGTTTAAGATGCCGATGCATAAGATGCCGCGAGGTTGGACACAGGCTTCTGGCAGACGGTGTAAAACCAGAACCGGAAAAAGTGAATATTCTAACAACGCGTTATGAGGCGTCAGGAGGCGAGGAAATCTTCATCTCAGCAGAAGACACGGAAAATGACGTGCTCATAGGCTACCTGCGGCTTAGAATCCCGTCAGAAAAGGCGCACAGACCGGAAATAAACACCCAGCCGAGCAGCATAATCCGCGAACTCCACGTCTACGGCCCGGTTGTGCCGGTAGGCAAACGCCTAACAAAGGCATGGCAGCACAAAGGCTACGGCGCAGTCCTATTACATGAGGCGGAACGTATAACCAGCCAAGAATACGGCTTCAAAAAAATCCTGGTCACAAGCGCCTTGGGCACAAAACAATACTACAAGAAGTTCGGATACACATATGATGGGCCATATATGTCCAAAGTATTGAAAAGCTAAAGCTAGGCGGCCTTAACACCACCTTTTTAACCGTCAAATCATGCAATAAAGTTAAAGACAATAAACGCCTTTTACAGTTGAATGTTGGAGAATTTGGGATGAGCGGAAAAGGAGAGCTTACTGGATATAAGGGGTTAGCCCTCGAAATTCTTCAAGGCGTTGGCGCGGAAGTCGGAGATTTAATTCGCATAGTGAAGGGCGGTCAAGTCTATGAAGGTATCCTTATTCCGCGTTCCGAGTATGGCGATGATCAGCATGTTGTGATTAAGCTGCGGAGCGGCTATAACATTGGTGTGCTTTTAACCCCGGACGCTAAAGTAGAGAAGGTTGGAAAGGGAGAGAAGCCTGCCTTTGTGGCTCCGCCTTTGCCTGAGCAGAACCCAAGCCTGCCAAAAGTCTCCATAATTAGCACTGGGGGCACCATCGCAAGCCGCGTTGATTATAGGACAGGCGCGGTTCGTCCAGCCCTTTCAGCAAGCGACCTTTACAGCGTTGTTCCAGAGTTGGCGAATATTGCCCGCATTGACGCGCAAATTCTCTTCAGCCTTTACAGCGAAAACATCACGCCAGCTCACTGGGCTGAGATGGCTAAAACCGTGGCGGAAAAAATTGCTGAGGGCGTGGACGGTGTTGTCATAGCCCATGGCACGGATACTATGGGTTATTCGGCTGCCGCATTAAGCTTTGCACTGCAAAACTTGCCGGTCCCCGTAATTTTTGTGGGTTCTCAGCGTTCCGCAGATCGTCCCAGCTCAGATGCTGCCACAAACCTTACAGGCGCAGTTTTGGCTGCTGCAAAGGCCCCTTTCGCAGAAGCCGCCGTGGCCATGCATGAAACGGTTTCAGACACCACCATAGCCCTGCACCGCGGTACACGCGTTCGCAAGTGTCACACAAGCCGCAGAGACGCCTTCAAATCTATAAACGCCCAACCCATAGCCCGTGTGGAGGGCGAAAAAATAACCATGCTTACTGAGGATTACAGGAAACGCGACCCTTCAAGGAAGCCTGTTTTAAGACCAAGCTTCAACGATAAAGTCGCCTTGGTCAAGTTTTATCCTGGAATGGATCCGTCAGTGATTGAATGGTATGTGGACAGCGATTATAAGGCGCTTGTGCTGGAGGGCACAGGTTTAGGCCACGTTTCAAACAGGCTTTTTCAGCCGATAAAACGCGCCGTGGACAAAGGCGTAGTGGTGGCTATGGCCTCCCAGTGTATCTGGGGACGTATAAACATGAACGTCTATGACACTGGAAGAGACCTGCTTGCTTTAGGCGTAATCCCGCTTGAGGATATGCTGGCGGAAACCGCCACGGTTAAGCTTATGTGGATTTTCGGACAGACCAACGATGTTGAAGAAGCAAAAAGGCTGTTGAAAACAAATATTGCCGGGGAGCTTTCCCAGCGCACCCAGTACTGGGAAAAAGGCCCCTATTAAGGGGGGGAAGCCGTGGAGTTAAATTATGAGAAAGTCGGCTTGAAAGTTGGTCTGGAAATCCACCAGCAACTGGACACTTCCACGAAGCTTTTCTGCGCATGTAAGCCAGAGCTCTTCAAAGAAGAGCCTGAAATAACTTTTCTGCGGAGGCTTAGGCCAACCCAAAGTGAATTGGGCCAGATAGACCCAGCTGCCTTCTTCGAATTCCAAAAAGGTGTGAAAATTCTGTACGAGGCGAATAGGCAGACGGCTTGCCTTGTGGAGATGGACGAGGAGCCTCCGCACCAGCTTAGCATGGAGGCGGTTGAGATAGCGTTAACGGCGGCGCTTATGATGGACGCTACGCCGGTGGACGAAATCCACGTTATGCGGAAAACTGTGATAGACGGTTCCAACACGACAGGATTCCAGCGCACATGCGTCATCGCCTTAAACGGCAAAATAAAAGTAGGCGACAAAACAGTGCCAATTCAACACGTAAGCCTAGAAGAAGACGCCGCCCGTAAAACGGGAGAAGAGGGCACGGTTATCCGCTACCGCATAGACCGGTTGGGCATACCATTAATTGAAGTGGCGACGGCTCCTGTCATAAAAACGCCTAAAGAGGCTGGCGAAGTAGCCCTAGCCATAGGCAAAATCCTCCGCGCCACAGGGCGGGTCAAGCGTGGTTTGGGCACCATACGCCAAGACCTAAACATATCAATACAGAATGGGGCCCTCACAGAGATTAAGGGCGTTCAGGAGCTTGAGCTCATCCCACTAGTTGTGGAGTATGAGGTTCAGAGGCAGCTAAACCTTATAAAAATCAGCGAAGAGCTGCGAAAAGCCGGAGCCAGCGAAGAAACCTTGAAAGAGGAGATTTTCGACGTAACAGAGGTTTTCAGGCAAACAGCCTGCAAGGTTCTCAGAAAAGCCTTGGAGAAAAACCAGAAAGTCCTAGCCTTGAAACTTCCAAAGTTTAGAGGCTTTTTGAGGCGAGAGCTTATGCCCGGCGTCCGCCTAGGCACAGAGATGGCTGACCGCGCCCGCTTCTGGGGAAGGGTTGGCGGCATATTCCACACCGACGAACTGCCAGCTTACGGGATAACCATCCAAGAAGTAGAAGCCTTGAAAAAGGCGGTGGACGCCAGAGAAGAGGACGCAGTGGTTTTTGTGGCGGACAATCCGGAAAACGCTGCAGACGCCTTAAAGGCTGTTTTAGAAAGGGCCCGCGAAGCCTTAAAGGGGGTTCCAGAGGAAACCCGCGCGGCAAACCCTGACGGAACAACCCGCTACATGAGACCTAGGCCTGGAGCAGCCCGCATGTATCCAGAAACAGACATACCGCCCATAAAACTCCGAGAGGAGTACATAAAAGAGTTGGAGAAGCGTCTCCCAGAGCTTCCAGAACAAAAACTCAAGAGGCTTATGCGCGAGTACAGCCTAAACGAGAAAATAGCCAAACAACTCATGGACTCAGAATACACAGAGTTCTTTGAAGCTGTGGCAAAGGAAACCAAAATCTCACCCACAACAATCGCGGTTTTCCTAACAGAAACCATGAAAGCCCTAAAACGCGACGGAATCCCAACAGAAAAAATAACAGAAGACCAGATCAGGGAAATCTTCAAAAGCCTAAGCTTAGGCGAAATAACCAAAGAAACCCTCCAAGACATCGCCGCATGGCTTGCAAAACATGAAGGGCAAAACGTAAAAGAGGCCATTAAAAGCTTGGGCTTAAAAACCATGTCAAGGGAGGAACTCGAGAAAATCATCGACAATGTAATAGCGCAGAATAAAGATTTGATTAAAAAGAGCGGCGAAAAAGCCTTCGGCCCAATAATGGGCGTGATCATGAGGGAAGTGCGGGGGAAGGCGGATGCAGGGTTGGTCAGCGAAGTCCTAAGGAAAAAACTGAAATCCTAAAGCAAAAGTCAATCACCCTTAGCTTTGGTTGGACTTTTGTAACCTTCCTTTCTTCAGTGTACCCTATTGTGCAACGGAAGGCGCATAGGCCTCTAGTTTCGGTTTTCAGCTGTTTTGTTATAGATTTGCTCATGCGAGATAATGTTAACGTTATTGCTACTTTGTTGAAAACTTTCTTCTTTAGCTGATTTGATATTTTCGCCACAGTAAGGGCACATTTTAAACTCTGGAAGGATTGGTTTTCCACAATTCATGCATATTACTGGAAAATTTATTTTTCCTTCAAGCTTTTTAATTTCCCTTTTTAAATCGTTAATTTCCAATTTTATTTTTTCTACAAATTCCTTTATTGGCTGGATTTCCTTAGCTTCTGCCCTTACATTATATAGCACATCTCTAACATGCGCTAGTAACTTGTTGTTTTCTTCGATGGTTTCGCTCATTGCGTCTAAGACTTCGCTTTTCTGCTCTAGAAGCTGGCTTTCCACAGTGCTCTGTTTTTTGGCTTCCGAAAGTACCCTGTTCATGAATCTTTCCACAGGGTTTTCGAAGGCTATGATACATGTTAAACCCCAAAGCATTAGGGTTGCAAACGCGAAGGTTATGAAATAGTTTTCAGGCGTTATTGCCTTAATTTTGTCCGCTGTAAAGGGGTAAAGCCTAAGCAGAACTATTGGGTTGTTGAATAATAGGGCGTTTAAGGCGTCTATGAGATGGGCTAATGACACGGCCGTCAGAGTGCTTGAAAGCCATACGCGTAAGGCCTTCTTGGGCAAGATGGTCCCGTGTTGAAGGCGTACTACATATTGATACTTAATAAATTCATACTTCAACCGCGAAATATATCAAAAAATAAAAGAAACTTTCGAACCGAAACTGAAACTACACTTTCCTAGTAGTGAACGATGCTAGGTAGGGCCATGGCAGTCAACAAGCACCTTCATGATTATTGGGCACGTGGAGTGCAATCTATGGTATGAACGTTACGTTGAGAGAAAGACGCTGACAACCAGCCAGTCTTCTACACAAATTGGGCTTACGAGTTTATAATGGAAGGCCAACACATATAGTTGGGCGCAGGTCCCAGAAACTTTAGACATGTATGATGTTAGAATTTACTCATGGGGGAGCCCCCTCTCATTGTCAGTATATTCCATACATTGGAGTTGTGGGTTCCATGGCGGTTGTTAGGGTAGGGTTTTCTACATGGTGAAGGCAAGGGGGTAACCCTTACAGGCGCATTTTGACGGGCATGTGTTAGTTACGCAAATTCTAAAAAGGTAAAACATCATCTTTAATATGTGTGGTTGGTTTGAGCGGGCGAGGCGCTGAGGGTTCAGGGGGAGGCTTTTCCATCCGCGTGAAAGCTGGGGAATATGAAGTT